>NZ_CP108644.1:2830500-3145000 GCF_041435495.1 Streptomyces sp. NBC_01116
CTCGCTGATGTCACGGCCGCCCAGGTGGTAGTCCAGGACCGAGGCCTGGAACCGCTTGCCCTCGCAGTCCTCGCAGGGGCTGGAGACGCTCGCCATCATGCCGAGGTCGGTGAAGATGACGCCCGCGCCGTTGCAGGTGGGGCAGGCGCCCTCGGAGTTGGCGCTGAAGAGGGCGGGCTTCACGCCGTTGGCCTTGGCGAAGGCCTTGCGGATCGGCTCCAGGAGTCCCGTGTACGTCGCCGGGTTGCTGCGGCGGGACCCCTTGATGGGGCTCTGGTCGACCGAGATGACGTTCTCGCCCGCCGGGATCGAGCCGTGGACGAGCGAGCTCTTTCCGGAGCCCGCCACTCCGGTGATGACGGTGAGCACGCCGAGCGGGATGTCGACGTCGACGTCCCGGAGGTTGTGCGAGGTCGCGCCGCGGATCTCCAGCGCCCCGGTGGACTTGCGCACCTCCTCCTTGAGCACGGCCCGGTCGTCCAGGTGGCGGCCGGTGACGGTGTCGGAGGCGCGGAGCCCTTCCAGGGTGCCCTCGAAGCAGACCGTGCCGCCCGCCGTACCAGCCCCGGGGCCGAGGTCGACCACGTGGTCGGCGATGGCGATGGCCTCGGGCTTGTGCTCCACGACCAGGACCGTGTTGCCCTTGTCGCGCAGCCGCAGCAGCAGGTCGTTCATGCGCCGGATGTCGTGCGGGTGCAGACCGATGGTCGGCTCGTCGAAGACGTACGTGACGTCGGTGAGCGAGGAGCCGAGGTGGCGGATCATCTTGACGCGCTGGGCCTCGCCGCCGGACAGGGTGCCGGAGGGGCGGTCCAGGGCGAGGTAGCCGAGGCCGATCTCCACGAAGGAGTCCAGGGTCTGCTGGAGGGCTTCGAGGAGCGGGGCGACCGAGGGTTCGTCCAGGCGGCGGACCCATTCCGCGAGGTCGCGGATCTCCATCGCGCAGGCGTCGGCGATCGAGATCTTGTTGATCTTCGAGGACCGGGCGCCCTCGGTGAGCCGGGTCCCCTCGCACTCGGGGCAGGTGGCGAAGGTGACCGCCCGGTCGACGAACTCCCGGATGTGGGGCTGCATCGACTCGCGGTCCTTGGACAGGAACGACTTCTGGATCTTGGGGATCAGCCCCTCGAAGGTGAGGGTGGAACCCTCGACCTTCACCTTGGTCGGCTCCCGGTAGAGGAAGTCCTGCATCTCCTTCTTGGTGAACTTGGCGATCGGCTTGTTCGGGTCGAGGAAGCCGGAGTCCGCGTAGATCCGCACGGTCCACCAGCTGTCCGACTTCCAGCCGGGGATGGTGAACGCGCCCTCGGCGATCGACTTCGAGTCGTCGTAGAGCTGGGTGAGGTCGATGTCGGAGACCGAGCCGCGGCCCTCGCAGCGCGGGCACATGCCGCCGGTGCGGCTGAAGGTCGCCTTGACCGCCTTCTTGTTGCCCCGCTCGACGGTGATCGCGCCGCTCGCCGATACCGAGGGGACGTTGAAGGCGAACGCGCCGGGCGGGCCGATGTGCGGCTCGCCCAGTCGGCTGAAGAGGATGCGCAGCATGGCGTTGGCGTCGGTGGCGGTGCCGACCGTGGAGCGGGGGTCGCTGCCCATCCGCTGCTGGTCGACGATGATCGCGGTCGTCAGCCCGTCGAGGACGTCGACGTCGGGTCGCGCCTGCGTGGGCATGAAGCCCTGGACGAAGGCGGGGTAGGTCTCGTTGATCAGCCGCTGGGACTCCGCGGCGATCGTGGCGAAGACCAGCGAGCTCTTGCCCGAGCCGGAGACTCCGGTGAACACCGTCAGCCGGCGCTTCGGGAGCTCGATGCTGACGTCCTTCAGGTTGTTCTCCCGCGCGCCGTGCACACGGATCAGGTCGTGGCTGTCGGCAGCGTGCGGCGCGGGCGGCTGCTGGGTCTTCGTTCGCGGAGCCATGCTCGTCGTCTCTCCATTACTGGTGCGCGGAGCCTGCTGGTGCGGGGGCCCTGCTGGTACGGCTCGTGGGGCTGGTACGGCTCGTGGGGCTCGGTACACGGCTCGTGGGGCTCGGTACGGGCGCCCGCCGGTGCGCGGGAGCCTACTGGTCGTGCGTGAGGGCCGGGGCCTGTTTCGGCCCCGGCCCCCCAGGGGCTGATGGGCTGGTGCTACTTCTTGGCCTGGGTGATGCGGAGCATGTTGCCGGCGGGGTCGCGGAAGGCGCAGTCGCGGACGCCGTACGGCTGGTCGATCGGCTCCTGGAGCACCTCTCCGCCCGCCGCGCGGACCTTCTCGAAGGCCGCGTCGACGTCCTCGGAGGAGAGGATGACGCCGCGCAGCATGCCCTTGGCGAGCAGCTCGGCCATGGTGCGGCGGTCGGCCTCCGGGGCGTTCGGGTCCGCGAGCGGGGGCTCCAGGACGATCTCCACGTCGGGCTGTGCGGGAGACCCGACGGTCACCCAGCGCATGCCTTCGAATCCGACGTCGTTGCGGACCTCCATTCCCAGGGCGTCGCGGTAGAAGGCGAGCGCCTTGTCGTGGTCGTCGACGGCGATGAAGCACTGCGAGAGGTTGATGTTCATGCATTTCACGCTACGGGCGGGGCTTGCGATCCGCTTCTCCATTCCTGACCGGTCTCGTGAGCATCTTGGCGACGCACGCGGGGATGGTCCCGCCCGCGTCGTGGGGGCGGGCCCGGTAGGCGCTCGGGCTCTCGCCGACCAGCTCGGTGAAGCGGGAGCTGAACGAGCCGAGCGACGTACAGCCGACGGCGAAGCAGACGTCCGTGACCGACAGGTCGCCCCGGCGCAGCAGTGCCTTGGCCCGCTCGATGCGGCGGGTCATGAGATAGCTGTACGGGGTCTCGCCGAAGGCCGCCCGGAAGCTGCGGGAGAAGTGTCCGGGCGACATCAGCGCGGCACGGGCCAGCGAGGGCACGTCGAGCGGTTCGGCGTACTCGCGGTCCATGCGGTCGCGGGCCCGACGCAACCGGGCCAGGTCCTCCAGCCTCACTCCTTCACCGTCCCACGGCCGCCGCCGCCCGGCCCGTCCCCCGGAGACAGGACGCGGAGGCGGAGGCGGAGGCTGGAGACGGTCACCACTCGCGCTCGGCGATCAGCTGCTCCGGATCCGCGTCCGCGAAGCCGTACGCCGTCGCGATGATCCAGAAGGCCTCGCCTATCTCCTCGCGGGCGACCGTCTCGATCTCGCTGCCCGCCGCCTCGAACTCCGCCTCCAGGTCGTTGAAGGCCCGGGTCGGCGCGGCGGTCAGCGCGTACAGGGCGGTGAGGTCTGCGGGCTTCTCGGCCTCGATCCGCTCGCACAGGGCGCGCAGGACCGCCGTGCCCTTGTCCAGGACGTGGTCGGGGAAGTAGTCGTCCTCGTACAGCAGGGCCAGGAACGTGTACTGCGCCAGCCGCTCGTTCGTGATGGTCACGATGGTCTCCCGTATACGTCCGTACGTTCCGTCGCGCGTACGTTCCGTCGCCGTCGTTCCGATACTCCCCCACGCCACTGACAACCGGCCCGCACGCGGGCAGCGGGGGTCCGGTGCGCACCTGACCCCCGCGTGCCGAGCATCACCCTGGACAGCGACCACAACCGGCGGGTAACTTCGAAGGGAGTCTGAGCAAGCGCTTAGCCGCATACCGCGAGTTCCGCGAATCGACTGCCGACCTAGGAGGCATCCCGTGCGCCGTACGGTATTCAACGAGGACCACGAGGCGTTCCGGGAGACCATCCGCGCCTTCATCGCGGCCGAGGTCGTGCCGGTCTACGACGAGTGGTTCGCCGCGGGCCAGGCGCCGCGCGACTTCTACCTCAAGCTGGGCGAGCTGGGCGTCTTCGGCATCGAGGTCGACGAGGAGTACGGCGGCGCGGGCATCGACTCGCACAAGTACGAGGCCGTCATCTACGAGGAGACCGCCCGTGCGGGCGTCTCCTTCGGCGGCTCCGGCGTGCACACCCTGCTCGGCCTCCCGTACATCAAGATGCTGGCCACCGGCGACCAGAAGAAGCGCTGGCTGCCGAAGTTCGCGAGCGGCGAGGAGATGTGGGCCCTCGCGATGACCGAGCCGGGCACCGGCTCCGACGTCGCGGGCATGAAGACCACCGCCAAGCTCTCCGAGGACGGCACGCACTACGTCCTCAACGGGTCCAAGACCTTCATCACCGGCGGTGTCCACGCCGACCGCGTGATCGTCTGCGCCCGCACCGCCGCCCCGCGCGAGGACGACCGCCGCTTCGGCATCTCCCTCTTCGCCGTCGACACGAAGTCCGCGGGCTACTCGGTCGGCCGCAAGCTCGACAAGCTGGGCCTGCGGGTCTCCGACACCGCCGAGCTGGCGTTCGTCGACGTCAAGGTCCCCGTCGAGGACCTCATGGGCGAGGAGAACAAGGGCTTCGGCTACCTCGGCACCAACCTGGCCTCCGAGCGCTGGGGCATCGCCTTCGGCGCGTACGCCCAGGCCGCGGCGGCCGTCCGGTTCGCCAAGGAGTACGTGCAGGACCGCACGGTCTTCGGCAAGACGGTCGCCTCGTTCCAGAACACCAAGTTCGAGCTGGCCGCCTGCCAGGCCGAGGTGGACGCGGCCCAGGCCGTCGCCGACCGCGCGCTGGAGGCCCTGGACGCCGGGGAGCTGACGGCGGCCGAGGCCGCCTCCGCGAAGCTGTTCTGCACCGAGGTCGCCCACCGCGTCATCGACCGCTGCCTCCAGCTGCACGGCGGCTACGGCTTCATGAACGAGTACCCGATCGCCCGCCTGTACGCGGACAACCGGGTCAACCGCATCTACGGCGGCACCAGCGAGGTCATGAAGTCGATCATCGCCAAGTCCATGGGCCTGTAAGGGATCACGTTCCGTCCATGAACGAGAGTCCCGACCCCCTGCTCGATCTGCTCCACCTGCTGGACCTGGAGCAGATCGAGCGGGACATCTTCCGGGGCGAGAGCCGCAGTTCGCTCGTGCCCCGGGTGTTCGGCGGCCAGGTCGCGGCCCAGGCGCTCGTCGCCGCGGGCCGCACCGTCCCGGACGACCGGGGAGCCCACTCCCTCCACTCCTACTTCCTGCGGGCGGGCGACCCCGGCGCGCCCATCGTCTACACCGTGGACCGCATCCGCGACGGGCGGTCCTTCACCACCCGTCGCGTCGTCGCCGTCCAGCACGGGCAGCCGATCTTCCACCTCTCCGCGTCCTTCCAGAGCCACGAGGAGGGCCTGGAGCACCAGGCGCCCATGCCCGCCGCCCCCGACCCGGAGACCCTGCCGACGGCGGCCGAGATGCTGCCCCGGTACACGGACCGCTTCAGCGATCCGGGGGTCGTGGACCGGCTGATCGAGGCGCGGGCCGCGGTGGACCTGCGGTACGTGGACGCGCCGCCGTTCGGCACGGTGGGCGAGGCGCGCGAACCGCGGTCCCAGGTGTGGTTCCGGACGAACGGCAAGCTCGCGGACGATCCGCTGCTGCACGTCTGCCTGGCGACCTACGTCTCCGACATGACCCTGCTCGACTCGGTGCTCCTCGCCCACGGGCGGGGCGGCTGGGCGGTCGGGGACGTGGTCGGCGCGAGCCTCGACCACGCGATGTGGTTCCACCGGCCGTTCCGGGCGGACGAGTGGCTGCTGTACGACCAGGAGTCCCCGTCTGCCTCCGGTGGCCGGGGCCTGGGCCAGGCACGCATCTACACCGCAGACGGACGGCTCGCCATCACCGTCATCCAGGAAGGCGTCGTCCGCGTCCCCCGGGGATGACGCGTCCCCCGGGGATGAGCACCACCTGAAGTGTCATTTCGGACATACTCCCCACCATGGGTGACGCGGAAGCGGGCAGTGGGACCGATGGCGGGGAGTCCACGTTCACGGTGATCGTGGCGGCCGTCGCCAACCTCGGCATCGCCGTGGCGAAGGCCGTCGCGGGGCTGATCAGCGGCTCCAGCGCGATGCTCTCCGAGGCGGCCCACTCGGTCGCCGACACCGTCACCGAGGTCATGCTCCTCGCCGCGCTCAAGCGGAGCGGGAAGCCGGCCGACGAGGACCATCCGCTCGGCCACGGCCCCGAGCGCTACATCTGGGCGATGCTCGCCTCCATCGCCACCTTCGTCGGCGGGGCCGTCTTCTCCCTCTACGACGGCGTCCACACCCTGGTCGAGGGCGAGGAGCTGGGCGACCCGCTCGTCTCCTACGTCGTCCTGGCCGTCGCCTTCCTGCTGGAGGGCTACTCGCTGCGCACCGGGGTCAAGCAGGTGCGGCGCGAGGCGTCACGGCTGCGGGTGCCGGACACGTACTACCTGCGCCACACCCCGGACACGGCGGTGAAGGCCGTCGTGATGGAGGACTCGGCGGCCCTGATCGGGCTCCTGCTGGCGGCGGGCGGACTGCTCGGCGGGCAGCTCTCGGGCTCGGGCGTCTGGGACGGGATCGCGTCCTGCCTGATCGGCCTGCTGCTCGTGTACGTGGCCTGGGTGCTCGGCCGCACCAACGCGCAGCTGCTCATCGGGCGGCCGCTGCCCCCGGCGATGCGGGCCGGGGTGCGCGAGGAGCTGCTGTCGGTGCCGCACATCGTGGACGTGCTGGAGCTGACCACGCTGATCCAGGGGCCGACCGAGATCCTGATCGCCGCGAAGATCGACTTCCGGGACATGGCCTCCGCCGCGGAGGTCGAGTGGGCCTGCGAGGAGGCGGAGGCTCAGTTGCGCGAGCGGTTCCCGTCGGTGCGGCGGGTGTATCTGGACCCGACGCCGGGGCGGGCGCAGCGGGTGCGGCGGCACCGGGGCACCGGCCTCTGATCCCCACGGCGTCAGCTCCGCCACCGTCCTCGCGATCCGCCGCTCCCGTGCCTCCCGCGCCTTCGCTCCGTCCGGTCGGCTACGCGGCCGGCTCCTCCACGGGCTCCACGGGCTCCGCGGACTCCACCGGCTCATCCTCCAGCAGCCCCGCCGCGTGCAGCAGGTAGTCCGTCATCGGGTCGTAGAAGCGCGGGTCGGTGACGTGGTCGTCCAGCGGAACCGTGACCTGGAGGGTGCCCTCCGCCTCGCCGAGGAACAGGGCCGGGTCGTTGCAGTCCGCGTAGCCGATCGCGTCCAGCCCCCGCTGGCCCGCGCAGCCCGCCCAGCCGTGGTCGGCGACGACCAGGTCGGGCAGCGGGCGGCCGAGGTGGGCCAGGGCGTCCAGGATGGCGGCCATCGGGGCCGGGGAGTGGGTGTGCCAGAGGGTCGCCCCGCGTTCCAGCATCGCGACGTCGGCGAACTGGAAGACCATGCCCTCGTCCGCCATCAGCCCGGACGGGATGCGGACGATCTCGCAGCCCGCGCGGCGCAGCGCGTCCGCCGTCTGCCGGTGCACGTCCAGCAGGCCGCCGGGGTGCCCGGTGGCGAACAGGACCCGCTCGCGGCCGTCCGCGGCCTTGCGCAGCCGGGCCGCCATCCGCTCCAGGGCGTCGACCGTCAGCTCCGGGTCGATGGTGTCCTGGCCCTGCCGGTGCGCCGGGTCGTCGTTGACGCCGCAGCGCTCCGCCATCACGGCGAGCACGTCCTGCTCGTCGGTCCAGCGGTCGCCCAGCTCCAGGCCCAGCCAGTAGTGGCGGTCGCCGTTGGCGAGCTTGCGGTAGTGGGAGAGGTTGTTGTCACGTGGCGTGGCGACGTCCCCCGCGATACGCGTACGGACGAGGTGGTCGACGAGGGCGGCGCGGCTGGGTATCGGCATGGACCCATTGTGCCGTCCGGTGTGCGGGGTGTGCCCGGTGTCCTGCCCGGTGGACGGGTGTGCCGGGCGATCCGTCCGGCGGAGGGTCCGCCTCCGCCCCGGGCGTGCGGGCGGGTGGCCGGTCGGGCGTCCCGGTCGGTGTCCGGCCGGGCAAGTCTTCCGGGACTGTTCACCCCCGCGTGACCTGCTTCTTCCTCCTGCGGGCGGGCGCCGGGCTCGAATGGGATCACCCAGAGGTCTGGACCAATTGAGTCACGCCAAACCGGTGTCCGATTCTGTCCGTCGGGGCGTTCTCGGGTAAGTGGTCTATACCTTTGACATTAGGGTGGGCCACCTGAAACGGGCACATACACAGCCGTGGGGGGCTTTATGACCGTGCATCACCTTCCGCAACCTCCGTCCGACGACGAGCTCTACTGGTACTTCGGTCCGCAACGCCGATGGGTGCTGGTGAGCAGTTCGCTGGCCTTCGTGTTCACGGCGGCGACGATGTTCACCTTCGCGTTACGGACCCCCGTGCTGTGGGCCTTCCTCGCCGTCCTCGGGCTGAACGTCGTGGCCCTGCTGCTGTCCTCCCTGAACAGCCTGCGCCAGCGCCGGCTGACCCGGGCCTCGCACGAGGTGCTCGTCCGCGCATGGCGGCCCGCCGGACTGCCGGGCGTGGACCTCTATCTGCCGACCTGCGGCGAGCCGCTGCCCGTGCTCGCCAACGCCTACCGCGCGGTCGCCGCCCTCGACTGGCCCGACGCGCTCACCGTCTGGGTGCTGGACGACGCCGACCGGGCCGAGGTGGCGGCCCTGGCGGCCGAGCACGGCTACCGGTACGTCGTACGCCCCGACCGGGGCCACCTGAAGAAGGCGGGGAACCTCAACCACGCGCTCACGCTGTCCGGGGCCGAGTACATCGCGATCCTCGACGCGGACTTCGCGCCCCGGCCGGACTTCCTGCGCCATCTGGTCCCGTATCTCGCGGACCCCGCCGTCGGCATCGTGCAGAGCCCGCAGTGCTTCGACACCGACGCGGGCATGGACTGGATCCAGCGCGCCGCCGGGGCCGCGCAGGAGTGGTTCTTCCGCTGGATCCAGCCCTCGCGGGACGCCAGCGACGCGGCGATCTGCTGCGGCAGCAACGCCGTCTACCGGCGCTCCGCGATCGACCTGGCGGGCGGCTTCGCCCGGCTCGACCACAGCGAGGACCTGTACACCGGACTCGCCCTGCACGAGCGGGGGTTCCGCACCCAGTACGTCCCGGTCCTGGTCGCCAAGGGCACCTCGCCGGACACTGTCACCTCGTTCGTCAACCAGCAGTACCGGTGGGCGATGGGCAACCTGCACCTCCTCGGCACCCCGGTCCTGGGGCGCATGGGCGCCCCCTGGCGGATGCGGCTCTGCTTCTACGAGGGTGTCGTCGGCTACCTGACCACGGCCGTGAACACCTTCGCCGCCCCGCTCCCTCCGCTGGTGATGATGTTCTGGTACCCGGACCACATCCGCCCCTGGCACGTGCTGCCGCTGCTGGCCCCGCTGTGGCTGTGGCATGTGCTGCTGCCCCGGATCAGCCGGACCCGGTGGCGGGTGGAGGTGATCCGCGCGAACGTCCTCACCAGCGTGGCCGCCGCCACCGCTTTCTGGCACACCCTGCGGGGCCGCAGCGCCGCCTGGGTGCCCACGGGCGTGCGGAGCAGCAGGAGTTCGGGCTCGATGGCCCGCCGGGTCGTGGGCGTCTCGCTGATCTGGCTGGTGCTGTCCAACGGGGCCGCCGCCGGGGGTCTCGCGCTGGTGGTGGCCCGCAACGGCTGGGAGCCCGCCTGGGGCCTCGGCCTCTATCTCCTGGTCCAGCTCCAGATCAACGTGCCCCTGATCCGGGACCTGCTGACCGAACTGCGGCCGGACGGCCGAGCACCCGCCGAGGCCGCCGGGCCGCCCGCCGACCACCGCTCACGGACCCGGACCCGACTCCGGCCCCGGACGGGTGTGCTGCCCCGCCGCTGGCCCGAGGCCCTCGCCGCCTCCGCCGTCCTCCTGCTCACCGGTCTGCTCGCCTCCGGGTGGGTCGACCCGATGCTCCCGTGGCTGAGTTGAGCCGCACCGAAAGGCGCCACCCGATGCCGTTCCTCCTCGCCCACGGCCCCCGCCGGAAGCGGTCCGCTCCTCCGCCACCATCAGCCACACCCCCGCGACCGGGCGGCTCGGGCAGCTCTGCCGGCCCGGGCAACGAGTCCGGGCCCAGCCCGCACCGGTCCACGTTCCGGCCCGACATCGAAGGGCTGCGCGCCGTCGCCGTCCTCGCGGTCCTCGCCTTCCACGCCCAGATACCGGGGACGGCGGGCGGCTTCGTCGGAGTGGACGTCTTCTTCGTCATCTCCGGCTATCTGATCACCGGGCTCCTGGTCCGGGAGGCGATCACCACCGGCCGGATCCGGCTCGGCGACTTCTTCTCCCGCCGGGCCCGCCGGCTGCTGCCCTCCGCCGCCGTCGTCCTCGCCGCGGTCGCGGTGGCCGGGGCGTGGCTGACCGTACCGCTGCTCCGCGCCGACCTGGAGCAGGACGTCCTCGCGGCCGCGCTGTCCGTCGCCAACTGGCGGTTCGTCTCCCAGCAGACCGACTATCTGGCCGCCGGGCACGACCAGAGCCCGCTGCTGCACTTCTGGTCGCTCGCCGTCGAGGAGCAGTTCTACCTGTTCTGGGCCCCGCTGCTGGCGGTGATCGTGCTCGTCGCCGCCCGTGCGGTCCGGCGGGGCCGGGCCGTGCGCGCGGTCGTGGCGCTCGCCACCGCCGCCGTGGCACTCGCGTCCTTCGCACTGTCGCTGCACTGGACGCGGGACTCCGTCTCGCTCGCGTACCTCGGAACCCCCTCGCGGGTCTGGCAGTTCGCCGTCGGCGCGCTGCTGGCGCTGCTGCCCTGGCACCTGCTGCGCGGGCCGCGCCCGCTGCGGCTGGTCTGCGGATGGGCGGGGGCCGCGGCGATCGTCTGGTGTGTCGTGTCGTACGACGCGTCGACCCCGTACCCCGGCCACGCGGCACTCGTCCCCACCCTGGGGACGGCCGCCGTGATCCTCGCCGCGATCCCGGGCCGGGGCGAGCGCGAGGTCCAAGGGGCCTACGGAGTCGGCCGGTTGCTGAGCGGACGGGCCCCTCGGGCCGTCGGGCGGCTCTCCTACAACCTCTACCTGTGGCACTGGCCGGTGCTGGTCCTCGCCGAGGCACGGCTCGGGACGCTCGGCTGGCCCGCGAAGACGGCGCTGACGCTGGCCGCCGCGCTGCCCGCCCTCGCCACCATGCGCTGGGTCGAGCAGCCGCTGCGCCGCAGCCGTACGGTCTCCGAACTCCCGCGCCGCGGGCTGGCGGTGGGGATCTCCGCCATCGTCCTGCCGGTCGTCCTCGCGCTGGTCGTCGGCACCACGACCCTGCACCTGATGGGCCCGGCCACCCCCGTCGACGCCGGGGGCCTCCCGCCGGGTGCGGCCTCCGGCCCCTCGCTGCTGGCCCGGGCCGACGGCTCCCCGCTCGCGGACGGCCCGCTGGTGCCGGGCCCGGCCCAGGCGCGCGAGGACTTCCCGCCGGACGGGGCCTGCCAGGCCGCGCCCGCGGTGACCCGCAGCCCGGAGTGCCTGTTCGGGGCGGAGGACAGCCCCGACCGCGTCGTCCTGCTCGGCGACTCCCACGCCGGGCAGTGGTTCTCGCCGCTGCTCGCACTGGCCTCCCAGCGCGGCTGGGCGCTCCAGGAGCTGGTGAAGCAGGGCTGCCCGCTGCCGGAACTGACCGTGAAGAACCCTCAGTTGGGCCGCGAGTACCGGGAGTGCGACACCTGGCGGGCCGACGCACTGGACCGGCTGCGTACGGGGCCGAAGCCCCGGCTCATCGTGATCGCCTCACTCAACCGCTACACCGCCGACCGTGAACTCCTCGCCGCCGCCTGGGAGAAGACGCTGAAGCCGCTGCGGGCGACCGGCGCGCCGATCGTGTACATCGAGGACACCCCCGTACCGGGGACGGACATTCCCGCGTGCGTCTCCGGCGCTCCGGACTCCGCCGCCGCCTGCGCGTTCAGCCGGGCGGAGGCGGTTGTGCCGGACCCGCTGGCGCGGCGGATCGCGGCGGGCGCGGTGCCGGGCGTGCGGTCCGTCAGCGTGAACCCGGTGCTGTGCCCGGGGGACGGGCCGACCTGCCCGGCGGTACGGGACCGGATCCTGCTCTACCGGGACGACGCCCACCTGACGAACGTGGCGGCCGTCGTGCTGGCCCCACGGCTGGAGCGGCTGCTGACGGAGTCGGGCGCGCTGCCCCCGGCCGGGTCCCGCGCTCCCGCCGGATCCGCCGCATCCGGGGCGGACGGCTGGACCGAGCTGCTGCGGGACGACTTCGACGGCCCGGCGAACAGCCGCCCCTCCCCCGCGAACTGGAGCTACGACCTCGGCACCTGCTACCCCGGCTGCCCGGCGCCGCGGTGGGGCACCGGCGAGATCGAGACCATGACCGACTCGACCGACAACGTACGCCTGGACGGGAAGGGCGTTCTGGAGATCGTGCCCACCAGGAAGGGCGGGCGGTGGAGTTCGGGCCGGATCACGACCGTGCGGTCCGACTTCGCGCCGCCGCCCGGCGGGGTGCTGCGGATCGAGGCGTCGATCGCGCTGCCGGACGTGACGGGGCCGAAGGCGGCGGGCTACTGGCCGGCGTTCTGGACCCTGGGCGCGGATCTGCGCGACGGGTACACCGGCTGGCCCGGGGTGGGCGAGCTGGACGTGATGGAGTCGGTCAACGGCCGGGACACCGTCTTCGGCTCGATGCACTGCGGGGTCCTGGACGGCGGCCCGTGCGAGGAGCCCGTGGGGCTGACGTCGGGCCCTCAGCCGTGCGCGGACTGCCGCGAGGCGTTCCACACGTACGCCGTCGAGGTCGACCTCTCCCCCGGGGCGCGGGAGGTGCGCTGGTACCGGGACGACCGGGTGTACCACCGGGTGCGGGCCGACGCGATGGACGCCGGGACCTGGAAGCGGGCCGTGGACCACGGGGTGTTCCTGATCCTGAACGTGGCGGTCGGCGGCAAGCTGCCGGAGGCCGACGGGGCGACGGCGGGCCCCGCGACCGAGCCGGGCCACCCGATGCGGGTCGACCGGGTCAGGGTCGCGGTCAGGGGCGCGGCGGGCTGACCGGAAGCCGCACCCCTCAGGGGCTCGGGCTGAGGCCCTCGACCGCGAGCGTGAAGAGGCGGTCGGCCTGGACCGACGGTTCGGTGTGGTGCTCGGTGGCCAGGGCGATGCCGACGACCAGGGTGATCAGGTCGTGGAAGGTGACGCCCGGCCTGACCGTCCCGTCGTCCAGCGCCCGCCGGAGCAGGGGTGCGGCCGCTCCTTCGAGCACCGCGCCACAGGAGTGCGGGGCGTCGCCGGCGGGTGCGTCGGTCGGCGGCTCGTAGGTCAGTGCGTCCGCGAACCCCCGGGCGGAGACGGCGTACTCCACGAAGGCACGCAGCCAGTCCAGCAGGGCGGCGCGGCTGTCCCCGGTCCGGCCCAGCTCGTCCGCGCGCCCGCAGAGGGTCTGGATGCGCTCCTGGAAGACGGCTTCCAGGAGCGCCTGGCGGGTGGGGAAGTGACGGCGCACGGTGGCGGAGCCGACGCCTGCCGTGCGGGCGACCTGTTCGAGGGAGGCGGCGGCTCCGTGCTGGGCCACCTCGGCCTCCGCCACGGCGAGGATGCGGCTGTAGTTGCGGCGGGCGTCCGCGCGCTGACCGGTCACGTTCTCACTCCAGTTGCTAAGTGGTGGGCCCCGCCATATCGTAGCCGGGAAGGAAACGGCGGGCCCCGCCGTTTCGCGTTCCCCGGTTCGCGAGGAGACACCGCCATGGCACCACGATCCACCCCCGTCCTGGTCACCGGCGCCACCGGCCGCCAGGGCGGGGCCACCGCCCGGGCCCTGCTGGCCGCCGGCATCCCGGTGCGCGCCCTGGTGCGCGACCCGGACACGTGGCGCGCCAAGGACGTCGAGGCGCTGGGCGTCGAGCTGGTGACCGGGGACCTGACCGACCGGTCCTCGCTGGACGCGGCCTGCGCGGACGTCCGGGCCGTGTTCTCGGTGCAGATGCCGCCGATGAGCGAGAGCGGCGTCGACTTCGCCGGAGAGCTGGCGCAGGCGACGCACCTCATCGGGGCGGCGCGGGCCGCGGGCGTGCCGCAGTTCGTGCAGTCCTCGACCAGCGGGACCGGACGGCACACGGAGACGCCGGGCTGGGCGGAGGGCCACTGGGCGGCGCTGGAGCCCTACTTCGACACCAAGCAGGCGATCCTGGAGAAGGTGCGCGGGGCGGGCTTCGCCCGCTGGGCCGTGGTCAAGCCCGCGTTCTTCATGGAGAACCTGCCCCAGCTGGCGCCGGACGGCCCCGGCGGCGGTCTCGCGACGGTCGTCCGGCCGGACACGACCCTGGCGCTGGTGGCCTGCGAGGACATCGGCACGGCCGTCGCCCACGCCGTACGGGACCCCGACCGCTTCCACGGGGTGGAGCTGGAGCTCGCGGGCGACCGGCTCACGATGGAGCAGGTGGCCGGAGTGCTGTCGGACGTGTGGGGCGTCCCGGTGGAAGCGCCCTCGTTGGATCTCGACGAGGCCCTCGCGGCGGGGATGCCGGCCTGGGGCGCCGGACACCTGTGGAGCAACGCCATCACACAGCCGGCCCGCCCCGAGTTCGCCACGGAGCTGGGGATTCCGGTGACCTCGTTCACCGACTGGGCGCACCGGAACCTCACGGCGGAGGCCTGAGAGCCGCCGCCCGGGATCTGACTGACGGCGCTGGGCCGGCAGCCGGCCTCGATCCGGCATCCGGCGGCGCAGGGCCGACAGCCGGCCTCGATCCGGGGAACGGCCCGGTAGGCCCGGTCGGCCCTACGTCACCACCGTCAGGACCGTCACCATCGTCACCGCGGAGATCGCCGCCTGGAGGTTGCGGATCGCCTCGCGCACGCTCACGCCCGCCCAGTGGCCTTCGGCGATGTGGGCCATGCGCGGGGCGACCTGCTTCTTCGGCAGGCCGGGGAAGGCCTGGGGGTGCATGCCCGTGGCGTGCAGCAGGGCGACGAGGGAGCTGGTGCGGACGTCCGGCTCGGCCCCGTGCAGCACCGCGGCGGCCAGCCGGGCGCGCAGCTCCCGCTCGACGGTTCCGTCGGCCTCCGGGTAGCGGCGGACGGGGAAGACGCCGAGGGCCCGGTGCTTCTCCTCGGTCACCAGGCCGCGGGCGACGAGGCTCTCCACGACGTCCTGCGAGCCCTTGGCGTGGTCCCGGGTCAGCCAGTCGGTGACCTTGCGGCTGCTGGACGTCCCGTGGACCCAGCGCGCCAGCCGGTCGAGCCGCCCGTCCAGGAGCGGATCGCCCGTCGGGGACGGGTCGAAGACCTCGACGCGGCCGCCCTTCACCGTGACGCGGCCCGCCATGACCAGCTCCAGGAGCATCCCGGCCGCCACGCCCCAGCGGGCCCCGGCCTCCCCCTTCGCCGCGCCGGTCGTGTCGTCCAGCGACAGCAGCATGATCTCTTCGCCCAGCGAGACGGCCATGGTGCGGCTCCCCGATTCCTTGCGTGTCGACCGGACGGGCAGGTGTCCACTCCCCGTCCACTGGACAGACGTGCGAACCTCGCCCGGGGTTGCCCAGGCGGCGAAACCGCTGCTCAGGAGGGTTCCGCGGCGGCGAAGGCGCCCCGCGCCAGCCGGTGCAGCAGGGCGGCGGTCACCGCCCGGCCGGGCAGCGCCTCCGGGCGGGCGAGGTGCGGAGTGGAGTTCAGCAGGCCGAAGACGGCGTGCACGGTGACGCGGGCCCGGTTCTCGGCCAGTGCCGGGTAGAGGGCGCGGACGACGCCGACCCAGACCTCGACGTACTCGCGCTGGAGCCTGCGCACCCGCTTGCGGTCCGTGTCGCGCAGCCGGTCCAGCTCGCGGTCGTGGAGGGTGATCAGAGGGCGGTCGTCGAGCGCGAAGTCGATGTGGCCCTCGATGAGCGCGTCCAGGAGGGCCTCCGGGGAGCCGCCGCCCCGGGCCGCGTCCTCCGACACCCGCATGCGGCCGCCCTCCAGCAGCCGTTCGCTGATGCCCACCAGCAGCTCGGCGAGCATCGCGTCCTTGCCGGGGAAGTGGCGGTAGAGGCCGGGACCGCTGATCCCGACGGCGGCGCCTATCTCGTCGACGCCGACGCCGTGGAAGCCGCGCTCGGCGAAGAGGCGGGCGGCCTCCCGGAGGATCTGCTCGCGGCGGGTGGGAGCCGCGACGCGGGCGGCGGCATGGGTGCTCATGAGGATTCATTCTAGACAGGGTCGTTAGCGCTCGTTAACCTGAGGGAAACGCGTTAACGATCACTAACAGCAGTGACAGCACTAACCGCAGTGACAGCAGTGACAGCAGTGACAGCAGCGGTTGACTATCGCGGTACGGGCAAGGGGGCTCGACACGATGCAGCAGGCACCGGTCCTGGCGAGCGCGGCCGATCCCGCCTCGGAGGCCTGGCAGGCCAACGAGGCGGCTCATCGCGCGCTCTCCGACGAGCTGGCGGGACGCCTCGCCACGGCACGGCTGGGCGGGGGTGAGAGGGCGCGGGCCCGCCACGAGGCGCGCGGCAAGCTGCTCCCCCGGGACCGGGTGGACACCCTCCTCGACCCGGGCTCGCCGTTCCTGGAGCTGGCCCCGCTGGCGGCCGAGGGGCTGTACGGGGGCGCCGCCCCGGCCGCCGGCGTGATCGCCGGGATCGGGCGGGTCAGCGGCCGGGAGTGCGTGATCGTCGCCAATGACGCCACCGTCAAGGGCGGCACGTACTACCCGATGACCGTGAAGAAGCACCTGCGCGCCCAAGAGGTGGCGCTGGAGAACCGTCTCCCCTGCCTCTATCTGGTCGACTCGGGCGGCGCGTTCCTGCCGATGCAGGACGAGGTCTTCCCCGACCGGGACCACTTCGGCCGGATCTTCTACAACCAGGCCCGGATGTCGGGGGCCGGCATCCCGCAGATCGCGGCGGTGCTGGGCTCCTGCACGGCGGGCGGGGCGTACGTCCCGGCGATGAGCGACGAGGCCGTGATCGTCCGCAACCAGGGCACGATCTTCCTCGGCGGCCCGCCGCTGGTGAAGGCCGCCACCGGCGAGGTCGTCACGGCGGAGGAGCTGGGCGGCGGCGAGGTCCACTCGCGTACGTCGGGGGTCACCGACCATCTCGCGGAGGACGACGCGCACGCCCTGCGGATCGTCCGCAACATCGTCGCGACCCTCCCGGACCGCGCTCCGCTCCCCTGGTCGGTCGAGCCGGCCGAGGAGCCGAAGGTGGACCCGGCCGGGCTGTACGGGGCCGTGCCCGTGGACTCCCGGACGCCCTACGACGTACGCGAAGTGATCGCGCGCGTGGTCGACGGCTCCCGCTTCCAGGAGTTCAAGGCGGAGTACGGGCAGACGCTGATCACCGGCTTCGCCCGCATCCACGGCCACCCGGTCGGAATCGTCGCGAACAACGGCATCCTGTTCTCCGAGTCGGCCCAGAAGGGCGCGCACTTCATCGAGCTGTGCGACCAGCGCGGCATCCCGCTCGTCTTCCTCCAGAACATCTCCGGCTTCATGGTCGGCCGGGACTACGAGGCGGGCGGCATCGCCAAGCACGGCGCGAAGATGGTCACCGCCGTGGCCTGCACCCGGGTGCCGAAGCTGACGGTCGTGGTCGGCGGTTCGTACGGCGCGGGCAACTACTCGATGTGCGGCCGGGCCTACAGCCCCCGCTTCCTGTGGATGTGGCCGAACGCCAAGATCTCGGTGATGGGCGGCGAACAGGCCGCCTCCGTGCTGGCCACCGTCAAGCGCGACCAGCTCGGCGACGACTGGAGCGCCGAGGACGAGGAGACGTTCAAGGCCCCGATCCGCGCCCAGTACGAGACCCAGGGCAACGCCTACTACGCGACCGCCCGGCTCTGGGACGACGGCGTGATCGACCCCGTGGACACCCGGCAGGTCCTGGGCCTCGCGCTCACGGCCTGCGCCAATGCCCCGCTGCCCCAGAAGGACCCGGCCGGGCCCGGCTTCGGCGTCTTCCGGATGTGAGGAACAGATGACGATGTTCGACACCGTTCTGGTCGCCAACCGCGGCGAGATCGCGGTCCGGGTGATCCGGACCCTGCGGGAGCAGGGTGTGCGCTCGGTCGCGGTCTTCAGCGACGCGGACGCGGACGCCCGGCATGTACGGGAGGCGGACACGGCGGTCCGGATCGGCCCGCCGCCCGCGTCCGAGAGCTATCTGAACGTGCCCGCGCTCCTGGAGGCGGCCCGCCGCACCGGCGCTCAGGCCGTGCACCCCGGGTACGGATTCCTCGCGGAGAACGCCGGCTTCGCGCAGGCGTGCGCGGACGCGGGGCTGGTCTTCATCGGCCCGCCCGCCTCCGCGATCTCGCTGATGGGCGACAAGATCCGGGCCAAGGAGACGGTCGCGGCGTACGGGGTCCCGGTGGTCCCGGGCTCCTCGGGCAGCGGCCTGACCGACGCCCAACTGGAGGCAGCGGCGCGGGAGATCGGCACGCCGGTGCTGCTGAAGCCGAGCGCGGGCGGCGGCGGCAAGGGCATGCGCCTGGTCCGGGACGCCTCGGCGCTGGCGGAGGAGATCGCGGCGGCCCGCCGCGAGGCACGGGCCTCCTTCGGCGACGACACCCTCCTCGTGGAGCGGTGGATCGACCGGCCGCGCCACATCGAGATCCAGGTGCTGGCCGACGCCCATGGAAACGTGATCCACCTCGGTGAGCGCGAGTGCTCGCTCCAGCGCCGCCACCAGAAGATCATCGAGGAGGCCCCCTCGGTCCTCCTCGACGAGGAGACCCGGGCGGCGATGGGAGAGGCGGCCGTGCAGGCGGCGCGCTCCTGCGGGTACGCGGGCGCGGGGACGGTGGAGTTCATCGTCCCGGGCGACGACCCGGCCTCGTACTACTTCATGGAGATGAACACCCGCCTCCAGGTCGAGCACCCGGTCACCGAGCTGGTCACCGGCCTGGACCTGGTGGAGTGGCAGCTGCGGGTGGCGTCCGGCGAGCGACTGCCGTACGCGCAGGAGGACATCACCCTGGCCGGCTGGGCGATCGAGGCCCGCGTCTGCGCCGAGGACCCCGCCCGGGGCTTCCTGCCGTCCGGCGGTACGGTGCTGGCGCTGCGCGAGCCGCAGGGCGGCGGGGTGCGGACGGACTCGGGGCTCAGCGAGGGCGTGCCGGTGGGCAGCCTGTACGACCCGATGCTGTCGAAGGTCATCGCGTACGGCCCCGACCGCGCGACGGCCGTCCGCAAGCTGCGGGCGGCCCTCGCGGACACGGTCATCCTGGGCGTCCCGACCAACGCGGGCTTCCTGCGCCGCCTGCTGGCCCACCCGGACGTGGTCTCCGGCGACCTGGACACCGGGCTCGTGGAGCGCGAGGCGGAGGGCCTGGTGCCGGACGGGGTGCCGGACGAGGTGTACGCGGCCGCGGCCGCGGTCCGCCGGGAGGCGCTGGAGCCCCGGCCGGACGCGGGCGGCTGGACGGACCCGTTCTCGGTGCCGAGCGGGTGGCGGACGGGGGGTGCGCCGGCGCCGCTGCTCTTCCCGCTGCGGGTGGCGGGCGCGGACCCGGTGACCTACGGCGCTCCGGCCTCCGCGACGGTCACGGCCGACCGCGTCACGGTCGAACTCGACGGCGCGGTGGGCCACTTCCACCGCTCCGGGGACTGGCTCGGCCGGGACGGCGACACCTGGCAGGTCCAGGACCACGATCCGGTGGAGGCGTCCCTGAGCGGGGCGGGCCGGAGCGGGGCGGACACCCTGGCGGCCCCGATGCCGGGCACGGTCACGGTGGTGAAAGTCGCCGTCGGGGACGAGGTCGAGGCGGGGCAGAGCCTGCTCGTGGTGGAGGCGATGAAGATGGAACACGTGATCTCCGCCCCGCACGCGGGGACCGTCACCGAGCTGGACGTCACGGCGGGTGCGACGGTGGCGATGGACCAGATCCTGGCGGTAGTGGTCCCCCTGGAGGACTCATGACGACGCGCGCACTGCCCATGCAGGTCCCGGCCCCGGGCCTTCCCGCCCGGGTCCGGATCCACGAGGTGGGGGCGCGGGACGGCCTCCAGAACGAGAAGCGGACCGTTCCCACGGAGGTGAAGGCGGAGTTCATCCGCCGCCTGGCCGTGGCCGGTCTGACCACCATCGAGGCGACGAGCTTCGTGCACCCGAAGTGGGTGCCCCAACTGGCGGACGCGGAGGCCCTGTTCCCCCTCCTCGGGGACATCGCGGACGTGGGCGACGTCTCCCTCCCGGTCCTCGTGCCGAACGAACGCGGACTGGACCGGGCGCTGGCGCTCGGGGCCCGGTCGATCGCGGTGTTCGGCTCGGCCACGGAGACGTTCGCCGCGCGCAACCTGAACCGGACCGTGGACGAGTCGCTGGCCATGTTCGAGCCGGTGGTGGCCCGCGCCAAGGCGGAGAAGGCGCAGGTGCGCGGCTATCTGTCGATGTGCTTCGGCGACCCGTGGGAAGGCGCGGTGCCCGTGGCCCAGGTGGTCCGGGTCGCGAAGGCCCTGATGGACCTGGGCTGCGACGAGCTGTCGCTGGGCGACACGATCGGCGTGGCGACGCCGGGCCAGGTGACCGCCCTGCTGACAGCGCTGAACGAGGCGTCCGTCCCCACGGACTCCATCGGCGTCCACTTCCACGACACGTACGGCCAGGCGCTGTCCAACACCCTGGCGGCGCTCCAGCACGGGGTGAGCACGGTCGACGCCTCGGCGGGCGGCCTGGGCGGCTGCCCGTACGCGAAGAGCGCCACGGGCAATCTCGCCACCGAGGACCTCGTGTGGATGCTCGACGGCCTCGGCATCGAAACCGGTGTCGACCTCGACGAGTTGACCGCCACCAGCGTCTGGCTGGCCGGACACCTGGGCCGGCCGAGCCCGTCCCGCACGGTCCGCGCCCTGACCCCCTCCCCTTCCTCCCTCTCCCACAAGGAGTGAGCCACACCATGTCCCTGGACCACCGGCTGACCGCCGAGCACGAGGAACTGCGCCGCACGGTCGAGGCGTTCGCGCACGACGTGGTCGCGCCGAAGATCGGCGACTTCTACGAGCGCCACGAGTTCCCGTACGAGATCGTGCGCGAGATGGGCCGCATGGGCCTGTTCGGGCTGCCGTTCCCCGAGGAGTACGGCGGCATGGGCGGCGACTACCTGGCACTCGGGATCGCCCTGGAGGAGCTGGCCCGGGTCGACTCCTCGGTGGCGATCACCCTGGAGGCCGGGGTCTCGCTGGGCGCGATGCCGCTGCACCTGTTCGGCACGGAGGAGCAGAAGCGGCAGTGGCTGCCGAAGCTGTGCGCGGGCGAGGCGCTGGGCGCGTTCGGCCTGACCGAGCCGGACGGCGGCTCGGACGCGGGCGGCACCCGGACGACGGCCGTGCTGGACGAGGCCAGGCACGAGTGGGTCATCAACGGCTCGAAGTGCTTCATCACCAACTCCGGCACGGACATCACCGAGTTGGTGACGGTGACGGCGGTGACCGGCCGCAAGGAGGACGGCCGCCCCCGGATCTCCGCGATCATCGTCCCCTCCGGCACCCCCGGCTTCACGGTCGCCGCCCCCTACTCCAAGGTCGGCTGGAACGCCTCGGACACCCGGGAGCTGTCCTTCACCGACGTCCGCGTCCCGGCGGCGAACCTCCTGGGCGAGGAGGGCCGCGGCTACGCGCAGTTCCTGCGGATCCTGGACGAGGGCCGGGTCGCGATCTCGGCGCTGGCGACGGGCCTGGCGCAGGGCTGCGTGGACGAGTCGGTGAAGTACGCGGCCGAGCGCCACGCGTTCGGCCGGCCGATCGGCGCGAACCAGGCGATCCAGTTCAAGATCGCCGACATGGAGATGCGCGCGCACATGGCCCGGGTGGGCTGGCGCGACGCGGCGTCGCGGCTGGTGGCGGGCGAACCGTTCAAGAAGGAGGCGGCGATCGCGAAGCTGTACTCCTCGACGGTCGCGGTGGACAACGCCCGCGAGGCGACGCAGATCCACGGCGGCTACGGCTTCATGAACGAGTACCCGGTGGCGCGGATGTGGCGCGACTCGAAGATCCTGGAGATCGGCGAGGGGACGAGCGAGGTGCAGCGGATGCTGATCGCCCGGGAGTTGGGGCTTCCGGGCTGACGCTCCGATCGCCGCCGCCCCGGCCGCCGTGGATGTGCCCACGGCGGCCGGGGCGGTCGTCCAGCCTGTCCCGGACAAGGGCGTCGGGGCCGGCGAACGGCGGCCGGGGCCGGGGTTCACGAGCCGGCGGCTCCCGCCGCCTCCTCGATGAGGTCGGTGACCGGGCCGGGCTGCGAGGCGAGGGAGGCGTGACCAGCGTCCAGCTCGATCGTCCTGCGCGGCTGCATCCGTGCCGCCATGCGGCGCTCGTTGTCGGGGTGGATCATGCGGTCGGCGGCGGAGACCTGGTACCACGTGGGCTTGGACCGCCAGGCCGGGGCGGTGACGTTGTCGCCGAACGTCGAGGCCAGCGGCGCCTTCTGTGTCACCGCCATCACCAGGGCCTCCTCCTCGGACAGGTCCTGGGCGAAGCTCTCGTGGAACTTGTCCTGCTTGATCCACAGGTAGCCGTCGGAGTCCGGGGCGAGGTTCTCGAAGGCGGCGGGCGGCTTCTCCTGGCTGATCTGTCCGGGGCTCTCACCGGCGTCCGGGGCGAACGCGGCGATGTAGACGAGGCCGGTGACGTTCGGCAGGTCGCCGGCCTCCGTGATGACCGCACCGCCGTAGGAGTGGCCGACCAGGACCACCGGGCCGTCGATCTGCCGGACCATCTTGCGGGTGCGCTCGGCGTCCTCGGCCAGGGAGGTCAGCGGGTTCTCCACCGCGTGCAGGGAGCCGAAACCGCGGCGGTGCAGTTCGGTGATGACTCCGGCCCAGTGGGCGGCGCCGCCCCAGAAGCCGTGGACCAGGACGATCGCGGGTTCGTCAGCCATCGGGCGGTGCCTTTCGAGGGGGGCGCGGCGGAAGCCGTTCCTCCCCAGCAGACGCCCGTCCGCCCGTCCTTGCATGCCGGGAGCCGTCATTCAGGTGGCCGCCCGGGGCCCGGTCAGGGTGGCGGCCCGGTCACGGTGGAGGACAGGGCCCGTCGGGCCGCCTCAGCGCCAGGCGTGCCGGATCTTCAGCCGTCCGTAGCCCACCGCTCCCGAGAAGCGGATGCGCGGCGCTCCGGCGCGGGCCGGCTGCTGGGGCTTGTAGCGCAGGTCCTTCCAGCCGGTCGTCACTCCCTCGACCTCGACGGTCGCGTCGCGCGGCACGGTGATGCTCGCGTTGCCGGTGCCCAGGCTCAGCTCGATGTCGACGACCGGGCCCTCGATGATCGCCCGGGACAGGTCCAGCCGCACCCGCCCGAAGGCGGACTCGACCTTGAGGACGCGGGGTACCCGCCATACGCCGCGCCGCTTGATCCGTCCGCCGGCGGCGGCGATCGTCGAGGTGGTGCCCGGGTCCTCCGCCGGGAGCTGGTCCAGGGCCGCCGCGAGTTCGCCGTGCGTCGTGGCGGCCAGCACCCGGCCGAGGCGCTCGTCCATCTCCTCGTGCGGGATGTGCTCGTCGGCGTACGCCTCGCGCACGCGCCGTACCGCGCTCTCGCGGTCGTCCTCGCTCACGCGCGAAGTGGCGTGCGGCTTGGGCGAGTTCACCGCTTCACTCTAAGGGCTGACCCGCAATTCCCGGCCTCACGGACATGGCCGGGAAACCACCGCCCGGAGCCCGGGGCCGGGATCCTTGGCGAGGGGCGACGTCCTCGCCCTCCGCAGCGCCTACCGAGGGAGCAGACACATGAGTCGGTCCGGAAGATCCGCGGGCGCGTTACTGGCGGCGGTCATGGTGATGACGGCGGCCGGGTGCGGCGCCGACGGCGACCGTGGCGAGGGTGAGGCGTCCTGCGCATTCGAGGTCACCTACCAGGGGCGGACCTATCGGGACGTCGCGAACGTGGAGTTCACGGTCACCGACAAGCTGGGCACCGCCACCCAGCCGCCCTGCGACGACACCGGCGGCGATGAGGAGACCGCGGAGAGGGCGACCCGGGAAAGCGCCTACGGAGTGAAGGGCCTGCCCCCTGGGACCGCCATCGCCGTGGGCAGTTCACCCGAGGACGCCGTGTTCGTCGTCTCCTACTCCGGCTCGACGCTCCCGCCCGCGATACGGGAACTGATCGACAGCCCGTGACGCGCCGTGGGGCCCGGACGCGTCCGGGCCCCGCGTGCTCAGGAGACCGGCACCTCGGCGTCCTTGCGGGAGTCGTAGTCGGAACGGGCCTTCGCGATCTCCTGCTGATGGGTCTCGGTCCAGTCGACCAGGGAACTGATCGTCGCGTGCAGCGTCGCCCCCAGTTCGGTGAGTTCGTACTCCACGCGGGGCGGTACGACGGGATAGACCGTGCGCCGCACCAGGCCGTCGCGCTCCAGCTGGCGCAGGGTCACCGTCAGCATGCGCTGACTGATGCCTTCGATCAGCCGGCGCAGCTCGGAGAAGCGCAGCGTGCGGCGTTCCAGGTGGGCGATGGCCAGGAGCGACCACTTGTCCGCGACGCGGTCGAGGATCTGCCGCACCTCGCATCCCTCGCGGACGTCCCACTGGCTGATGTCGTAGTCCTGACCGACTCCGGTATCCGCGCAGTTACTCGGTGACTTCGAAGTGCCTTCTTCCATACCTCCCCACGGTGCCGCAAGCTTCGAGTGGTTACAAGAGGGAACCGACCAGCACTTCGGTAACTCGGTGCCGGTCCAGGCTGCTTGCGGCCTCCATCTGCCAACCCGGCTTTGACAGACCGCTGTTGCGGCACCTCGTCATGCCCGTTTCGTCCGCGCTCAAGGAGAAGCCCCATGTCCCCATCACCGTCCCTTCCGAGATCGAGCAGTGACCGCATGACCGGCCGCGCCTGGGGCGTGCTGCTCGTCCTGTGCGGCGCGATCTTCCTGGAGGGCATCGATGTGGCCATGCTCAACGTGGCCCTGCCCGCGATCCGCGAGGACCTGGACCTGTCCACCGGCACGCTCCAGTGGGTGATGAGCGCGTACGTCCTCGGCTACGGCGGCTTCATGCTGCTGGGCGGACGCGCGGCCGACCTGTTCGGCCGGCGGCGGATGTTCGTCCTCTGGCTCGTGGTGTTCCTGCTCTTCTCCGGTCTGGGCGGGCTGGCCACCGAGGGCTGGATGCTGATCGTCGCCCGCTTCGTCACCGGAGTCGCCGCGGCCTTCATGACACCGGCCGGCCTGTCGATCATCACCACCGGCTTCCCGGAGGGTCCGCAGCGCGACAGGGCCCTGCTCTTCTACGCGGGCACCGCCGCCGGGGGCTTCTCGATCGGCCTGGTCGTCGGCGGGCTGCTCTCCGCCATCGACTGGCGCTGGGTGTTCTTCGTCCCGGTCGTCCTCTCGTTCGGCATCCTTCTCGCCGCGCTCGCCCTCATCCCCGCCTCGCCCCGCCCGGAGCGCGCCGGGCAGGGCGTCGACCTGGCCGGAGCGGTCACCGTCACCGCCGGGATCCTGCTGCTCGTCTTCGGCGTCGAACGGGCCACGCACGTCCCGGCCGGCTGGACCGTCGGCACGATCGGCGCGGCCCTGCTCCTCTTCCTCGCGTTCGTCCTGATCGAGCGCGCCTCGTCGTCACCGCTGGTGCGCCTGGGCATCTTCCGCAGCGGTGCGCTGGTCCGCGCCAATGTGTCGGGGCTGCTGTTCGCCGCGGGGTTCTTCGGCTTCCAGTTCATCGCCGTCCTCTACCTCCAGGAACTGCGCGGCTGGTCGTCCCTGCAGACCAGCTTCGCGCTGATCGTGATCGGGGTGGACGCGGTCCTCTCGCCGCTCCTCACCCCGAAGCTGGTGGCCCGGTTCGGCAACGCCCGGGTCATCTTCGGCGGGCTGCTCCTGGCGTCCCTGTCGTACGCCCTGTTCCTGCCGGTCGCGGCGGACTGGACGTACGCGGCGATGTTCCCGGGCCTGCTCCTGCTGGGCGTGGCCTTCTCCCTGGTCTACGGGCCGCTCACCATCGTGGCCACCGACGGCATCGCCGAGGAGGAGCAGGGCGTGGCGGGCGGGCTGCTCTACACGTCCTTCCAGTTCGGGGCCGCGCTGGGGCTGTCGGCGGTGGCCGCCGTCAACATCGCCGCCACGGACGGCACTTCCTCCGCCGCCCTGCTCGACGGGTACCGGGCGGCCCTGGTCGTCCCGCTGGCCGCCGCCCTGACCGCCGCCGCCGTCAGCGCGCCCGGTCTCCGCGCCCGGCGTGCGGCGGCGACGGGCGGCGTCGAGCGGCCCGCCACGATCGGAGTCTGAGGACGCCGGCGGGAGATACGGCCGCGGGGTGCGGGCGGGACCACCCGCCCGCACCCCGCAGCCGTACGCCGGCATCTCCGCACCGCCCCGTACCGGGTTCGACACCCCGCGCGCGGGTCCGGCAGAGTCTCCTCATGGATCTCACGCACCACCAGCACTGGCCCCTCTACGGGCTCCGCCTGCGCACTCCGCGCCTCGAACTGCGGCTGCCCGGCCTCGGACTCCTGGACGAACTGTCCTCGGCGGCGGCGCACGGGGTGCACGACCCGGACCGTATGCCGTTCAGCGTGCCGTGGACCGACGGGACCCCGGACGAGGTGGGGCGGGCGGCCTTCCAGCACCTGCTGGGGACCGTGGCCGGCTGGTCCGCGCAGGACTGGACGCTCGGTCTGGCCGTCCTCCACGAGGGGAAGGCCATCGGGCGGCAGGACCTGATGGGCCGGCGGTTCGGGGTGCGGCGGGAGGCGGAGACCGGATCGTGGCTCGGGCTCCCGTACCAGGGGCAGGGGTTCGGTACGGAGATGCGCGCCGCCGTCCTCCACCTCGCGTTCGCCGGGCTCGGCGCGCGGTACGCGGTCTCCGCCGCCATGACCGACAACCCCGGTTCGCTCGGGGTCTCGCGTCGGCTCGGGTACACGGACGACGGCCTGCAGACGGAGGTCGTACGCGGGGTTCCCGTCGACCTGCGGCGGCTGCGGCTGGACCGGGCACGGTGGGAGGCGCACCGGCGCGTGGACGTGTCGGTGGAGGGGCTCGACGCCTGCCGGGCGCAGTTCGGGATCTGAACCGGCGATTTCCGCTTCCCGGCACACAACCCTTCGACCCCGGTAAGGGTCTTCGGTGTGTCGTCGGCAGCCGGCCGTGCCCGTGGCGGACACGGCCCTCGAACGCAGGAGCAGCAGCCCTTCATGACCGAGACCTCTCCCCTTCCCCGCGCCTCCCGCATGCGCCTTCCCCGCCTCCGTGCGGCGTCGGTCGCCGCGGGCGTCGTGCTGGCCGCCTGCCCGGCCCCGCTTCTGCTGGCCGGTCCGGCGTCGGCCGCCGCCGCCAAGCACTACGACGACTTCAACGGGGACGGCTACCCCGACCTGGCCGTGCCGTACATGTACAACGGCGTCGACGACGGCACGCTCTCCTTCTCGGGCGGCGCGGTGCTCGTCACCTTCGGCGGGCCGAAGGGGCTGACCACGAAGAAGCAGCTCGTCCACCAGGACTCGCCGGGGGTTCCCGGGGCCGGGGAGGAGAACGACCAGTTCGGCGCGGCGCTGGCCGGTGCGGACCTGGACCGGGACGGATACGCGGACCTCGTCGTGGGCAACCCCAGCGAGGAGTCCGGCACGACCCCCGTGGGCTCGGTCACCGTCGTCTGGGGCTCGGCCAAGGGGCTCAAGGGCGGAACGGCCCTGCCCCGCAAGGGCGGTGGGGCGTACGGCGCGTTCGGCAGGGACATCGCGACCGGCGACTTCAACGGGGACGGACGGCCCGACGTCGCGACCGTCAACGCCGGTGACGTCCTGCTGTACCGGGGCGGGTTCACCAAGTCCGGCGGCCTCGGGAAGGTCACCGCGTACGACCGGTCGGGGCAGGGCTGGTACGCCGACAGCCTGGCGGCCGGGAAGGTCACGGGTGACGGGAAGACCGACCTGGTCGCCGTCGGGGTGCGGGGCACCGGCAGCACGTTCCGGACCGAGGCGTGGTTCCTGAAGGGCGCCGCCGCCGGTCTCTCCTCCGGCCCGGCCAAGGTCATCGACGGCAAGAACCAGCTCGACGCGGTCATCGGCGACTTCGACCGGAACGGTTACGGCGACATCGCCGTCGGCAATCCGTACACGAGCGGCGGCCGGGGCTCGGTCACCCTCTGGTACGGGGCCTCGGCCGGGCCGGGTTCGCGGAGCGTCACGTTCAGCCAGTCGACGGCCGGGATCGCGGGGGCCTCGGAGGCGGACGACGAGTTCGGCGCTTCACTGGCCGCGGGGGACGCCGACGGGGACGGATACGCGGACCTGGCGGTCGGCGTACCGGGCGAGACGGCGGGGAAGAAGCGCGCGGCCGGCGCGGCGTACGTGTTCCGCGGCGGATCGGGCGGGCTGAAGGGGTCGCGTTCGGCCGTGTTCGACAAGACTCTGCCCGGCGTGGCCGGAGGCACGGTGGCCCACGACTACTTCGGTTACGACCTGCGGCTGCGGGACCTCGACCGGAACGGGCGCGCCGATCTGGCGGTCGCGGTGCCGGGCGAGAACACGGTGCGGATCCTGCCCGGGGCCAAGGGCGGCGTGACGGGGGCCGGTTCGGCCGTCCTGCGGGAGACCGGGGCGGATCTGCCGGAGTAGTCGCGGGCGTCACACACCCCCCAATCAAGCAAGGGTAGGCTAACCTTCCTTCGGATCACCCCAGCCGGAGCGCCGGGCCCGTCCGCCCGGCGCTCCGGCCCGTCCCGGAGGAGCCCCCGTTGACGCCGACGACCGCCACCGCCCCCGAAGTCGCCCCGTTCCGGTTCTTCGAGATGACCGTTCTGCGGACCAGGCGGCTGGGCCCCTCCATCCTGCGGATCACGCTCGGCGGACCGGGAGCCGAGGGGTTCAGCGGCGGGGGCCGCGACCAGAGCCTGTCGGTCCTGCTGCCCCGCCCGGGACAGAGCGAGGCGGTGGTCCCGGCGGGCGGGATCGGGGCGCGGCGGGAGAGAGGGCGGGCGCTGCCCGAGGACGAACGGGCGGTGACGCGTTCGTACGCCGTACGGGCCCAGCGGCTGCGGGCGGACGGCTCCACCGAGGTCGACGTCGACGTCGTGCTGCACGCCGTCGGCGGCCCCGGCTGCCGCTGGGCGCTGACGGCCTCCCCCGGCGACCGGCTCACCGTGCTGGGCCCCGCCGCCGCGGACAACGCCGCCGTACGCTTCAGGCCGCCCGCCGACACCGACTGGGTGCTGATCCGGGCCGACGAGACCGCCCTGCCCGCCGCGGCCGCCGCCCTGGCGTGGCTGCCCGCGGGGCTGCCGGCCCGGGTCTGGCTGGAGGTCCCGTGCACCGAGGACCGGCAGGCGCTGAACACCGCGGCGAAGGCCCGGATCAGCTGGCTCGTCCGGAACGAGGGGGCCGCCTGCGGCGTGGAGACCGTACGCGCCGCCGCGCTGCCCGGGGGCACGCCGTACGCGTGGATCGCGGGCGAGGCGTCCGGGGTGCGGGCGCTGCGCCACCACCTCGTCCACGAGCGGGGCTTCGACCGCGCGCGGGTGACCTCCTCCGCGTACTGGCGGCGCGGACTCCCCGAGGAGCAGTTGCGGAGGGCGGAAGCGGAAGCCGCCGCCGGCGCCGGAAGCGGCGGTCCCGAAGAACCCACGGGAAAGAAGTCGTGAGCTACTGACATCCTCGGCGCGGTCCGACGTCGGAGCCCGTCCGAGGTTCACCCTTTCCGGTGGGCGTCCGGGAACGCCGCCGACGGGGGAAGGGGCAGAGGAAGGGGAGGAGAGGGGGACAAGTGGTGCACCCCGGGGGCGGGGGAAACGATCGACTCGGAGTTAGGTTAGGCTCACCTTACTTCGGCATCGCGCCCTCGTCCCCCCTTCCTGCCCGGAGGGCCGCGATGAAGTTCCCCTCACCCGGGAGGACCCTCCATGCGTTCGCACCTGCTCAACAACACGACCGCGGAGCACTATCGGCACACCGTATCCGCAGGAGTGGAACGGGTCGCGGCCACACTCGCCGCCACCGAGCGCCCCTTCAGCGGGGTCGGTGTCGACGAGCTCTCCCCCGTCGTCGACGCGATCGACCTCGACCGGCCGCTGGGCGACGCCGCCGCGGCCCTCGACGAGCTCGGCGAGGTCTACCTCCGTGACGCCGTCTACTTCCACCACCCCCGCTATCTGGGCCACCTCAACTGCCCGGTCGTCATACCCGCCGTGCTCGGCGAGGCCGTGCTCTCCGCGATCAACTCCTCCCTGGACACCTGGGACCAGAGCGCGGGCGGCACCCTCATCGAGCGCCGGCTGATCGACTGGACCACCGAGCGGATCGGGCTCGGCCCGGCCGCCGACGGCATCTTCACCAGCGGCGGCACACAGTCCAACCTCCAGGCCCTGCTGCTGGCGCGGGAGGAGGCGAAGATCCGGCCGGAGCACTTCACCCGGCTGCGGATCCTCACCTCCGAGTGCAGCCACTTCAGCGTGCAGAAGTCCGCCAAACTGCTCGGCCTCGGACCCGACGCCGTCATCTCCGTCCCCGTGGACCGCGACAAGCGCATGCGGACCGTGGCCCTCGCCCGCGCCCTGGAGCGCTGTGTCGCCGAGGGCACCGTCCCGATGGCCGTCGTCGCCACCGCCGGCACCACGGACTTCGGGTCCATCGACCCGCTGCCCGAGATCGCCGCGCTCTGCGAGCAGTTCGCCGTCTGGATGCACGTGGACGCCGCGTACGGCTGCGGACTGCTCGCCTCCCGCGAGCGCGGCGGACTCCTGGAAGGCATCGCGCACGCCGACTCGGTCACCGTGGACTACCACAAGTCCTTCTTCCAGCCCGTCAGTTCATCGGCCCTGCTGGTCCGCGACCGGGCCACCCTGCGGCACGCGACGTACCACGCCGAATATCTGAACCCGCGCCGGATGGCCGAGGAGCGGATACCCAACCAGGTCGACAAGTCCCTCCAGACGACCCGCCGGTTCGACGCGCTCAAGCTGTGGATGACGCTGCGCGTCATGGGCGCGGACGGCATCGGCGAACTGTTCGACGAGGTCTGCGACCTGGCCGCCGAGGGCTGGCAGCTGCTCGCCGCCGACCCGCGGTTCGACGTGGTCGTCGAACCGCAGCTCTCCACGCTCGTCTTCCGCTACATCCCGTCCGGTGTCACCTCCCCCGACGAGATCGACCGCGCCAACCTCCACGCCCGCAAGGCGCTGTTCGCCTCCGGCGAGGCCATCGTCGCGGGCACCAAGGTGGGCGACCGCCAGTATCTGAAGTTCACCCTGCTCAACCCCGAAACGACCGTGCACGACATCGCCGCGGTCCTCGACCTGATCTCCGGCCACGCCGAGAAGTACCTGGGAGACTCCCTTGACCGCGCTTCCTGAACCCCACGACTTCATCGGGATCGGGCTCGGCCCGTTCAACCTCGGCCTGGCCTGCCTGACCGAGCCGATCGACGAGCTGAACGGCGTCTTCCTGGAGTCGAAGCCGGACTTCGAGTGGCACGCCGGGATGTTCCTCGAAGGGGCCCATCTCCAGACGCCGTTCATGTCGGACCTGGTCACGATGGCCGACCCGACCTCGCCGTACTCGTTCCTGAACTACCTCAAGGAGCGCGGCCGGCTCTACTCCTTCTACATCCGGGAGAACTTCTACCCGCTGCGGACCGAGTACAACGACTACTGCCGCTGGGCCGCCGCGAAACTGAGCAGCATCCGGTTCGAGCAGACCGTCGAGGCGGTGACCTACGACGAGGGCTCCGCGCTCTACACCGTGCGCACCGCCTCCGGTGGGCTGTTCCGGTCCCGGCACCTGGTCCTCGGCACCGGCACCCCGCCGCACATCCCGGACGCCTGCCAGGGGCTCGGCGGGGACTTCCTGCACAACTCCCGCTATCTGGAGGGGAAAGCCGACCTCCAGAAGAAGAAGTCGATCACCCTGGTCGGCAGCGGGCAGAGCGCCGCGGAGATCTACTACGACCTGCTCTCCGAGATCGACACGTACGGCTACCGGCTCACCTGGGTCACCCGCTCCCCGCGGTTCTTCCCGCTGGAGTACACCAAGCTGACGCTGGAGATGACCTCCCCGGAGTACATCGACTACTTCCACGCGCTGCCCGAGGAGACCCGCTACCGGCTGGAGACCGGTCAGAAGGGGCTGTTCAAGGGCATCGACGGGGAGCTGATCGACGCGATCTTCGATCTGCTCTACCAGAAGAACGTCGCCGGACCCGCGCCGACCAGACTGCTGACCAACTCGGCGCTCGTCAGCGCGCGTCACGACGCCGAGGGCGGCGCGTACAGCCTGGGGCTGCGCCAGGAGGAGCAGGGCAAGGACTACTCCCTGACCACCGAGGGCCTGATCCTCGCCACCGGCTACCGGTACGAGGCCCCCGCCTTCCTCGCCCCGGTCAGCGGCCGGCTGCGCCACGACAGCCGGGGCCGCTTCGACGTGGCCCGCAATTACAGCATCGACACCACCGGGCGCGGGGTCTTCCTCCAGAACGCCTCGGTGCACACCCACTCGATCACCTCGCCCGACCTCGGCATGGGCGCCTACCGCAACGCGTACATCATCGGCGAGCTGCTCGGCCGTGAGGTCTACCCGGTCGAGAAATCCATCGCCTTCCAGGAGTTCGCCGTATGAGCCGCCCCGACCAACGCCACGCCGCCCGACCCGGCGCCTTCGCCGTCCGCCCGCTGGACCCCGCCGCCGACGCCGCACTGGTGCACCGCTGGGTGACCCATCCCAAGGCCGCGTTCTGGCTGATGGGCGACGCCGGACTCGCGGACGTGGAGCGGGAGTACCGGTCCATCGCCGCCCACCCGCACCACGACGCGTTCATCGGGCTGCACGACGGCGAACCCGCCTTCCTGATCGAGCGCTACGACCCCACCGAGGTCGAGCTGAAGGGGCTGTACGAGGCGGAGCCCGGCGACATCGGGATGCACTTCCTGGTCGCCCCCACCGACACCCCGGTGCACGGCTTCACCCGGGCCGTGATCACCACCGTGATGGATTTCCTGTTCGCCGACCCGTCGGTGCGCCGGGTCGTCGTCGAGCCCGACGTGACCAACAGCGCCGTGCAGGCCCTCAACAAGGCCGTCGGCTTCGAGGTGCTCCGCGAGATCGCCAAGCCGGAGAAGGACGCCCTGCTCAGCGCCTGCACCCGTGCGCAGTTCGAAGCAGCAACCGGAGGTAACGACCGATGACGACCGCCCTCACCGACAGCGTCGCCCACCTCTCCCCGGGACGCTGGGCCACCGCAAACCGACTGCTGGTACGCAAAGCGCTGGCGGAATTCAGCCACGAACGACTCCTGTCCCCCACGCCGCTCGGCGACGACCGCTACACCGTCCGTAGTGACGACGCCTCCACCGAGTACCGCTTCACCGCGCGCCTCTTCGCCCTGGACCACTGGCAGATCGACGCCGAGACCATCACCCGGCACCGTCACGGCTCCGAACTTCCGCTGGACACGCTGGAGTTCTTCATCGAGCTGCGGCACGCGCTCGGGATCTCCGCGGAGGTCCTGCCGGTCTACCTGGAGGAGGTCTCCTCCACCCTGGCCGGAACCGCCTACAAACTCACCAAGGAACCGGCGACCTCCGGCCAGCTCGTCGCGGCGGGCTTCCAGGCCATCGAGACCGGAATGACCGAGGGCCACCCGTGCTTCGTCGCCAACAACGGGCGGCTCGGCTTCGGCGTGGACGAGTACCGCGCGTACGCCCCCGAGGCGGCCTCGGAGATCCGGCTCGTCTGGCTGGCCGCCCACCGGGACCGGGCCACCTTCACCGCCGGCGCCGGTCTCGACTACGACGCGCTGATCGAGGGCGAGCTGAGCGAGGCGGCCCGGGAGCGGTTCGACGGCACGCTGCGCGGGCTCGGCCTCGACCCGGACGACTACTTCCTGCTGCCCGTCCACCCCTGGCAGTGGTGGAACAAGCTCGCGGTCACCTTCGCCGGAGAGCTGGCGGCACGGCATCTGGTGGTGCTCGGCGAGGGCGAGGACGGCTATCTCGCCCAGCAGTCGATCCGCACGTTCTTCAACACCGACCACCCGGAGAAGCACTACGTCAAAACGGCGCTGTCGGTCCTGAACATGGGCTTCATGCGCGGCCTGTCCGCCGCGTACATGGAGGCCACGCCCGCGATCAACGACTGGCTGGCCGGCCTGATCGAGCGCGACGCACTGCTGCGCGGGGCCGGGTTCTCGATCATCCGGGAGCGGGCCGCGATCGGCTACCACCACCGGTCCTACGAGGCGGCCACCGCCAAGGGCTCCCCGTACCGGAAGATGCTGGCCGCCCTGTGGCGCGAGAGCCCCGTGCCGGGCCTCGGGTCCGGCGAGCGGGTCGCGACGATGGCCTCGCTGCTCCACACCGACCACGAGGGCGGCTCGGTGGCCGGGGCGCTGATCGCCGAGTCGGGTCTGGACCCGCAGGTGTGGCTGCGGCGCTACCTGGACGCCTACCTGGTGCCGGTGCTGCACAGCTTCTACGCCTACGACCTCGTCTACATGCCGCACGGCGAGAACGTGATCCTGGTCGTGGAGGACGGTGTCGTCACCCGCACGATCTTCAAGGACATCGCCGAGGAGATCGCGGTGATGGACCCGGACGCGGTGCTGCCGCCGCAGGTCGAGCGGATCCGGGCCGACGTCCCCGAGGACATGAAACTGCTGTCGGTCCTTACCGACGTCTTCGACTGCTTCTTCCGCTTCCTGGGCGCGGGCCTGGACACCGAGGGCGTCCTGGACGAGGACACCTTCTGGCGGACGGTCGCCGCCTGTGTGCGCGACTACCAGGGATCGGTGCCGTATCTCGCGGACAAGTTCAAGCAGTACGACCTGTTCGAGCCGGAGTTCGCGCTCTCCTGCCTCAACCGCCTCCAACTGCGGAACAACCAGCAGATGGTCGACCTCAACGACCCTGCCGGAGCGCTTCAGTTGGTGGGCCGCCTGAAGAACCCGATCGCCGGGTTCTGAGCCGGTCCCCGCCGCCGGACCGCGGCGGCCCTCCTGACCGGTGAGCGCCCGGGGACGGTCCCCCGGGCGCTCACCTTCCTCGGTGCGGCCCGCGACCGGGCTGGCAGAATCACGGGCATGGCAGAAATCATCCAGCGGGACGGCACATGGACCTTCGACGGGGACACCGTGCGCATCGTGCCCGGCGGAAAGGCGCACCCGGTCCGGCAGGAGCTGGGTGAGATAGCCGTACCCGTGCAGGCGGTGGCGGGCGTCTCGTTCGAACCGGACCGCAGGGGCGGGCGGCTGCGGCTGCGCCTGCGCGGCGGCGCCTGCCCGGTGCTGCGGGCCGCCGACGGCCGCCTCAAGGACGGCGCCGACCCCTACGCGCTGACCGTGGAGAAGGACCGCACGGGGGTCGCGGAGTACTTCGTCGACGAGGTCCGCAACGCGCTGCTGATCGAGCAGGTGCCGGACGGCCCCGTGGACCGCTTCCTGCTGCCGGGTCCCGCGCTGCCGGTCTCCGGCGGGGGCGGCGACGGCACGGCGTCCTTCGACGGCGAGAGCGTCCGGCTGACCTGGAACTGGAAGGCCGAGGAGTCCAAGACCGCCGGGGGCCCGACCACCTTCCCGCTGTCGCGGATCGCCGGCGTGCGGTGGATGCCGTCGATCGGCCTGGAGAACGGCTATCTGCGCTTCGAGCCGGTCGAGGGGCCCGTCTCGGCCCCGCCGAAGTACGACACGTACGCCCTGGACCTGTGGGGGATGTCCAAGAAGGAGCACACGGCGGTCCTGGTCGCGGCGGCGGTGCTGATGCGGCTGCCCGGGGCCCGTGCGGTGCCGGCCGCCCCGGAGGCCGCCCCGGCCCTGGCCAAGGCGGCCGAGCAGACCCCCGCCGCCCCGCCCGCGGGCGACCACGACACGCTGCTGCGGCGGCTGCGGGAGCTGGGCGAGCTGCACCGGGCCGGAGTGCTCACCGACGAGGAGTTCAGCGCCGCGAAGCAGGCCGTTCTGCGCAGCATGTAACGCGTCCGGCCCCCCTTTCCTGGCGCTCCTGCCCGATATCGGGCAGATTTCTTGCGTAAGGGCGCCTCGGCAAGCAGTATCGACGGGTGCTTGAACGCCGCTCGTCGCATGACGACCTCATCGATCACCTCGTACGCTCCACCGCGCTCCAGCGCGGCGAGGCGGCCCGGGTGATCCTCGACGTGCTGGCGTACTTCGACGAGAGCACCGACGACTTCGTCCGGCGCCGCCACCGCGAACTACAGTCCGGCGGCCTGGTCAACACGGAGATCTTCGAGCGGATCGCGGCCGAGCTGCCGCACCGCGCCGTGGCGCCGCCGGAGCTCTCGCTCCGCCAGCTGCGCCGCATCGTCTACGGCTGACCCCGGGTCGGCCGGGCGCCCGTGCGGGGCGCCGAACGGGAATGCGTGTACGTCGATGGAGGGGCAGAGAACACATGTGCGGGATCGTCGGATACATCGGTAGGCGTGACGTCGCTCCACTGCTGCTGGAAGGCCTGCAGCGGCTGGAGTACCGGGGGTACGACTCCGCGGGCATCGTCATCACCGGCAAGGCCGCGGCGGGCAGGCCGGGCGCGCTGAAGATGGTCAAGGCCAAGGGCCGGGTCCGCGAGCTGGAGGCCAAGGTCCCCAAGCGCTTCGCCGGCACCACCGGCATCGCCCACACCCGCTGGGCCACCCACGGCGCCCCGAGCGACGAGAACGCCCACCCGCACCTGGACGCGGAGAACAAGGTCGCCGTCGTCCACAACGGGATCATCGACAACGCCTCCGAGCTGCGCGCCAAGCTCACCGCCGACGGCATCGTCTTCCTCTCCGAGACCGACACCGAGGTGCTGGTCCACCTGATCGCCCGCGCGCAGGCCGACACCCTGGAGGAGAAGGTCCGCGAGGCGCTGCGCCACGTCGAGGGCACCTACGGCATCGCCGTCCTGCACGCCGACTTCAACGACCGCATCGTGGTCGCCCGCAACGGCTCCCCGGTCGTCCTCGGCATCGGCGAGAAGGAGATGTTCGTCGCCTCCGACGTCGCCGCCCTGGTCGCCCACACCCGCCAGGTCGTCACGCTGGACGACGGCGAGATGGCCACCCTGAAGGCCGACGACTTCCGTACGTACACCACGGAGGGCTCGACCACGACGGCCACGCCGACCACCGTGGAGTGGGAGGCCGAGTCGTACGACATGGGCGGCCACGACACGTACATGCACAAGGAGATCTCCGAGCAGGCCGACGCCGTGGACCGCGTCCTGCGCGGCCGGATCGACGACCGGTTCTCCACCGTGCACCTGGGCGGCCTCAACCTGGACGCCCGCGAGGCGCGCGGGGTGCGCCGGATCAAGATCCTCGGCTGCGGCACCTCGTACCACGCGGGCCAGATCGGCGCCCAGCTGATCGAGGAGCTGGCCCGCATCCCCGCCGACGCCGAGCCGGCCTCCGAGTTCCGCTACCGCAACCCGGTCGTGGACCCCGACACCCTGTACGTCGCGGTCTCCCAGTCGGGCGAGACGTACGACGTCCTGGCGGCCGTCCAGGAGCTGAAGCGCAAGGGCGCCCGGGTCCTCGGCGTCGTCAACGTGGTGGGCTCCGCGATCGCCCGGGAGGCCGACGGCGGTACGTACGTCCACGCGGGGCCGGAGGTCTGCGTGGTCTCCACCAAGTGCTTCACCAACACCGTGGTCGCCTTCGCGCTGCTCGCCCTGCACCTGGGCCGGATCCGTGACCTGTCGGTCGCGGACGGCAAGCGGATCATCGACGGGCTGCGCCGGCTGCCGGACCAGATCAGCGAGATCCTGGCGGGCGAGGACGAGATCAAGCGGCTCGCGGCGGAGTACGCGGACGCCAAGTCGATGATGTTCATCGGCCGGGTGCGCGGCTATCCGGTGGCCCGCGAGGCCTCGCTGAAGCTGAAGGAGGTCTCGTACATCCACGCCGAGGCCTACCCGGCCTCCGAGCTGAAGCACGGCCCGCTCGCGCTGATCGAGCCCGCGATGCCGACCGTGGCGATCGTGCCGGACGACGACCTGCTGGAGAAGAACCGCGCCGCGATGGAGGAGATCAAGGCCCGCAGCGGCCGTATCCTCGCCGTCGCCCACCAGGTGCAGGAGAAGGCCGACCACACCATCGTCGTGCCGAAGAACGAGAACGAGCTGGACCCGATCCTCATGGGCATCCCGCTCCAGCTGTTCGCGTACCACACGGCCCTCGCGATGGGCCGTGACATCGACAAGCCGCGCAACCTGGCGAAGTCCGTGACGGTCGAGTAGACGGCGGTTCGCAGACCTTGGGCCCCGTACCGTCACGAAGACGGTACGGGGCCCAACGCGTGCCGTTCCAGGGCTTTCTGGCGGCGCCTCAGGAATGCGGGCGGCCCTCAGGGAATGACGATGACGGGGCGCTGCGCGCGGCGGGCGAGGCGGCCGGCCACGGACCCGAAGATGCGGCCGACGATGCCGTGCGTGGAGCCCACGACGATCGCGTCGGCGGCGTACTCCCGGCCGACCTCCTCCAGTTCGTGGCAGATGTCGCCACCGCGCTCGACGAGCACCCAGGGCACCTCGGAGAGGTAGTCCGCGCAGGCCAGTTCCAGGCCGAGGACCTCGGTGCGGTGATCGGGGACGTCGACGAAGACGGGGGGCTCGCAGCCCGCCCAGACCGTGGTCGGCAGCCGGTTGGCGACGTGGACGATGATCAGACCGGAGCCGGAGCGTCCGGCCATGCCGATGGCGTAGGCGAGAGCCCGCTCGCTGGACGTGGAGCCGTCGAAACCGACCACGACTCCGTGCCGGAAGGCGGGATCGCACGCATGGCGTGCTTCTTCGACCGTCCGCGGCTCCGACCCTGGGTCGGCTACCGGCTTGCGGTCTTTGGGTTCAGGGATTTCGTGACCGGCCATCGGTGTCTCGGCGAAGAGAGTCCTCGTGAGGAGGGAAACGGTTTCGAGAGGTGCATCAGCTGGTGGTGAAGCTCTGTCCGGGAATCATCTTCCCAACCCCATACCCCCAAGGGTACGGCGTCACTCCTCCACCGCCCAGACCCCCGCAAAAGCGTGCGTGACGCTGGAGGGAGCATGCCCGACCCTGTCTGCGTTGGCAATGCCGGTTGTGTCGTACACGGGCCTCGGAGGGGGCGAACAAGGTCCGCCGTCCTGTTTTTCGCGGCGGCCGGCGACCACCCGGCACACCCGGCGGCGAGGCCCGCACCCGGTCCCTGTTGGCCACACCGTCACCGGGCCACCACCCCGGGGCACGGCGCCGCGACGGGCCCGACGCGACTTCCGTTCGAGCCGGACCCGGCGATCGCGCCCGGACCGGCGGACGGCACGGTCCACCGGACCGCCCCCGGCCGACGCCCCGCCCGCGCCCGAGGCCCGCGATTCTGGGGCACCACGGCCCATCGGTCGGTCACCCGGCCCCGCGGAGCCTCGTCCCCGTCCGCGTCGCCACGGCCCGCCGTATCCGCCCGCGGTGGTCCGAACACGCCATGATTCACGGCGTCGAGGGAGCGCACCGGCGCGGCCGTCAGGCGCCGGTTGTGCGCCCGGCGTGACCGGATACAGCACACACAACCGATGGTTTTCAGCCAACTTCACCTGGGTGCCCAACCCTTCCGCAGATGGCCGGACAGCCCACCGCCCACCAGGCAGGAACGGACCGCGCGGTACGCTTTCACCCGACGCGGACGGGCCACGTTGTCGAAGGGCACTTCCCTGTGCGCTTCGCAGGTGAAACGCTTCGTGATCGAACGCTTCACGCCACGTTTCCTTATCGACATTGAGCTGGTGGGGGAAGGTGTCACGGCGGGACCACGCGACGCAGTAGATTCGATCTTGGAAATCGGAGACTGGGGACACGTGCGACACCGAGGGGAAACGTGCAGGAGCGACAGGCCCGTAAGGACCAGGGAGACGCGAACACCGAGGGGGGCTTAGCGTCATGAGCCAGGACTCCGCCGCCGCGACGGAGGCCGCACGCAAGCTGACCGGGCGGCGACGCCGGGAAGTCGTTGCCGTGCTGCTGTTCAGCGGCGGCCCTATCTTCGAGAGCTCCATCCCGCTCTCCGTTTTCGGAATCGACCGGCAGGACGCGGGAGTTCCCCGCTACCGCCTGCTCGTCTGCGGCGGCGAGGAAGGACCGCTGCGCACCACCGGTGGGCTCGAACTCACCGCGCCGTACGGCCTGGAGGCGATCAGCAGAGCCGGCACCGTGGTGGTGCCCGCCTGGCGGTCGATCACCTCGCCGCCGCCCGCCGAGGCACTGGACGCGCTGCGGCGCGCCCACGAGGAGGGCGCCCGCATCGTCGGTCTGTGCACGGGAGCCTTCGTGCTCGCGGCCGCCGGCCTGCTGGACGGCCGGCCGGCCACCACACACTGGATGTACGCACCGACGCTGGCCAAGCGCTATCCGTCGGTGCACGTCGATCCGCGCGAGCTGTTCGTGGACGACGGTGATGTGCTCACCTCCGCCGGCACGGCCGCCGGGATCGATCTCTGCCTCCATATAGTCCGCACCGATCACGGCACGGAAGCCGCGGGGGCACTCGCCCGCCGGCTCGTCGTGCCGCCGCGGCGCAGTGGCGGGCAGGAGCGCTACCTGGACAGGTCTTTACCGGAGGAGATCGGCTCCGACCCGCTCGCCGAGGTCGTGGCCTGGGCCCTGGAGCATCTGCACGAGCAGTTCGACGTGGAGACGCTCGCCGCGCGCGCCTACATGAGCAGGCGGACCTTCGACCGCAGGTTCCGTTCGCTCACCGGCAGCGCACCGCTGCAGTGGCTGATCACCCAGCGGGTGCTGCAGGCGCAGCGGCTGCTGGAGACCTCCGACTACTCGGTCGACGAGGTCGCCGGCCGCTGCGGCTTCCGCTCCCCGGTCGCGCTGCGCGGGCACTTCCGCCGCCAGCTCGGCTCCTCCCCCGCCGCGTACCGGGCCGCCTATCGGGCCCGCCGTCCGCAGGGGGTGGCGGAGAGCGCCGCGACGGTGGTCGAGACGATGGTGCCCAGCCAGGGGCCACCGTCCGGACGCCGGGGCTCGCCCCTGTCCTCCTCGGCCGTCGCCATGGCGGCGTCGGTGGGGTCCGGGGAGCTGTCCCTGCCGGGCCCTGACGCGTACGTTCCCGGACGCCCGGCTCTGCCGGGACAGCGGAGTGCCCCGTAGGGTGGGGCGCATGAACGACCGCATGGTGTGGATCGACTGCGAGATGACCGGGCTCTCGTTGACGGACGACGCACTCATCGAGGTGGCCGCCCTGGTCACCGACTCGGAGTTGAACGTGCTCGGCGAAGGGGTGGACATCGTGATCCGCCCGCCGGACGCGGCCCTGGAGACCATGCCCGAGGTGGTGCGGCAGATGCACACCGCCTCGGGCCTCCTCGACGAGCTGGCCGGGGGCACCACCCTGGCGGAGGCCGAGGAGCAGGTCCTGGCCTATGTCCGTGAGCATGTGAAGGAGCCCGGCAAGGCCCCGCTCTGCGGAAACTCGGTCGGCACCGACCGGGGGTTCCTGGCGCGGGACATGCGGGAGCTGGAGGGCTACCTCCACTACCGGATCGTGGACGTGTCCTCGGTCAAGGAGCTGGCCCGGCGCTGGTATCCCCGGGCGTACTTCAACAGCCCGGCCAAGAACGGCAACCACCGGGCGCTGGCGGACATCCGTGACTCCATCACGGAGCTCCGCTACTACCGGGAGGCGGTCTTCGTGCCGCAGCCCGGCCCGGACTCCGAGCGCGCCAAGGAGATCGCGGCGCGTTTGTCGGCCCCGGCCGCACCGTAGGAACCCGCTGGTCACGGGCGCGCGAGCGCCCGTGGACCGGCCCCGGGAAACGGGGGCGCGAGCACCCTCCCGGACCCTGTACACTTTTTCTCGGCCGGTCGGAAACGACCGGGCGACATGGTGGGTATAGCTCAGCTGGCAGAGCACCTGGTTGTGGTCCAGGATGTCGCGGGTTCAAGTCCCGTTACTCACCCTGAGGGAAGGGCCCCGGTCTTCGGACCGGGGCCCTTCTTCATGCCTGCGGGCCTGCTGCGGGGCGGTGTGCCGCCCGTCACTCAGAAGGTGACGTCGGAGCAGGCGTAGAAGGCGTTGCCGGTGTCCGCGATGGTCCAGACGCCGAGGATCAGGTGCTTGCCCGACTTCTGCGGCAGGTTGCCCGCGTGCGTGACCGTCGCTCCCGGCTGCCGCCCGCCGAAGGGCACGGTGAGGAACGGCTGCGGGTCCAGGTCGGCCCGGGTCAGGGGCTTCGCCGGGTCGTAGCCGTCCTTGGTGACGTAGTACCGGAAGTCGGTCGTGGCGTGCCGGGCGGTGATCCGCCAGCGGAAGGTGTGGCTCGCCCCGGCGGTCACCGCGGAGGCGGGCCAGGCTCCGCCGCGCGGGTCGTCCAGCTCGGCGAACCGCTGGTTGCCCCCGGCGCAGATCAGGCCGTCGCGGGGACCGCGCGCCGGGAAGCCCTTGAGGCCTTCGACGCTCGGCGGCTCCCACTGGATCTGCCCGCAGTTGCGGACGGTGCCGTTGCCGCAGAGCTGCTGCCTGCTGACCGGCGAGTCGGTGTACCCGTGGCTCTGCGCGCTGCCGGAGGTGGCCAGCAGGGAGGCTCCGGCGATGCCGAGGCCGAGGAGTAAGGAGGTGATCTTTCTGCGCATGTGGTGCTCCTGGGGTGAGGGGTGGAGCTTGCGGACAGACGGACCGGGCGCGGCGGCTCACCGCATCCTGGTCTAGACCAAGACGGAGGCTAGTCCTGTCTTTTGGTCATGTCCATACCACTGAAAGACCCCGGCCCGAGGACCGGGGCCGACCTGTCCGCTCCGGACCCGCCCGTCAGCGCGCCGGCCCCGGAGCGCCCGGGGCCGCTCCGGCCCGACCGCCCTCACGACGAGTCGCGGACCACCAGCTCGGTGGGCAGCACCAGCGAAGGGCGCTCGTCGCCCGGGGCCCGGCCCGCGATCTCGTCCAGGAGGAGCTGCGTCATGCGGCGGCCCATCTCCTCGATGGGCTGGCGGACGCTGGTGAGGGCCGGGTGCATGTGACGGGCGACCACCGAGTCGTCGAAGCCGATCAGGGCCACGTCCTCGGGGATGCGGCGGTCCGCCTCGCGCAGGACCTGGCGGGCGCCGGCGGCCATCACGTCGGAGGCGACGAAGACCGCGTCGAGGCCGGGGCGGCGGGCCAGGAGGTCGCGCATGGCCCGCGCACCGCCCTCCTCGGTGAAGTCGGCGGGGGCGATGAGGCGCTCGTCGGGGGCCAGGCCCGCGGCGGAGACCGCCGCGCGGTAGCCGTCCAGGCGGCGCTGGGCGCCGTAGACCTCCAGGCGGCCGGTGATCGTGGCCACCTGGCGGCGGCCCCGGGAGACCAGGTGCTCGACGGCGGCCCGCGCACCCCCGAAGTTGTCCGAGTCGACCGAGGGCAGCGTCTCGGCCGCGTGCCGGGCACCGCTGATCACACAGGGCATGCCCAGCTGCTCCAGCAGCTCCGGCAGCGGGTCGTCGGCGTGCACGGCGACCAGGAGGACCCCGTCGACGCGGTGGGCGGTGAGGTACTGGGCGAGCCGGCGGCGCTCACGGTCGTTGCCCACGAGGGTGAGGAGCAGCTGCATCTCGGTGTCGGCCAGGGCCGCGCCGACGCCGCGCACGATCGCGGAGAAGTACGGCTCGGCGAAGAAGCGGGTCTCCGGCTCGGGCACCACCAGCGCGATGGCGTCGGTGCGGTTGCCCGCCAGGGCGCGGGCCGCGCGGTTGGGGACGTACCCCAGCTCCACCACGGCCGCCTCGACGGCCTGCCGGGTCGCCTCGCTGACCCGGGGCGAGCCGTTGATGACCCGCGAGGCGGTGCCCCGGCCGACCCCGGCCCGTGCCGCCACCTCTTCGAGCGTGGGCCGCCCGCCGCTCCGTACTCGCGCTGCCGCCATGGCCGCCTCCCCGTTCCCGGTCAATTTCTCACAGCCGTACAGTCAATCCAAGTCCTGGACCGATCACCCCGACGAGCGTACGGACAGTGTATTGGGAGCGCTCCCAACGACGGGGCGAAAAGCGCGGTGGGCCCGGTCGGGGAGACGACCGGGCCCACCGCCTCGACACCGGGTCAGGCGTCCGGGCCCGCGGCCGGGGGCAGCGCGTGGCGGGCGATCACGTCGCCGTACCAGAGGGCGCTGGACTTCGGCGTACGGCGCTGGGTCGCGTAGTCGACGTACACCGCGCCGAAGCGCTTCGCATAGCCGTAGCCCCACTCGAAGTTGTCCATCAGGGACCAGAGGAAGTAGCCCCGTACGTCCGCCCCGTCCGCCGCCGCCCGGCGTACCGCCTCCAGGTGGCCCCGCAGATAGGCGATCCGCTCCGGGTCGTGGACCCGCCCGTCCGCGTCCGGGGCGTCGTCGAAGGCCGCGCCGTTCTCGGTGACCATCAGCGGCAGGTCCGGGTGCTCGCGCGAGACGTCCATGAGGAGGTCGTAGAGACCCTCCGGCTTGACCGACCAGTTCATCGCGGTGACCGGCCGGCCCTCGGCGAGGTGGAAGGCCACGTGCTCCGAGCCGGGCCACGGGGAGTGCTCGCTGCTGCCGTGGCCGTCGTTGCGGGTGTCCCCGGCGCCGGAGACGGGCGTGCTGACGATGGTGGGCGTGTAGTAGTTGACGCCGAGCACGTCGATCGGGGCGGCGATGGCGGCGAGGTCGCCCGGACGGATCAACTCGGCCCAGTTCACCATGCGTTCGGTGTCGGTGAGCAAGTCCTCCGGGTACGCGCCCTTCAGCATCGGCCCGGTGAAGACCCGGTTGCCCACCGCGTCGATCCGGCGGGCCGCGTCCGCGTCCGCCTCGCTGCCGGTCAGCGGGCGCACCTGGTGGAGGTTGAGGGTGACCGAGATCTGCGCGGCAGCGGGGAGGTTGGCGCGCAGCGCCTCGGCCGCCCGGCCGTGGGCGAGGTTGAGGTGGTGGGCGGCCCGCAGCGCGGCGGCCGGTTCGGTGCGGCCGGGGGCGTGGACCCCGGAGCCGTAGCCGAGGAAGGCCGAGCACCAGGGCTCGTTCAGCGTCGTCCACATGCCCACGCGGTCACCCAGGGCGCGGGCCATGATGGCCGCGTAGTCCGCGAACCGTTCGGCCGTCGCACGCTCGGGCCAGCCGCCCGCGTCCTCCAACTCCTGCGGCAGGTCCCAGTGGTAGAGCGTGGCGACGGGCTTGATGCCGGCGGCGAGCAGCTCGTCGACGAGCGACCGGTAGAAGTCGAGACCGCGCTCCACCGCGGGCCCCCGGCCGGTGGGCTGGACGCGGGACCAGGAGACCGAGAAGCGGTACGCCTGGAGCCCGAGGCGCTTCATCAGGGCGACGTCGTCGCGGTAGCGGTGGAAGTGGTCGGCCGCCACGTCCCCGGTGTCCCCGCCGAGGGTCCGGCCGGGCGTGTGGCTGAAGGTGTCCCAGATGGAAGGGGTGCGGCCCATCTCGGCGGCCGCGCCCTCCACCTGGTACGCGGCGGTGGCCGCGCCCCAGAGGAAACCGGTCGGGAAGGGGGCCGTGGCGGCGGGGGCCTGCTGCGGGACCGTGTCAGGTCGGACGGCTGTCATGTGGGAGCGCTCCCTTGAGAAAGTGAGGGGTGAGGGGTGTGAGGAACGAGGACGGGGTGAGGCGGGAGGGACGGGACGCCGTCGGGTAGTGAAGGGTGGCTGGCCCTTCACCGCGCGGCGGTAGGTCGGCCCTCCACCGCGCGGCGGTCGGTCAGCCCTTCACCGCGCCGGACATGATCCCGCCGACGATCTTCTTGCCGAAGACCACGAACACCACCAGCAGCGGCAGCGTGCTGATCAGCGCGCCCGCCATCACGATGGACTGGTCGGGGGTGTAGGAGGCGCTGAGCTGGCCGAGGGCCACCTGAAGGGTCGGGTTCTGCTGGTTGAGGGCGAGGTAGGGCCAGAAGAAGTCGTTCCACGCCTGGACGAAGGTGAGCATCCCGAGCACCATCATCGCGGGGCGGGCCACCGGCAGCACCACGCTCACCACGATGCGGAGGTTGTTCGCGCCGTCGATCCTGGCCGCCTCGATCAGCTCGTACGGCAGCGCCTCGATCAGGTACTGGCGCATGAAGAACACGCCGAACGCGCTCACCAGCGTCGGGAAGATCACCGATTCGAGCTGCCCGCCCCAGCCGAGGCCGGACATCATCATGAACAGCGGGACGACGCTGAGCTGCGGCGGGATGGTGAGGGTGGCGATGACCGCGGTCATCAGCCAGCCCCGGCCCCGGAAGCGCATCTTGGCGAACGCGTAGCCGGCGAGGGTGCAGAAGAAGAGCGTCGCGAGGGTGATCGAGGACGAGACGATGACGCTGTTGAGGATCGCCTTGCCGAGGTTGGCCTGTTCCCAGGCGGTCTCTACGTTCTCCAGCAGCTTTCCGCCCGGCAGGAACGGCGGGGTGGAGGCGAGGACCTCGTCCTGGGTGCGGGAGGCCGCCACCAGGGTCCAGTAGAGCGGCAGCAGCGAGCCGAAACCGACGACGGCGAGCGCGACGTACGCGAACGGGCCGCCCCTCATCTGCTGTCCGGCGCCCATCCGGAAGCGGCTCGGGCGCCGCGGGGCGCTGCCCTTCGGGGCGGGTGCGAGCTTCACGGGGGCGGTGTGCGTAGGGCTGGTCATGGTCATGGAGGCGCTCCCGGTCAGACCGCGGACTTGCGGACGAATCGGCCGATGAACCAGTTGGCCGCGGCGATGATGAGCAGGAGGGCGAGCATCGCCCAGGCGACGGCGGCGGCCGGACCGAGGTGTCCGAGGTTCCAGCCGTAGTTGTAGAGGTAGATGCTGAGCGTCTCGTACTGGTTCTCGTTGCCGCCGGTGGCGCCCAGCGCGCCGCCCTCCAGCAGCAGCGGCTCGCCGAAGAGCTGCATGGAGCCGATGGTGGAGATGACGATGGTGAACAGGATCGTCGGCCGCAGCGAGGGGATGGTGACCTTGCGGAACTGCTGCCAGCGCGAGGCGCCGTCCAACGAGGCGGCCTCGTACAGGTCGTTGGGGACTGCCTGCATCGCCGCGAGGTAGATCAGCGCGTTGTAGCCGGTCCAGCGCCAGATGACGATGACGGAGATGGCGATCTTCGATGTCCAGTGCCCGTTGGACCAGTTGACGTCGTCGAAGCCGACGAGGCCGATGGCCCAGTTCAGCAGTCCGCCGTCGGCCCGGAACACCAGGGCGAAGACGAGGGCGGCCGAGGCGACCGAGGTCGCGTACGGGGTGAGGATGATCGTGCGCCAGAACGTGCTGGCCCGCAGGCGGTAGTTGAGGAGGTGGGCAAGGCCGAGGGCCACCAGGAGCTGCGGGACGGTGGAGATGACGCCGATCAGGAAGGTGTTGCTGACCGAGGTCCAGAACTCGGGGTCGTGCAGGATCTTGTCGAAGTTCTCCCAGCCCACCCACTCCATCGAGTCCAGGCCGGTCATCTCCACCCGGTGCAGGGCGATCCAGCCGGTGTAGAGGAGCGGGTAGAGCCCGAAGGCCCCGAAGACGAGGAAGAACGGGGCGATGTACGCGTACGGGGACGCCTTGTCGTCGAACCGCCACAGCCTGCTGCGCCACAACTGCCGCCGTTCGCTGGGCGGTTCCTTCTGCGGCTGGCGGGGCGGGGGTACGTACGCATCCCGGGTGGGGGTCGAGGTTGCCACGGGCGGGGAGTCCTTCCCTGGGTGCGCCGACGGACGGCCGGGGCGGCTGGAGGGGTGGGCGGGCGGCGGGGCGGGCGGGTGTCGCCCGCCCACCCCGGCTCGGGACCGGCTCGGGCCGGTCCGGTGTCAGGTGCCGGAGGTCAGCCGATGGCCTTGTCGATCGTCCGCACGGCCGCGTCCCAGGCGTCGTCGGGGCTGGTGCCGCGCTGCTCCATGTTGTTGATCTGGGTCGAGATGGAGTCCTTGATCACGCCGTCCTTCGGGCCGAGGACCGCCTCGGGGATGGACTTCGCGCCGTCGGCGTAGATCTGGCCGATGGGGGCGTCGTTGAAGTACGGCAGGGTCGCGTTCTTCACGTCCGGCAGGTCGTAGGCGCCCTGGTTGGACGGGAAGACGCCGATCGCCTTGAAGACGGCGGCCTGCTGCTCGGGGGCGGTCAGCCACTTGACGAGCTTGGTGGCCTCGGCGACGTTCTTCCCGGACTTCGGGACGGCGAGGAAGGAGCCGCCCCAGTTGGCGGAGGTGTCGCCGGGGGCGCTGGTGATGTCCCACTTGCCCTTGTTGGCGTCACCGGCGTAGGTGGAGATCTGGCCGGCCATCCAGGCGGGACAGACGACGGTGGCGACGGTGCTCTTGCGCAGGGCCGCCTGCCACTGGTCCTCGAACTGCGCCAGGCCCTGCGTCAGCTTCTTGGACGCGGCCTCGGCGGCGAGCTTCCAGCCCTTCTCGACGCCGGCGCTCTCCTGGTAGACCGGCTTGCCGCTCGCGTCGTAGTACTGCTCGGGGCTGGAGCTGACCACGGCGTTGAACATGGCGCTCGCGGAGTCCATGAAGTACGTGCCCTCGGGGGCCTTCTTCTTGTACCGCTCACCCAGCGCGAGGAAGTCCTCCCAGCCGCCCTCGGTCAGCTTCGCGACCTCGGCGCGGTCGGTGGGCAGTCCGGCCTTCTCGAACAGCTCACGGTTGTAGCAGAGGGACATGGGGCCGATGTCGGTGCCCGCGCCGATGACCGCGCCGCTGGGGGCGGTGGCCTGCTTCGCCTTCCACGACACCCACTCGTCCACGCCGATCGTCTTGGAGAGGTCGGCGAAGGAGTCCGCCTTGGTGTCGACGATCTCCTTGATCCGGCCGACCTCGATGCCCTGGACGTCGGCGAGGCCGCTGCCGGAGTTCAGCTGCTGGAGGAGCTTGGGGTAGTAGTTCTTCTCCTCGGCGGTGGTGTCCTCCTTGACCGTGATCTTCGGGTTCAGCTCGTGGTACTTCTCGAAGAGCCCGGCCTCCTTGTACCCGAACTGCCCGAAGTCGGCGAGGGTCAGGGTGATGTTCCCGTCCGCGTCGGCTCCCTTGTCCGAGTCGGACGAGCCGCCGCATCCGGTGAGGAGGAGGGCGGTGACCGTGATGCCCGTGGTGGCCACGAAGGCGGTTCTCCTGCGTCGACCGGCAACGCTGCGGGTGATGCGCATTCCACTGCTCCTTGTTCCGGGGTGGTACCGGCGCTGTTCCGCGAGGCAGGGCGGAGGGCGTCGGATCTGGTGCGGGAAGAGGAAGCGCGCGAGACCTTCCCCCAGAGTGGGAGCGCTCCCATGCGCCGTTGCCGGAAGGTTGCTGCCTGAAGGGGGTGGGTGTCAAGAGTTGAAGACGATTCCGTTGCCGAGGGATGTCCGGCGCGTCACCGAGGGGGCGTTGGGCCGCCCTCCCATCGGAAGGTGAACGGGGGCAGGCCGGGCCGGGCGAGCTGCCGGGGCACTCGACCCCTGTTAATTTCTCCTTTATGTACCTTTTGATCATCCAGGTCGCCGACCCCAGCCCCGGTGAGTGAGGCGGGATGGGCGTCCTGCGCGACCATCCCGAACTGGCCCTCTTCTTCTGCCTCGCGGCCGGCTACCTCGTCGGCAAGCTCCGCGTCGGCCCGATCACGCTCGGCGGTATCTGCGGCACCCTCATCGTGTCGCTGCTGCTGGGCACCCGGCACGTCAGCGTCGACGACGACGTCAAGACCGTCTTCTTCGCGCTGTTCATCTTCTCGCTCGGCTACATGGCCGGGCCGCAGTTCTTCGCCAACCTCAACCGCAAGAGCCTGCGCTTCTTCACGCTCTGCCTGATCGAGCTGGTCTGCGTCCTGGGCATCGCCTACGGGCTCGCCAAGGCCTTCGACCTGGACGTGGGCACGGCGTCCGGAATCCTCGCCGGAGCGGCCACCGAGTCCGCCGTGGTGGGCACGGCGACCGAGGCCATCGGCAAGCTGGAGGACCTGACCTCCGAGCAGATCAGCCAGTACCAGGGGCACGTCGCCACCGCGTACACGGTCTGCTACCTGTTCGGCCTGATCACCATCGTGCTCTACACCAGCCAGATCATGCCGATGCTGATGCGCATCAACCTGGCGGACGCCTCGCGCGAGCTGTGGGAGAAGATGCGCGGCGGCCAGGGCGGGCTGGAGTCCGACGAGCGCGAGGCGCTGCCCGGCATGGTCGGCCGCACCTATCTGGTGACGCTGGCCGACGGGCGGACCGTCGGTGCTCTGGAGAGCGCGTTGGGCGGCCGGATCACCGTCGAGGGCGTCAAGCGCGGCAGCAAGCTGCTGACGCCCGCCCCCGGTCTGGAGCTGACGCTCAGCGACCTGATCCAGGTGGTCGGGGAGCGGGCGGCCATCATCGAGGCGGGCCGGGAGATCGGCCCGGAGACCCCGGCCGTGCCGGGGCTCGACGCCCCGCTGGCCACCAGTCAGGTCGCCGTCACCGAGAAGGAGACGATCGGCGCCACGATCGACCGCCTGGAGAAGCGCCATCCGGAGTTCCGCAAGGACGGCGTCTACGTCACCGACGTGCTGCGCAACGACCAGCACCTGCCCGCCAGCGGGGAGACGGTCCTCGCCCGGGGCGACGTGCTCACCCTGGTCGGCGCCCGGGGCGGGCTGAACCGGCTCGTCGCGAAGCTCGGCGCGGTGGTGAAGAACGACGCCACCGACTTCATCTACCTCGGCTTCGGCATCGTGGCGGGCTCCCTGCTCGGCCAGATCGTCGTGAAGATCGGGGACATCCCGATGTCGCTCGGCACCGGCGGCGGCTGTCTGATCTCCGGCCTGGTCTTCGGCTGGTTCCGCTCCCGCAGCCAGACGTTCGGCGCGTTCCCGCCGCAGGCAGCGAGCACGCTCAAGGACATGGGCCTGGCCGTCTTCATCGCCTGCACGGGGCTGGCGGCGGGGCCCCAGGCCTGGCCACTGCTGAAGGAGTACGGGGCGCTGCTGCCGTTCGCGGGCATCGCCATGGTGCTGGTCCCGGCGACGATCTCCCTGATCGTCGGGCGCAAGCTGCTGAAGATCGAGAAGCCGCTGCTGATCGGCGCGATCGCCGGACAGCAGTGCTCGACCCCGGCGATCACCTCCATCACCCAGGTGGCCCAGAGCTCCGTACCGCTTCTCGGCTACACGATCACGTACACGCTCTCCAACTTCCTGCTGCCGCTGACCGGGCCCATCCTCGTCGGCGTCCTGGGGGCATGACGTGATCGACTTCCTGAACCGGAACATCTTCCAGCCCCACCCCGAGCTGCTCGTCTTCCTCGTGGTCGCGTTCGGCTTCCTGCTCGGGAAGGTCCGCTACCGGGCGATCGCGCTGGGCGCGGTGACGGGCTGTCTGGTGGCCGGGCTGCTGCTCGGGGCCCAGTTCGAGGTCCAGATCGACGACACGGTGAAGAACCTGTTCTTCATCATGTTCCTGTTCGCCCTGGGCTACCGGGTCGGCCCGCAGTTCTTCCGGGGGCTGCGGAAGGACGGGCTGCCGCAGGTCGTCAACGCGGTGGTCGTCTGTGTGACCGGGCTGCTGGTGTCGTGGCTCTTCGCGCACCTGCTCGGTTACGGTCCCGGGCTCGGCGCCGGCCTGATGAGCGGGGCGCTGACCCAGTCGGCCGCGATCGGGGTCGCCCAGGACGCGATCGGCACCCTGCCGGGCCTCTCCCCCGCCGAGGTGAAGACCCAGGAGAACCTGGTCGCCGTCGGGTACGCGGTGACGTATCCGCTCGGCACCATCCTGTGCGCGATGCTCCTGGCCAACGTGCTGCCGAGGCTCTACCGCCGTGACCTGGCGAAGGAGAGCGCGGAGCTGGCGGCGGAGCTGGACGCGCCGGACGAGAGCCCGGACGAGGGCGAGGGCTACTACGAGGTGGTGCTGCGCGCGTACAGCGTTCAGCGGCCCGATCTGGTGGGCCGTTCGGTGGCGGACTTCGAGGAGCAGCAGAAGGCGCTGGGCCGCCGGGTCTACCTCACCGGGATCCGCCGCGACGGCACGGTCCTGGAGCACGACCAGTCCCGCGTCCTGCGCCTCGGCGACACCGTCGCGGTCAGCGCGATCCGGGGCGACCTGGTGGCGTTCGACGCGGTGACGCACATCGGGGCCGAGGCCGACGACGTGACGCTGCTGGGCTACCGCACGGAGACGCTGCACGTCGTCGTCTCGGAGAAGGCTCAGCTGGGCCGGACCGTGGAGGAGGTGCGGCGGCAGCCGTTCATGGTCGGCGTGTACATCGACAAGCTGTACCGGGCGGGGGCGGTCTTCCCCTACCGGCTGTCCACGAAGCTGGAGCGCGGCGACACGCTCGTCCTCACCGGCCCGGAACGCCTGGTCGGTCCGGCGGGGAAGGCGCTGGGCAAGCCCGTCCCGACGAGCTTCGCGACGGACATGGTCTGGGTCGGCCTCGGCATCTTCCTCGGCGGCTGCATCGGCATTCCGGCGCTGACGGCGGGCGGGGTGCCGATCTCCCTGTCGACCTCGGGCGGCGGCCTGATCATGGGGCTCGTCTTCGGCTGGATCCGCGGCAAGTACCCGACGTACGGGAACGTGCCGCCGGGCGCGCAGTGGTTCATGGACACGCTCGGGCTCTGCCTGTTCGTGGCCGTCGTCGGCATCAACGCCGGGCCCGGTTTCACCAGCGGTCTCTCCACGGCCGGCTGGGGGCTGCTGCTGCTGGGCGCGGTCGCCACCGTCGTCCCGCTGATCGTCGGGTTCCTGGTCGGGCACTACGCGCAGAAGATCCGCTTCCCGATCCTGATGGGCGTCCTGGCGGGCGGCCAGACCACCACGGCGGCGATCGGCGCCGTCAACGAGACCTCGAAGTCCCAGATCCCCACCCTCGGCTACACCATCCCGTACGCCGTCGGCAACGTCCTGCTGACGGTGTGGGGCGCCGTGATCGTCCTGCTGAACCACTGACCCGCTACGGAGTGGACACCACCATGCCCAAGACCAGCCTCAGCCGTGAAGAGATCCGCTCGTTCGCCCAGCTCTCCCCGTTCGAGCTGAAGGATAAGTTCATCCAGATCGCGACGGCCGCGCAGAGCGATCAGCCGGGCCAGAAGGGGAAGTCGACCCGGACGATGCTCAACGCGGGCCGCGGCAACCCGAACTGGGTGGCCACGGGACCCCGCGAGGCGTACCACGCGCTCGGCTACTTCGCGATCGCGGAGTCCCGGCGGGTGTGGACGGCCGACAACCTGGGCGGCATGCCGGAGCAGTCGGGGTGCGCGGACCGCTTCGAGCACTTCGTCCGTACGCACCCGGAGCTGCCGGGCATCGAGCTGCTGAAGGCGAGCGTGGACCTGGCGCTGAAGCGGTTCGGTTTCGACCGGGACGCGTTCGTGCACGAGCTGGCGGACTCCTCGATCGGCGACAACTATCCCGTCCCGGACCGGATCCTGCACCACACCGAGCAGATCGTGCGCGGCTACATCGCGGACGAGATGTTCGACCACCGGCCGCCGGAGGGGCAGACGTTGAGCCTGTTCGCGACCGAGGGCGGCACGGCGGCGATGTGCTACGTCTTCGACTCGCTGATGCAGAACGGCATCCTGAAGAAGGGCGACCGGATCGCCCTGATGGTGCCGGTGTTCACCCCGTACCTGGAGATCCCGGAGCTGGACACGTACGACTTCGACGTGGTGCGGGTGGAGGCGAGTCTGTTCACGGAGACCGGGGTGCGGCAGTGGCGCTATCCGGAGGAGGAGGTCGCCAAGCTGGCGGACCCGTCGGTGAAGCTGGTCTGCTGTGTGAACCCGAGCAACCCGCCCTCCCTCGCGCTCTCCACCCGGGTCGCCGAGCAGATCGTCTCCATCGTCGGGGAGCGGAACCCGAACCTGATCATCGTGACCGACGACGTGTACGGGACCTTCGTGGAGGGCTTCCGCTCGCTCGCGGCCGACCTGCCGCGCAACACGCTCCTCGTCTACTCCTACTCCAAGCACTACGGGGCGACCGGCTGGCGGCTCGGGGTGATCGCGCTGCACGACGACAACGTGATCGACGCGATGCTGGCGGAGCAGGACCGGGCGCAGAAGGACCGGCTCGACAGGCGGTACGGGACACTGTCGTTGGAGCCGGAGAAGATCCGGTTCATCGACCGGCTGGTGGCGGACTCCCGGCAGGTGGCGCTGAACCACACGGCGGGCCTGTCGCTGCCGCAGCAGACGATGATGGTGCTGTTCTCGCTGTTCGACATGCTGGACGAGGGCCAGGCGTACAAGCACCGGATCCGGGCGATCGTCCAGCAGCGGCTCGAACTCCTGCTGGAGGGCGTGCACATGAAGGTCTCGGAGGACCCGAAGCGGGCGGCGTACTACATCGAGCTGGATCTGCTGGCCGAGGCGGAGCGGGTGCACGGAAAGCCGTTCGCCGACTTCCTGGAGAAGAACTACGAGCCGGTCGACCCGCTGTTCCGACTGGCCGAGCAGACGTCGGTGGTGCTGCTCAACGGCGGCGGCTTCGACGGCCCGGAGTGGTCGGTGCGGGTGTCGCTGGCCAACCTGGACGACCTGGACTACCTGAAGATCGGCCACCATCTGCGGGCGATCTTCGACGCGTACGCGCAGGAGTGGCGGGCGCAGGCCGGGTGAGGTGCACGCTCCGGCCGGAGGTGGGGTGGGGTCCGGCCGGAGCGCGCGGTGGGGGGCCGTGCGGTTCTGGGCCCGAGGGGGCGTTCGGGCTGCTGGCCGCCGGTTTCCCCGCCGCCACCGGGGCGACCGGTGGCGGTGGGGGCCGGCGTGGGGGTCCGTACCGCCGACGAGGAGGTACGACGATCACGCTAGCGGCAACGGAACGGGCGAAGAGGGCATTGCGGGCCGCGGCCGGTGTTCTTAGGGCGGGCTTAAGGAACCCATGGGCGGGGGTTAATGCTGGGGGCCGGGGGCGGCCGGGGACCGGGGCTCCTTGCGCCGCTGCCAGCCGGTCCGGCGGCCGACCCGCCGGCCGTGTCCGCGCCGGCCGCGCTCGGGACGGCTGCCGTGCAGGCCGATCCAGATCCGGACCTCCGTGCCGCCGAGGACGGAGCGGCCGATGCGCAGGTCGCCGCCGGTGGACTCGGCGACCCGGCGCACGATGTCGAGACCGAGGCCGGTGGAGCCGACGGACCCGCTCGCCGCGTCGCGCCCGCTGGCGCCCCGGGCGAGGGCGGCCTTCGGGTCGGAGATTCCCGGGCCGGCGTCGGAGACGAGCACGATGACCGCGTCGCCGCTGTGGTGGACGTCGACGGAGAAGGCGGTGCCCTCGGGGGTGTGGCGGAAGACGTTGCCGAGCAACGCGTCCAGGGCTGCGGCCAGTTCGGGCCGGGCCACGGGGATGCGCACCGTACGGTCGACTCCCGCGAGGCGCACCTCGCGGCCCTCGTCCTCCGCGAGCGCCGACCAGAAGCCCATCCGTTCGCGGATCACCTCGGAGGCGTCGCAGCCCGCCCCCGCCTGCCCGTTCTGGGGCTGCGGTCGCTGCTCGCGGGCGGTGCGGATGATCGTGTCGACCTCGTGCTCCAACTGCTGGACCGCCGCCCGGGTCTGCTCGGCCGCCGGGCCCTCGCCGAGGGACGCGGCGTTCAGCCGGAGCACGGTGAGCGGGGTGCGGAGCCGGTGCGAGAGGTCGGCGGCCAGCTCGCGCTCGTTGGCCAGGAGCTGGACGACCTGGTCGGCCATGGAGTTGAACGCGACGGCGGCGGAACGCAGTTCGGTGGGGCCCTCTTCGGGGACGCGGGTGCCCAGGCGCCCCTCCCCCAGGTCCTGGGCGGCGCCCGCGAGGCGCTGGGCGGGCTGCACCATCCGTATGCCGAGCCGGTCGGCGACCGCGACCGAGCCGACGATCAGCGCGACGCCCACGCCCGCCAGCGTCAGCCAGGCGGTCGCGACCCCGTGGGAGACCTCGCGCTCGGGGACGAACACCTCGACGACGGCGATGTCCCCGGTGCCCAGCGCGGTCGGCTGGAGGAGTGCGAAGCCGTCGGTGACCTCGGTGATGGAGGCGCGGCCGGCCTTGCGCACGGTCGCCACGTCCTTGGCGGTGGCGCGGCGGGTGCCGATGTCCAAGGGCGCGCCCTCGGCGGGGACATGGACGGCGAGGCGTCCCCGGTCGCCCGGTTCGGTGGACAGGACGGCCCGGGTCAGCTTCTCGCGGTCGGTGGTGATGGAGAGCGTCGGGGCGATCATCGCGGCCTGGCGTTCCGCGTCGGAGAACGCCCGGTCGCTGGCCATCTCCCGGATGACGAGTCCGAGCGGCACGGCGAAGGCGATGACGACCATGGCGGTGACCGCCAGGCAGACCTTGACCAGGGCCCATCTCATCCGGGCGGCTCCGTGACCGGTGTATCGGCCGGGGTGCCGACCTGGGCGTCGGCCGGGGGCTGGAGCTTCACGCCGACGCCGCGCAGCGTGTGCAGATAGCGCGGCCGGGCGGCGGTCTCGCCGAGCTTGCGGCGCAGCCAGGACAGATGGACGTCGATGGTCTGGTCGTCGCCGTAGGACTGCTGCCAGACCTCGGCCAGCAGCTCCTTGCGGGCGACGACCACGCCGGGCCGCCCGGCCAGGAAGGTGAGCAGGTCGAACTCGCGTCGGGTCAGGTCGAGTTCGGCTCCGTCCAGCTCGGCGGTGCGGCGCAGCGGGTCGATCGAGAGTCCGCCGACGCGGATGACCCGGGGCGGCGGCGCCCCGCCCCCGGCGGCGCGCGAGCGGCGCAGCACGGCGGCCATCCGGGCGGAGAGGTGCTCGACGGAGAACGGCTTCGTCAGGTAGTCGTCGGCGCCGTCGTTGAGCAGCCGGACGATCTCGCCCTCGTCGTCCCGGGCGGTGGCGATGATCACGGGCACATCGGTGATGGACCGCAGCATCTTCAGCGCCTCGGCACCGTCCAGGTCGGGCAGCCCGAGGTCGAGGATGACCACGTCGAAGCGGAAGTGCGCGACCTCGCGCAGCGCTTCGAGCGCGGTGCCCACGCTCCGTACCGTGTGGGAGGCCTCACTGAGGTGCCGGATGAGGGCGGAACGTACGAACTGGTCGTCCTCGACCACGAGCACACTTGCCATGGGCCGCACCGTACGCCATGCCGGCAGGCCCGGTCCCGGCCCCGCCGGAAACCTCCGCAAAGGACCGGAGAAGAGCGGTTGTCCGGGGCCCGGGAGGAAGAGCGGGCGCGGACCGGGGCGGGCCAGGACGGGCCGGGTGGTGCAGGATGTGCCGATGAAACGAGGACTCGTACACGCGCTGGCGTGGACGCTCGCCACCGGCTCGGCGGTCACGCTCTCGTGGTGGGGCGTGCACACGGTCATGACGGGGACGGCCTACGACCCGCCCCGGGCCGTGCCGGTCTCGCTGGGTTCGGGGCCTCCTCAGCGCATCGGGCAGAGCACCGGGGCGCCGCTCGTCTCCTCGACGCACCGGACCTCGCCCGCCCCGTCCGCCTCCGCCCCGTCGCGCACCCGCGGGTCGAGCCCCTCGCCGTCGGCCCCGCGCCCTTCGCGTACGCCTTCGGCCACGCCGAAGAAGCCGCCCGCGCCGTCGGCCCCGGACAAGGCGCAGAGCGAGGTGAAGAGCTATCGCACCGACGGCGGCCGGGTGGTGTTCGAGTTCGCCGCGCGCTCGGCGAAGCTCGTCTCGGCGACGCCCGAGCCGGGCTGGTCGATGCAGGTGTGGACCAACGACGCCTGGATCCGGGTGGACTTCAGCGACGGGGGCGGGAAGGACGGGACGACGTACTCGGTGTTCTGCACCTGGAACGGGACGCGGCCGACGGTGCAGGTCGTCGAACCCTGATCCGGGCCGGGCCGGCAGTGGTCACGGGTTCTCGAAGACGGATGGCGGCGGCGCGGGCGACGGTCTGGCCGCCGCGTCGGTGACGACGGCCGCGCCGCCGGTGAAGTCGGTGAGCGCGCGGCCGTGTTCGACGCGGCCGGGGTGCGGATCGCTCGCCACCCGCCGGGTGAACTCCGCGACCGGGAGCGCCACGGCCGAAGCGAGCAGGACCGCGTTGCCGAAGCGGCGGCCCCGCCAGACCACCGGGTCGGCGGCCAGCGCCAGTTCGGGGAAGACGGCGGCGGCGGTGGCGACCTGGCCGCGCAGATGGGCGAGCGGTGGGCCGTCGGCGAGGTTGGCGGCGTACCGCCCTTCGGGTTTCAGGACCCGGCGCACCTCCGCGAGGAATTCGGCGGAGGTCAGGTGGGCGGGGGTGCGGGCCCCGCTGAACACGTCGGCGATGATCAGGTCGGCCCAGCCGTCCGGGAACCTGCCGAGCCCTTCGCGGGCGTCGGCGGCCCGGACCCGGACCCGGGCCTGGGGGTCCAGCGGGAGGCGGTCGCGCACGAGCTGCACGAGGGGCGCGTCGAGCTCGACGATCTGCTGGGTGGAGCGGGGGCGGGTCGCGGCGGTGTAGCGGGCGAGGGTGAAGGCGCCGCCGCCCAGGTGCAGGACGTGCAGCGGCTGGAGCGGGGGTGCGGCGAGGTCGATGACGTGCCCGAGGCGGCGCTGATAGGCGAAGGCGAGGTGCGTGGGGTCGTCGAGGTCCACGTGGGACTGCGGGGCGCCGTCGATCAGGAGCGTCCAGGCGCCCGGGCGCTCCCGGTCGGGTATGAGCTCCGCGAACCCGCCGCCGACCTGCTGCGAGACCGGCTCCCGCTCGGCCCGGCCGGCTCCCCGGCCGCCGCCCTGCCGCCCCTTCGCGCCTTCGGCCCTGCCCTTGCCCGTGGCCTTGTTCTTGCCCGCGGCTTTGTCCTTGCCCTGGGCGGACGCTCCTCGACGTGCCACGTTCGCTGGTCCTTGCTGGTGGGGGCCCGGTTCGCCGGCCGCGCGGAGGTGTTCCGCCCGTCCGGCCATTATGGGCTCAGCGGCAGTTGTCGACCGCCTCGATGAGCCGGGCGGCCTGGTCGAGGGCGGCGCGGAGCACGGCCGGATCGGTGACCGGGGCGTCCTCGGCGGGCGGAAGCAGCCAGCCGGAGCCGGAGCCGGGCGGCTCGGCGGGGATGCGCAGCCCGCGGCCGTCGGTCCGCGTACAGGCGCTGCCCGGTACGTCCCAGGCGTCGGCGGTGCCCGGCGGGACGAGGAAGCCGAGGGTGTCGCAGGCGCCGTCGTGCAGGACCGGGCCGACGGCCTCCTGGTCCCGTCCGCGGCGGAGGATGTCGACGGCTTCCAGCCCCTGCCGGGCCGGGACCGTGACGAGGTCGCAGGACTGGTCCCCCTGCGCCGGGGCCGTCGGTTTCGTCGCGGTCGTCCGTGAGCCGGTCTCCCTGCCGAGATGCAACAAGGGAACCCCTCCTCTCATCGCCGAACGGAGCCACGCTCCGTCTCCGCATGGACCAACGCCCCGAGTGCGTCAAGGGCTACGGGCCCACACCGCCGCAAAGGGTGGCAGTTCATGGCAGATCACGGGTGGTATGCCCCTTTCGCAACGAAACGCTGCGTGTGCGACCCGTCACAACAGGTACGTTCTTGCTCCGCCGGGACACCGGGAACCACGGGCTCCGGCCGCACCAGAGAGGGGCCGGCCATGGTGTCGACAGCGGCAGTTCCCAACCTCGCCTTCCGCCGGCTGCGCGGACAACGCTCCGCCGGGGAGTTCGCGGCGGCCGTCCGCAGAGCGGCGCGGGAGATCGGGGAGCAGGTCGCGTGCGACGCCCGCTACATCGGGCGGGTGGAGTCGGGGGAGATCCGCTGCCCCAACTACGCCTACGAACGCGTGTTCCTGCACATGTTTCCCGGGGCGTCCCTGGCCGACCTGGGGTTCTCGGCACGCGAGAGCGTACGGGGGCGGGGCGCCCGGATCGTGTCCGAACCTCCGCCCACGACGGGCCCGGGCCCGACCGTATCCGCCGCTCCCCCCTCCGCCTCCCGTCCCTCTTCCCTGTCCCCTTCCCGTCCCGCCCCTTTCCACCGCGACACCGAAACCGACGACTTCCCCGAGGAGAGCGACGTGCTGCGTCGCGTGTTCATGACGAGCGGGACCACCACGGTGGCCGCCGCTTCCCTGGGTCTCGGCGGGGCGCCCGCCTCCGCCCGGGTCTCTCTGCCCACGCAGCGCCGGGTCGGCGAGGCGGAGGTGAACGCCGTCGAGAAGGCGGTGCGGCAGATCCGGCTGCTGGACGACCGGCACGGCGCGGACGGGCTGTACCGGCGGGCCGCCCAGCCGCTGCGCACGGCGTACGAGCTGCTGGACGCCGGGACCACCGCACGGCGCGCCACCTCGGACCGGCTGCACGCGGGCGCGGGCGAGCTGGCCATCTCGGTGGGCTGGCTGGCCCACGACTCGGGCCGCTTCGACGACGCCCGCTCGCACTACGCGGAGGCGCTGGCCACGGCGCGGCTGGCCGGGGACGCGGGTCTTGAGGCGCACGCCTTCTGCAACACCTCGTTCCTGGCCCGGGACGCGGGGCGGCCCCGGGAGGCGGTACGGGCGGCGGAGGCCGGCCAGCGGGCCGCCCGCACGCTGGGGTCGCCCCGGCTGCTGGCGCTGCTCGCGCTGCGGGAGGCGGGGGGCCGGGCGGGGCTCGGGGACCGGACGGGGTGCGACCGGGCGATCGGGCGGGCCCGTGCGGCGTTCGACCGGGGCACGGCGGCGGGTGATCCGGAGTGGATGAGCTTCTTCCGGGAGGCGGAGCTGGAGCTGCTGGAGGCGCAGTGCTGGTCGGCGCTGGGCGACTGGTCCCGGGCGGCGCGGCACGGGCGGCGGGCGACGGCGCTCCAGGACCCGCACTTCACCCGGAACCTGGCGCTGTACCGGGCCCAGCTCACGGGTGACCTGGCCCGGGCGGGCCGGGCGGACGAGGCTGCGGCGACGGGGCAGCAGGTGCTGGACCTGCTGACCCGGGTCCAGTCCTCGCGGATCCGGGGGATGCTGGCGGGGGCGGCGCGGGTGCTGGAGCCGCGGGCCGGGGCGGGCCCGGTGGCGGCCTTCCTGACCCGCCACCAGGAGTCGGCCGTGCCCGGCATCCCTGCCGGCCCGGGCAACGCCGGCGGCCACCCCGGCCGGTAGGTCGACACCTGGCCGCTCCGGCGGCCGCCCCAGCCCGTCGGGGGCCGCCCACGCCCGTCCGGCGGTTGCCGCAGCCGTCCGGCGGCCGTCCCAGCCCGTCCGGCGGCCATACCGACCTGTGGGGGGCCGCCCACGCCCGTCCGGCGGTTGCCGCAGCCGTCCGGCGGCCATCCCAGCCCGTCCGGCGTTTGAGGACGGAACCGGCAAGCACGTTCCAGGGTGCTGATCAGGGCCTCCCGCGCCACGGACCCGCGGAGAGCACGCCCACCGGACGAAGGGTTCCGTCCTCAAGCGCCGGACGGGCTTGGGTGGGCCGGGTCCCGGCGGACCGATGCCGCTACCGGTCCAGGTGGCCCGTGTCGTTCCAGCGTTCCACGGCCGGCAGGCCGTACGCCCAGCCCAGGACCGACAGCGACGTCGGCTCCAGGCGGATGCGGGCGCCGAAGGACAGGTCCTCGCCCAGCCACCGCGCGCCCAGCGCCCGCAGGATGTGGCCGTGGGCGAAGACCAGGACGTCCCGGTCCGCCGACCGGGCCCAGTCGACGATCTCGTCCGCGCGGGCGGTGACGTCGGCGACGGACTCCCCGTCCGGGACCCCGTCGCGCCAGATCAGCCAGTCGGGGCGGTCCGCCTTGATCTGGGCCGGGGTCAGGCCCTCGTACGCCCCGTAGTCCCATTCCATCAGCGCGTCCCACGGCTCGGCCCGCTCCCCGAACCCGGCGAGTTCGCAGGTCTCGGCGGCCCGGACGAGCGGGCTGGTGCGGACCTCGACGCCGGGCAGCCCCGCCCACGGCGCCCGGTGCAGCCGCTCGCCGAGGAGCTTCGCGCCCTCGCGCCCGTCGTCCAGGAGCGGGATGTCCGTCCTGCCGGTGTGGTTGCCCCGGACCGACCACTGGGTCTGGCCGTGCCGGGCGAGCAGGATGCGCGGTGCCATGAAGGCTCTCCCTGGAACGTTGGTGCTGTTGGGATCTTCCATCATCCCGTACCACCCGGACAGGCAACCTCCCGGGACGTGCGGGCGTCCCACCCTGAGCAGCGCCCCGGCCGACAGCTCGGACCAGGGCGGGGACCGCTGCGTACGGGACGTCCGGAAGGGGACCCCCGGGGGGATCGGCGGCACGGCGCCGCCGTACGGTTGAACGTTCGTCGTCGGCCGCATGAACATGGGGAGAGCTACCGGATGCCGCACGCCACCGCGCCGCCCGCAACCGGTCATCGCCCCCGCTGGTGGACGGAGCTGCCGCTGATCGCGGTGGTGTACGCGCTGTATTCGGTGGGCCGGCTCCTGGTGCGCGGCGACGTGTCGACGGCGGTCGACCACGGTCTGGCGATCCTGCGGCTGGAGCAGGCGCTGTACCTCAACGCCGAGCACCCGCTGAACCGTCTCTTCACCAGCACCCCGTCCCTCGGGATACCCGCCGACTTCGCGTACGCGTCCCTGCACTACGTAGTCACCCCGGCCGTCCTCATATGGATGTTCCGGCGCAGGTCGGCCGCGTACCGCGCGGCCCGGGTCTGGCTGATGAACTCCACACTGCTGGGCCTGGTCGGCTTCACGCTGATGCCGACCTGTCCGCCCCGGCTGCTGGACGCGAGCCACGGCTTCGTCGACACGATGGCGCAGTACAGCGCGTACGGCTGGTGGGGCGAGGGGGCGAGCGCCCCGCGCGGGCTGAGCGGGATGACCAACCAGTACGCGGCGATGCCCAGCCTGCACGTCGGATGGTCGCTCTGGTGCGGGATCCTGCTGTGGCGGCACGGCCGCCACCCCCTGATACGGGCGGCGGGAATCGCCTATCCGCTGATTACCACGGTCATCGTGATGGGCACCGCCAACCACTACTTCCTGGACGCCGTCGCGGGCGCCGCGGTGATGGGCGTCGGGGCCCTGCTGGTCAGGCCCGTCATGCGGATCGCCGACCGGTTCAAGGCGTGGGGCGCGGCGCGGTTCACCGGGCCCGCCGCCGTCCTGTTCGCGGGCCGCGGCGAGGGCGGCCGGAGCACCGTCGCCGGGTCCGTGTCCGCGACCGTATCCGCGACCGTGCCCCCGAATGTCAGTACCGGATGCAAGACTTCCCCGGGTGAGCGAATCCCCGGCCAGCGGACCACCTCCGCAGATCCCCCCGGCCCGGCAGTCAGCGGCACGACAGCCGGCGACGACGCCGACGCGTCCGCGAGCGACGACGCTCCGGCAGCGGCTCGCTGAGCTGCGCGGCCCGTCCGTCCAGCCGCACCCGCTCGACGCGAGAGCCCTGGCCGCCCTCGCCGCCAACCCCGGCTGCAAGCGGCGGGCCCTGCTCGACGGCGCCGGGGTGGACAAGAGCGTGCTGGCCACCGCGCTCGGCTCCCCCGCCCCCTTCGGGCAGTCCCAGTTCGCCTTCATGCGGGGCAACGCGTTCGAGGCGAGGGTCAAGGCCGACGGCGGCGCCGAGCTGCTGCGCCTGCTGTACGAACGGCTCGGCGGCGGGGCCGAGGCCCCGGCCGGGGACGCCGCCGCACCCGATCTGAGTGCCGCCGGTCCCGAGGGCCGTGCCGCGCGCACCGCGCTCGCGCTCCGCGAGGCCACGGCGGCTGGCGGCTGGGCGCTGCTGGACCACCCGATGCTGGCCCTGGAGGTGGCGGGTTCCCCCGCCTATCTGGAGCCCGACGCGGTCGTGGTGCACCCCGACGGCCGGTGGACGGTGGTCGAGATCAAGTCGTTTCCGATGATCGACGCGTCGGCCGACCCGTCGAAGGTCGGCGCGGCCGCCCGGCAGGCCGCGGTGTACGTGCTGGCGCTGGAGCGGGTCGCGGCGGTGACCGAGGGCGCGGAGGTCGGGCACCGGGTGCTGCTGGTCTGCCCCAAGGACTTCTCGAACCTGCCGACCGCCTCCGTCGTGGACGTGCGCAAGCAGCGTGCCGTGACCCGTCGGCAGCTGACCCGGCTGACGCGCGTCGAGGACATCGCGGCGGCGCTGCCGGAGGGGACGACGTTCGATCCGGCGTGCCCGCCCGAGGAGCTCGACGCCGCCGTGGCAGCCGTGCCCCCGGCGTACGCCCCGGAGTGTCTGGCCGCCTGCGAGCTGGCCTTTCACTGCCGGTCGAGGTCCCGGGCCGAGGGGGCCGTGGAGGCGCTGGGCCGGAGCGTGCGCGGCGAGCTGGGCGGACTGACCACGGTGGCCGGGGTGCTGGCCGCCGCCGCGGGCAAGGAGGGCGATCCCGCCGATCCGACGGTCGCGGCGCTGCGCCGGGCCGCCGCCCTGCGCGCCGAGGCGCTGGAGAGCGCGTCCGCCGCACGTGCCGGGACCGCGGCGCCGGAGGGTGCGGGCGCATGTCGCTGATCACCACCCTGGCCCGGCTGGAGGCCGTCGACACCGGCCGCGCCCAGCCGCTGGCGACCGTACGGCACCGCCATCTCACCGACCGGCCGCTCGTGCTGGTGCCGTTGACCACCGCCGGCGAGGCCGGGGCCCCGCTCGGCGCGCTGGTCGGCACGGACCGGGAGGCGCCCCGGCTGCTGGCCGTCGCCCAGCCGCGCGACCGGGACCTGCGGTTCGCGTTCCTGGCCGAGCTGGCGGAGGCGGTCCTGCCGCACATCGAGGCGTACGCGGACGTCGTCGAGCCCGCCGAGCGCAACGAGACCGACCCGGCGACCGGTAAGAAGACCAAGGTCGAGGTCGAGCTGTGCACGGACGCCGCCCAGCTGATCGTGCCGAGCCGGGCGGGCGTCGAGTTCGTCCGGCTGCTGGGGCGGTCCATGCGGTTCCGGCGCACCGCCGAGGACGATCCGGACACGCCGTATCCGGCCCCGGCGCGGGTGCCGCTGCTCGGCCGCTGGCTGACGCACTACGGGGAGCGGGCCCGGGTGCCCGGCTCCTCGCTGCTGCCCGCCGTCACGGATCTGCTGAACCGGCACTGGGCGACCGGGCAGAGCAGCCTGGAGGACCAGCACCTGGGCGCGCTGCTGGCCTGGATCGACCCGCCGGCCGGCTCGTCGGGGGCCGAGGCCGCGCTCCGGGCCGAGCTGGCCCGGGACTGGGAGGGCCAGCTGCTGTGCCCGCCGGCGGGACCGGCCACCGACCCGGACTTCGACAACCGCCTCCTCGCCCCGGCGATCGAGCGGTACGACCGGGCGCGCACCGCGCTCGCGTCCGCCGAGGACGGCCTCGCCGCCGATGCCCGCCTCGGTGAGCTGAGCGCCGCCGAGCGGGAGATCCGCTCGCTGCTGGCGCGGGTCATGCTGCCGACCTGGGACGCGGTCTGGCGGGGTCTCGACCTGCTGCGGGAGCTGCCCGAGGGGTCGCGGGCCGAGGACCGCTGGACCCGGGACCGGTGGTCGTTCACCGGGCACCGGGACCGGGTGCGCTCGGGCGAGCCGCCGCAGCCGCGCCGTGACGACGCGGTGACGGCGGCCCAGAAGCTGGCCTCCCGGGAGACCGCCCAGGCCCAGTTGGAGGCGCAGGAGGCACTGGACGATCCGCTGGTGCTGGCGGGGCGGCGGCTGGCGGGCGAGGCGTTCCTCGCCACGGTGTCCGAGGTGGAGATGGCGTACACCGAGTCCAAGCGGCCCTCCCCGCGCCCGCTGGTCACCGTCCGCACGGACGAGCGTCCGCACCTGGCCGAGCGGACGAAGGTCTACCGCTCGCTGGAGGGCAAGCCGCAGACGGCGGAGTTCGTGCGGTACGCGGACGGACCTCCGGCCGACGACGGGGAGATCCCGCTGGTGCTGCGGATCCTGGACCGGATGGGCCGGGGCAAGGAGCCCGCGCCCGGTTCGGTGCCGGAGCCCGGCGAGCGGATCGCCTGGACCCTGTTCGAGCACGACCAGCGCGGCGGCCCGAAGCTGCCGGACCCGGAGGAGACGCCGTGGACCCACGGCGGCCCGCCGGGCGCGGACGCCGCGACGCGCGCGGAGCGACCCGACCCCGTGACCCCGGAGGACCTGCTGTGACCACCGCCGTCTGTGAGGGCCTGCTGTGATGACGACCGTCTTCGACCCGGGCGCGGCGGCGGCGCGGGCGACCGGGGCGATCCTCGACGACACGCTGCGCGGCACCGCCCGGGGCATCGTCGTGGACTCCCCGCCCGGCGCCGGGAAGTCGACGCTGGTGGTCCGGGCGGCCCTGGAGCTGGCCGCCGCCGGGCATCCGCTGATGGTGATCGCGCAGACCAACGCCCAGGTCGACGACCTGGTGGTACGGCTCGCGGAGAAGGACCCGGAGCTGCCGGTCGGCCGGCTGCACAGCAGCGACTCCGACCCGTACGACAAGGTCCTGGACGGGCTGGGCAACGTGACGAAGTCGGCGAAGGCGGCGGATCTGGCCGGGCTCGACGTGGTGATCTCGACGGCCGCCAAGTGGGCGCACGTGAAGAACGTGGAGCCGTGGGGGCACGCGATCGTCGACGAGGCGTACCAGATGCGCTCGGACGCGCTGCTGGCCGTGGCCGGGCTGTTCGAGCGGGCGCTGTTCGTCGGGGACCCGGGCCAGCTGGACCCGTTCTCGATCGTCGGCGCGGACCAGTGGGCGGGGCTGAGCTACGACCCGTCGGCGAGTGCGGTGTCCACGCTGCTCGCGCACAATCCGGAGCTGCCGCAGCACCGGCTGCCGGTGTCCTGGCGGCTCCCGGCGTCGGCGGCCCCGCTGGTGTCGGACGCGTTCTACCCGTACACGCCGTTCCGCAGCGGCACGGACCACGGGGACCGGAAGCTCTCCTTCGGGGTGGCGTCGGACGGTTCGGGGCCCGACCGGGTGCTGGACGAGGCGGCGGAGTCCGGGTGGGGGCTGCTGGAGCTGCCCGCCCGGCACACCCCGCGCACCGATCCCGAGGCGGTACGGGCGGTGGCGCTGGTGGTCCGGCGGATGCTGGACCGGGGCGGGGTCGCGACGAGCGAGCGGGCCGAGGAGCCGGTGCCGGTGACGGCGGACCGGGTGGCGGTCGGGACGGCCCACCGGGACCAGGCCGCGGCGGTGCGCGCGGCCCTCACGGAGCTGGGCGTCACCGGGGTCGCGGTGGACACGGCCAACCGCCTCCAGGGCCGCGAGTTCGACGTCACGGTGGTGCTGCACCCGCTGTCGGGGCGGCCCGACGCGACCGCGTTCCACCTGGAGACGGGCCGCCTGTGCGTACTGGCCTCGCGGCACCGGCACGCCTGCGTCGTGGTGTGCCGGGAGGGGGTGGCGGACCTGCTGGACGAGCACCCGTCCACGGAGCCGGTCCAGCTGGGCGTCACGGTGAAGTTCCCCGACGGCTGGGAGGCGAACCACGCGGTGCTGGCACACCTCTCGGAACGGCGGGTGCGGTGGCGGCCCTGAGCCGGGGGCGCGTCCACGCCCTCGGCCCGGGGGCGCGCCCCCGCCGCACGCCCCGGCCCCCTTGCGCGGGGTTGGACAATGGAGGGTGGCCGTCCGGATCCTCCGGTCATCAGGTCGTCCGAGGGAGGAACCCCACATGACACAGTCCGAGCGGAACGAACGGCAGCGGCTGCGCCCCGCGCCGCTGCTCTTCGAGCCGTCTCAGGCCACCGCGGATCCGGAGCACTTCTTCGACCTGGAGTCGGTGGAGGACCCCCGTGAGCTGCTGGCCCGTGCGACCGAGCTGACGCATGCCTTCCGGGCGGCGACGGACCGGTCGGTGGAGTTCCAGGCGATGGCGGCGGCGCAGCTCGCCGACCCGCGCCGGTTCGACCGGCTGACCGCGGCGGACGTCGCGGAGCGCGCGGAGTGGACCGAGGACTACGCGAAGAAGATGATCGAGTTCGGCCGCTCGCTGCTCGACGCGCCCGGAGCCTGACCTACGGGGCCCGCGAGGCCGCTGCGGCCGGTGGGGTCGGTGATGCCGATGTGACCTGTGAGGGTGGACAGGGCCTGTGGGGCGGCCGGGGCGGATGATGTTGCGCCAGACCGGGGGTCAGGTCCCGTGGCATATTCCGGCGGGCAAGATACCCCTTCCCCTCCCGGCCTGTCCCGGTTTCCCGCAACTCTCGGAATCCTCTCCATTACTCCCGGTAGACCTTGCTCCATGAGCGCATGGCCGAAAGACGAAACGACCCTGCAGACCGGTGCCGCCCCGCACCACGGCGTCGACATCTTCGCCCTGCTGCGGGACCAGTCCGGACCCCAGGCCGCACAGGTCACGGCGGCCGGCGCCGCCTGGCTGGCAGGGGCCGCCCCCTACCCGCGCAGCACGCTCGCCCACTGGGAGGAGCGTCCCAAGGCCCCCGGTGTGCTGCCCTGCGGTTCCGCCTTCGACGTCGTGAACGTGCCGGCGCTGTTCGGGCGGCGGATGCTGGAGCAGCTCTGGGCGGAGGGGCCCGGCTCCGGCCCGGTCGCCACGCACCGGGGCCGGATGCTGCTGTTCGCCGCCCCGGGAACGGCCCAGCGGCTGCCCTCGCTGCTCGCCTGGGAGGAGTGGGGAACCAGCGGTTCCGGGGGCGCCGGAGACTCCGGGAAGCGGCGCGGCACGGTGCCGCCGCTGCTCTGCCACGGCACCGGCGACGCCGTGACCGTACCGCCGCTGACCTGCGCGTCGTCCGAGAGCGGGCCACGCTGGGTGGTCGCCCCCGACACCCGTAATCCGTGGCTCCCGGGCCCCGATGTGCTGCTCTGGGCGTGTGTGCGGGTGAGCCGGTCCGCGTCCTGTCCGGGTGCCGCGCAGGCGATTTTTCCTCGGGCGGATCAGGGTGCTAATGTCTACGACGTCACCAGGCGCCGTTAGCTCAGTTGGTTAGAGCAGCTGACTCTTAATCAGCGGGTCCGGGGTTCGAGTCCCTGACGGCGCACAGACGGAAGAAGCCCCCCGCGGAAGCGGGGGGCTTCTTCGCGTACGGAGGCCCGCGCCCCGGGCCGGTTCAGACGCCGGTGGTGACCCGGACGGTCCAGGAGCCGGACGGGGTGCGGTCGGCGACCTCGATGCGGGTGTCGTCGCCCGGCACGGTGAAGGTCTCCCCGATCCCGAGCGGGGCGTCGGCCAGCGGCGGGTAGACCGAGCGGTCCCAGCAGGCCCCGGTGTCCGGGTGGGTGTCGACCACCTCGACGGGCCCGCCACCGGAGGCCGTCCCGCTGCGGACGCGGTAGATCAGGATACCCTCGGCGCAGGTGCCCCGGTCGTTCCCGGTGGCGCTGCGGGCCTCGATGGCCAGGGCGCTGTCGGCGCCGGTACGGACGACGGCGAGCCGGGTCCCGATCGACCCGCCGGGCACCGGGGCGGCGGCGACCGGTTCCAGCGTGAGGTCGGCCGAGCCCTGGACGCAGACGACCTGGCGTCCGCCGAGCCAGCCGAGCTTCCACTTGTGCCAGCCGAACAGGTCCGGGGCGAGGCCGAACTGGCTGCCCATGACGTCCCAGTCGCCGACGTGGGTGTCCCAGTCGCCCTTGCCGTCGGTGGGCCGGTGGTAGAGGTCGGCGAGGTCGAAGACGTGCCCGGTCTCGTGGGCGAGGACGTTGCGGTCGGGCGGGTGCTGCTCGAAGACCGTGACAACGCGCCGGATGTCGCTGTCGTCGGCGCGGAGCGGCCGGTCGAAGTTGACGACCTTGGTGGCGTCGGAGTCGACGCCGGGGGCGTCCGGGTCGGCCACCAGGTAGACGACGTCGTACCGGGAGAAGTCCACCTCCGGGTCGGCGGCGTCGATGGCGTCACGCAGATAGGCGGTGCGGCGCTCCGCGTTCCAGTCACGCTCTATGCCGTACCAGGTGGAGTCGCGCGGCATCCGCGTCCAGGTCCGCTGCGGATGGGGGCGCAGGGTGAACCGGCCATAACTGGCGCGTTCGAAGAAGCGCGTCGTGGCGGGGAAGTGGTCGGCGGTGAGCGCCTCGGGGGTGAGCACGGGCTCGGAGTCCGGGAAGGACAGGAAGATCATGACCGCGTCGAGACCCTGGTCGGGGCGCGGGTACGCCGCGTTCCAGGTGTTCAGCCCGAGCGAGTGGTGCGCCGCCGACCGGGGCAGGGCGCAGGGTGCCGCGTCCCTCGCGGCGGCCGCGGCGGGGCCCGCGACGAGGGACGTGGCGGCGAGCGCCAGGAGGGAGGTGGCGGCGGCGGCCAGACTGCGCAGTGGCGGCCGTTCCGCTCCCCCGGGTCCGCGACGGCACGGCACATCGACCTCCGGGTGGGGAAACACGGTCCATCCCGTCCACCCTGTGCCGCTTCACCACGCCACGCCCTGTTGTGCTGCCCCACACGGGTAAGCGGTCAGAATCGTCGCCCACACCTTCACGGAACGTCACTGCCAGCCATTTCAGCCATCCAACGAAACAGATCCGCACAGAAACAACCAGGATCGGGCAAAGCGGAACGCCTGCTCCCGTCCCCTCGCGAACGCGCGCGATGGCCCGGACCTGACGGTGAGCTGGAACGGCCGACGCGGCACCCTCTATGCTTCACCACGCTTTCCCGCGTGGAACGGGCCCGTTCACGGGACCGCCACCCGGTGACCAGTCCGACCCCACCAGTTCACGACGACCTTCACAGCGGGAGCGAGCGGTGAGCGGAACCTCCGAAGGGCCGAGCGCACGGGCGGGCACGGCCTCCGGCGTGCCCCCCGCGCCGGTCACGGAGCGTCATATGACGGCGATGGAACCGCTGGTCACGGACGCACCGGCCACGGCCCCACCACCCGGGGCCCCGGCCGCCGAGGCCCCGCCCCCCGCCGGCGACGGCGACGGCGACCGCGCCGGTCACGGCCCCACCGCCTCCGAGCTGCGCGACTGCCGGGCCGCCTTCAACGCCGCCGCACTCCCCATGGGCGTCGTCGACGGCCGGGGCCACGTCGTGCGGGCCAACGATGCGCTCGGCGGGCTCCTGGGCACCGCGGTGGCGGTCCTCACCGGCCGGCGGGCGAGCGAACTGCTCGACCTCGCGTCCGACGACCGCACCTGGCACGCCTATCGCGAGGTCCTCCTGGGCCGCCGCTCCCGGTTCCGCTGCACCCGACGCCTCAAGCATCCCGACGGGCGCTCCCTGTGGGCCGAGGTCACCATCGTGCCGATGACCGGAACGTCGGCGGCGGAGCCCGCCCGGGTCCTGCTGACGGTCGCGGACGTCAGCGACCGCCGCGAGCTCCAGGAGCGGCTGCGCCACCTCCAGATGCACGACCCGGTGACCCGGCTGCCCAACCGGACGCTGTTCTTCGAGCGCCTCGCCTCGGCCCTGGAGACCCCGCCGTACCAGGACGACGCGATGCCGCCGCGGCGGCACGCCCGGATCGGGCTCTGCTATCTGGACCTGGACGGCTTCAAGGCGATCAACGACACGCTGGGGCACCGGACCGGGGACCGGCTGCTGGCCGCCGTCGCCGCACGGCTCACCGACTGCGCCGAGAACGACGCCTCCCGCCACGCCGGGGGCAGCCGGCTGGTGGCGCGCCTGGGCGGCGACGAGTTCGCGATCCTGGTCGAGGACTCGACGGGCACCGAGGAGCTGACCGAGCTGGCCCGCTCGGTCCTCGCCGCGCTCCAGCAGCCGTTCGACCTCGCCGGACAGCGGCTCTCGGTCTCCGCGTCGATCGGGGTGGTCGAACGGACCGCGGCGGGCACCTCGCCCACCGGTCTGATGCAGGCCGCCGACACCACGCTGTACTGGGCGAAGGCGGACGGCAAGGCCCGCTGGACCCTGTTCGACCCCGAGCGCAACGCCCACCGCATGACCCGGCAGTCGCTCTCCTCCACGCTCCGGCCCGCCGTGGAGCGCGGCGAGTTCACCCTGGAGTACCAGCCGCTGGTCGGGATGGCGGACGGGGTGCTGCGCGGCGTCGAGGCGCTGGTGCGCTGGAACCATCCGCAGTTCGGCGTGCTGCCGCCGAATCGGTTCGTCCAGATCGCCGAGGAGGACGGCTCGATCGTCCAGCTCGGCCGGTGGGTGCTGCGCACCGCGTGCCGGCAGGCGCGGCGCTGGCAGCTGGACCACCCGGACGAGCCGCCGCTGTTCATCAGCGTCAACGTCGCCGTACGGCAGGTCTGGGACTCCGACCTGGTCGCCGACGTGGCCGAGATCCTGGCCGAGACCGGGCTGGCCCCCGGGCTGCTCCAGCTGGAGCTGACCGAGTCGGCGGTGATGGGGTCGGGCGGCCGTCCGCTGCGGGCGCTCCAGGCCCTGAGCGACATGGGCGTACGGATCGCCATCGACGACTTCGGGACCGGCTACTCGAACCTCGCCTACCTCAGCAGGCTGCCCGTCTCCGTGCTGAAGCTGGACGGGGCGTTCGTGAAGGGCTTCCGGTACGAGGACGGTACGCACCCGAGCCCGGCCGACGAGACGATCGTGGAGGCCATGGTGCAGCTGGCGCACCGCCTGGGCCTGACCGTCACCGCGGAGTGCGTGGAGACGGCCGGGCAGGCGGAGCGGCTGCGGCGGATCGGCTGCGACACAGGGCAGGGCTGGCTGTACTCGCGGGCCGTGGCGCCGGAGCAGATCGCCGGGCTGATCGGCTCCCGCCCGCTGGAGGGCTGACCCCCCCCCGGCCGGGACCCCGCACGGCGCCACGGGCCCCGCACGGCGCCACGGGCCCCGCACGGCGCTACGGGGCCGCGGGCAGGCCGTACGCGTCCGCGATCAGGTCGTAGCTGCGCAGCCGCGCCTCGCCGCCGTGCGCGTTGGCGGTGATCATCAGCTCGTCGGCGCCGGTCCGCTTGGCCAGGTCGTCGAGGCCGCCGCGGACCTCGTCGGCGGTGCCGTGGACGACGTTGGCGAGCCAGCCGTCGACGAACTCCCGCTCCATCGGGGAGAAGTCGTACGCCGCGGCCTCCTCGGGGCTCGGGATCAGCCCCGGGCGGCCGGTGCGCAGCCGGACCATGGACAGGGCTCCGGTCAGCACCTGGCGGCGGGCCTCGCGCTCGTCGTCGGCGGCCAGCGCCGAGACCCCGATCAGGGCGTACGGGGCGTCCAGCACGGCGGAGGGCCGGAAGGACTCGCGGTACAGGTCCAGCGCGGGGATGGTGTTCTGCGCCGAGAAGTGGTGCGCGAAGGCGAACGGCAGCCCCAGCGTCCCGGCCAGCCGCGCGCTGAAGCCGGAGGAGCCCAGCAGCCAGACCGGCGGGCGGTGCGCGGACTGCACGCCGCCGGGGGCGGTCGCCTGGACCGGGCCCGGCACGGCGTGGATCCGGGCGTACGGATGCCCGTCGGGGAAGTCGTCGTCCAGGAACCGGATCAGCTCCATGAGCTGCTGCGGGAAGTCGTCCGCGCCCTCGTTGAGCCGGTCGCTGCGGCGCAGGGCCGCCGCCGTCGCCCCGTCGGTGCCGGGGGCGCGGCCGAGGCCGAGGTCGACGCGGCCCGGGGCCATCGCCTCCAGGGTGCCGAACTGCTCGGCGATCACCAGCGGCGCGTGGTTGGGCAGCATCACCCCGCCGGAACCGAGCCGGATACGCTCGGTGTGGGCGGCGATGTGCGCCAGGATCACGGCCGGGGAGGACGAGGCGACCCCGGGCATGGAGTGGTGCTCGGCGACCCAGAAGCGGTGGAAGCCGCGGCTCTCGGTGAGCTTCGCGATGTCCACGCTGGTGCGCAGGGCCCGCGTCGCGGTGCTGCCCTGCCCCACGGTGACGAGATCGAGGACGGACAGCGGAACGGCGGCCGTTCCGGCTGCGGCGCCCCGGATCCCGTCGGCGTCGGCCGGGCCGCCGCTCGCGCCCCCGGTGGTCGCGTCACCTCGCGTGTCGCTGCGGGTCTCGTCGCCTCGGATCTCGTCCACGTGTCGGCCTCTCCCGGTGCTGCTGTCGTACGGGTGCGTATCGGAGGGGTGCAACAGGAGGATGACTCCGTTTATTCCCGCACCTGTCCGGGGCGCCACGTCCCGACGCCCCGGACGACCTGACGACCGTACGGCCCGACGACCGTACGACCCGACGACCGGACGCCGCCGGGCTACTCCCGTACCTCGATGCCCTTCGGCTCCAGCGACCTCAGCACCGGCTCGCGGGTGGCGAACAGGGTGCCCAGGGTGGGGGCCCAGGTCCGGCGGTCGGTGAGACGCAGCCCCTCCCACACCGTCACCTGGTTCGCCGTGAGGACGGGCTTGCCGAGGAGTTCCTCCAGCTCGGGGACGTACGCGGTGGTGTGCAGGGAGGTGTCCGGGACGAGCACCACCTCGGCGTCCGGGTGGTCGGCCTCACGCGCCAGCCGCTTCACCCGTTCCGGGGCCCAGCCACCGGCCTCGGCCGACGACGCGGCCCCGCCGGACACGGCGGCCACCACCTCCACGCCCGCCGTCGCCAGGAACTCCGCGAAGAGCCCGGTGACGTCCTCGGGGTAGGGGGCGGCGACCGCGACCCGGCCCGCGCCCAGCTCCCGTACCGCGTGGACGAAGCCGATCGAGGTGCTGGAGGCGGGCAGGCCCGCGCTCCGGGCGAGCGTGGCGACCTGCTCGTGCGCGCCCTCCCAGCCCTGCCCGAAGCTGCCGCCACTGGAGGCCCACAGCAGCGCCTCGGCCCCGGCGAGACGCAGTTCCTCGACGCCCTCGGCGATCCGGGCGGGTGCGCCCTGCTCGCGCAGCGCGTCGGCGCGGTAGGCGTCCTCGCCGGTCTCGGTGGAGAACAGGGGCAGTCGGATGTCGGTGTCGAGCAGGATCTCGGTCCGTGGGAAGTCGTCCTCGGCGGCGTGGCCCGGGTAGAGAAGTCCTACGGTCGTCATGTCCACCCTTCCTGTGCGTCGACGGCTGGCCGCACGGCGGGCGACCCCGCTACGGGGTCGCTGCGGGCCGTCCGGACGCTCCGGCGGCCGTGACCGCGCGACCGGTCACTCTTGCCCCGCCTTGTTCCCAGTATTCCCCCGGGCGGGCTCCGGGGCGCGCGGCCGGGCCTCGTTGACGGCGGGGGAGCCTGCTGCGAGCGTGGGCGGATCCCGTACGTCCGTTCCGTCCCGGAGGGCCGACCAGCGATGCCGGATCCCGTCCTGCTCGTCCTCGACGCGGCGCCCTCCCCGCGGCTCGGCCGGCTGACCGGCCGGGTGGACGTGCGGTACGCGGACGCCTCCTCGCTCGCCGGGCTGCTCCCGGACGCCGATGTGCTGCTCGTATGGGACCTGGCGTCCGACGCGGTGCGGCGGGCCTGGCCCGGGCCGGGCGCGCGGCCGCGGTGGGTGCACACGGCGAGCGCGGGCGTGGACCGGCTGCTCTGCCCGGAGCTGGTCGCGTCCGACACGGTCCTCACCAACGCGCGGGGCGTCTTCGAGCGGCCGGTCGCGGAGAGCGTGGCGGGTCTGGTGCTGGCCTTCGCCACGGATCTGCCCGGCGTCCTGGAGTGCCGGCGGGAGCGGCGCCCGCACGACCGGGAGGGGCAGCGGGTCGCCGGTTCGCGGGCGCTGGTGGTGGGCGCGGGGCCGATCGGCCGGGAGATCACCCGGCTGCTGCACGGCCTGGGGCTCACGGTGGCGCTGGTGGGGCGGACGGCCCGGCGCACGATCCACGGGGTGGCGGATCTGGACCGGCTGGCGGCGCGCGCGGACTGGGTGATCGCGGCGGTCCCGCTCACGGAGTCGACGCGCGGGATGTTCGACAGCCGGTTCTTCGGGCTGCTCCAGCCGTCGGCACGGTTCATCGACGCCGGGCGCGCGGCGACGGTGGTCGAGGCCGACCTGGTGGACGCGCTGAACCGCCGCTGGCTCGCGGGGGCGGCGCTCAGCACCTTCCAGGAGGAGGCGCCCGCCCCCGGGAGCCCGCTGTGGGATGCCCCGGGTCTCGTCCTGACCCCGGCCCTGGGCGGGAACACCGCGGGCTGGCGGGACCGGCTGGGCGAGCGTTTCGTGGCGATGTACGAACAGTGGTCGCGCGGGGCGCCGTTGCCGAACACGGTGGACAAGAAGCTCGGTTACGTCCCGTCGACCGACCTCTCCGAGGACGGCCCCGCGCACTGACGCGCCGCACGGAGTGACCGGCCTCTCACTGACGCGCTGTCATGAATCCTTCCCCACCGGGGAACACGCCCCGCACTCCCCCGGTCGCACTCTGCCCCGTTCGGGCACGGGAAGGTCACCTTCCGGCCACTGTTGGGTTACATGACTCCGGCCTCCTGCATAGACGTACGGGATCGGGCAGGCGCTCACCCTGTCCGGACTGTTCGACCTCCAGGAGATTGCGAACCATGGCTGAATTCCCGAACCTGTCCCGCCGGGGCTTCCTCAACGGATCGGCTGCCGTGGGCGGCCTCCTCGTCGTTCCCGGCCTCCTCACCGCGTGCAGCAAGACCGACGCCGGCTCCGCGACCGGCGAGGGCGCCCTGGACAAGCTCCGCAAGCAGGGCTTCGTACGGGTGGCGTACGCGAACGAGGCCCCGTACGGCTACCTGGAGGGCAAGGAGCTCAAGGGCGAGGCCCCGACGCTGCACCGGGAGATCTTCAAGGCGCTCGGGGTGGACGAGCTGAAGCCGACGCTCTCCGAGTGGGACGGGCTGATCCCCGGGCTCCAGGCCGGGAAGTACGACGTGGTCAGCGCGGGCATGGCCATCACCCCGGAGCGCTGCGGCAACGCGATCTTCTCCGAGCCGGAGTTCATCTCGCCGACCGCGCTGATGGTGCGGAAGGGCAACCCGAAGAAGATCACCGACCTGGCCTCCGCGAAGGAAGCGGGAATCACCGTCGGCGTGATGTCCGGTGCGGTCGAGGGCAGTTACGCCAAGGGCGCCGGCATAGCCGAGGACAGGATCAAGACGCTGCAGAAGCCGCAGGACGGGGCCGACGCCGTCAAGGGCGGCCGGGTCGACGCCTTCCTGCTCACCGGCATCTCGCTGCGCTGGCTGGCGAAGACCAACCCGGACACCGAGGTCACCGAGGCGTTCGTGCCGGAGCTGGACGGCAAGGAGCAGTTCTCCCCCGGCGGCGCGGTGTTCCGCAAGGGCAACGAGGACCTGCGGGACTCCTTCAACCGCGAGCTGAAGAAGATCGTGTCGGACCGCTCCCGCTATGTGCAGCTGCTGGAGCCGTACGGCTTCGGGGAGACGGAGATCCCGCCCGCCGACCTGAAGACGGCGGACCTGTGCGAGGGCTGACGGGGCGGGCGGGCGCGCGCGCATGAGCGACTTCCTCTCCCTCCTCGTCGAGGAGTTCCCCAGAGTCCGGTCGGGTCTGTGGGTGACGCTCCAGGCCACGGTCCTGGGCGCACTGCTGGCCGGGGTGCTGGCCTTCGCCCTCGGGCTGATGGCGGGCAGCCGGCTGTTCCTGGCCCGGGGGGTCTCCCGGGTGGTCGTGGAGTTCTTCCGGGGCACCTCCCTCTACATCCAGCTGTTCTGGCTCTACTACGCGATGCCGCTGCTGACCGGCTACGAACTGACCCCGGTCGTCTGCGGGGTGGTCGCGTTCGGCCTCAACTTCGGTGCGTACGGCGCGGAAGTGGTGCGCGGCGCGATCAACTCCGTGCCGCGCGGGCAGTACGAGGCGGCGATCGCGCTCAACCTGAGCCCGAACAGGCGGCTGTGGAAGGTGATCCTACCGCAGGCCTGGGTGCAGATGATCCCGAGCTTCACCAACCTGCTGATCCAGCTGCTGAAGGCGACCCCGCTGCTGTGGCTGATCTCCGCCGCCGATCTGATGACGGTGATCCAGCAGCTGCGCGACCGTACCGGTGAGACCCTCACCGCCTATCTGACCCTGCTGGCCGCCTACTTCGTCCTGGCCTACGCGCTCACGATGCTGATGAACCTGCTGGAGCGGAGCGCCAAGCGACGGCTCGGCCTGGACACCGGCGCGAAGAGCCTGTTCAAGAGCCGCAGCGCGTCCACGACCGCCGTGGGAGGTACCCGGTGAACGGCTTCGACTGGAACGCCGTCGGCGAGTCCCTGCCCCTTCTCCTGGAGGGGTTCAAGGTCACCCTGCTCGCCACGGTGCTCGGCACCCTGGTGGCGGCCGTGCTGGGCCTGGCCGTCGCGATGGCCGGACGCGCGCCCAGCAGGTTCGTGACGGTCCCGGTGCGCCTCGTCACGGAGTTCGTCCGCTCCACCCCGCTGCTGGTCCAACTGGTCGGGGCTGCCGCCCTGTTCAACACGGTGGAGCCGCTGTACATCGGCATCGCCGTGCTGGGCGTCCACTACGCCGCGTACACCTCCGAGGTCTACCGGGCCGGGATCGACGGCGTGCCGAAGGGCCAGTGGGAGGCGTGCCGCGCGCTGTCGCTGTCGCCCCGGCGCACCTGGCAGGCCGTGATCCTGCCGCAGGCGGTGCGCAACGTGCTGCCCGCGCTCGGGAACTACGCGATCTCGATGTTCAAGGAGACGCCGTTCCTCGCCGTGATCACGGTGCAGGAGATGGTCTTCGAGGCCCGGAAGTACGGGGCCGAGCAGTTCGCGTACACCGAGGTGTTCACCCTCGCCGGCCTGATCTTCCTGGTCGCGAGCTACCCCACGTCGCTGTTGATGAGAAAGCTGGAGAAGCGCCTTGGCCACTGAACCCCTCCCCCTGCAGAAGACGGAGTCGCCGGGGCCGGCCGCAGCTCCCGAGGACGCGGTGCCGGCCACCGCCCGCACGGGTGAGCCGCTGGTGCGGTTCGACAAGGTGGTGAAGCGCTACGGCGACCATGTGGTGCTGGACGAGCTGGACTTCACCGTGGACCGCGGCGAGCACGTCACGCTGATCGGGCCCAGCGGCTCGGGCAAGACCACGATCCTGCGGCTGCTGATGACGCTGGAGAAGGTCAGCGGCGGGGTGATCTGGGTCAACGGCGAGCCGTTGACCCACGTACGGGCCCCCGACGGTTCGCTGAAGCCCGCGGGCGAGAAGCAGCTGCGCGCGTCCCGGAAGAAGATCGGGATGGTCTTCCAGCAGTTCAACCTCTTCCCCAACATGAAGGTGATCGAGAACATCACCGAGGCCCCGGTCAGCGTGCTCGGCAAGAGCCGCGAGGAGGCCGAGGTGCGGGCCCGGGAGCTGCTGGACCTGGTCGGGCTCTCCGCGAAGGTCGACGCCCACCCCTCGCAGCTCTCCGGCGGCCAGCAGCAGCGGGTCGCCATCGCCCGCGCCCTGGCGATGGAGCCGGAGATCCTGCTCCTGGACGAGGTGACGTCGGCGCTCGACCCGGAGCTGGTGGCGGGCGTGCTGGAGCTGCTGGGGGACATCGCCCGGAACACCGACATCACCATGCTCTGCGTGACCCACGAGATGAACTTCGCCCGGGACGTCTCGCAGAAGGTGCTGATGTTCGACGCGGGACGGGTCGTGGAGTCCGGATCCCCGGAGAAAATCTTCTCCGATCCGTCACACGAACGTACGCGCGAGTTCCTCAACGCGGTGCTGTGACCTCGCAGTTGCGCTTGCGCCCATGACGCTGGCATATGCCGGACGGGTGCGCCCCAGATGACAGCTCCGGGGCGCGCCCACCGACCCGTCAACTGCCGCCCCGCGACGGCGTTCCGGCGGCTATCGTGGGGCGAAAGCTTGCGGTCACAACCTGGTAGGGGGACACCGTGGCGTTGAAGCCCGAGCCGACCGCGCCGTTCCATTCGGTGCAGTACGCCCTGCGCGTGCTCGAAACGGTTTCCAAGCACGGCAACGGCGTGACCGATGCCCAGATCTCCCGCGAGACGGGGCTGCCGACCGGCCACCTCGCCTCCCTGCTCCTCACGCTGCGCCGCGAGGGATACGTGGAGCAGGTCAGCGACGGCGCGTACGTCATCGGCGCCTCGCTGCTGCTGCTCGGTTCCGGGGCGGCCCGCCGCCAGGCCCTGGAGGACCGCCTCCAGCACACCCTGAGCGAGCTGCGCGACTCCGTCGGCGCGGCGGTCTACCTCAGCCGCTACGTCGACGGCGAGGTCAGCGTGCAGCAGGTCGCGGACGGGCCGCTGACCCCGGCGGTCAACGAGTGGGTGGACTTCCGCTCCTCCGCGCACGCCAGCGCGGTCGGCAAGTGCCTGCTGGCCCAGCTCGACCACGACGGGCGGCGCGACCACATCTCCCGGCACCGGACGGCCCGGCTCACCTCCCGGACGATCACCGACGAGAAGATCCTCTTCTCCCAGCTGGACGCGCAGTCCGTCACGGTCCCGGTGCTGGATATCCAGGAGTACGCGGTGGGCACCGTCTGCGCGGCCGTGCCGCTGACGGCCGGCTCCGCCGCGGGCTGCCTCGCCCTGTCGCTGCCGATCGAGGACGCGCACCGGCTGCGGGCGGCGGCCGACACCCTCAGCCGCCGGGCGGCTCCGGTCCTGCTGTCGCTGGCTCTGTAGCGGCCGGGGGCGCCCCCGGAGGGCGGGGCCACGATGGGTGTCATCAGCACCCTTGCGGACCAGGTATTATTTTCGAGTCAGCAGGCGCCGTTAGCTCAGTTGGTTAGAGCAGCTGACTCTTAATCAGCGGGTCCGGGGTTCGAGTCCCTGACGGCGCACGACACGCAGTGGGCGGTCTCCTTCACGGAGGCCGCCCACTGTGCTTTGCCCAGGTCAGAGCGGTCTGCCGTGGTCGGCGTACCGGGCGAGCAGGCCCTCCAGACCCTCGGCGTCCAGCAGGGCGTACGAGCGGTCGCCGTCCCGGTCCCACCACACCGGGTCCGGGCAGCGGAAGCCCGCCCGGCGCAGCTCCACCCGGTGGATCTTGTTCGTCGCGGTGACCGGCATCCGGCCGAGGATCCGGACGAACCGGGGAGCCATCTTCGTCCCCAGGTCCGGCTGGGCCCGCAGGAACGCGGCGAAGGCCGCCGGGTCGAAGACCGCGCCCGCCCGGAGCGCCAAAGCGGCCATCACCTGGTCGCCGGTGACCGGGTCCGGGACGGCGTAGACGGCGGTGGCGGCCGCCTCCTCCCAGCGGGCCAGAATGTGCTCGATCGTCGCGGCGGCCAGGTTCTCGCTGTCGACGCGGAGCCGGTCGTCCGTGCGGCCGGCGAAGTAGAGGAAGCCGTCGGCGTCGCGGTAGAAGAGGTCCCCGGTCCAGTACCAGCCGCAGCGGGCCCGCTCCGCGTCCGCCTCCGGGTTGCGCCAGTAGCCCTCGAAGGGCGTCGGGCCCCGGTTGACCAGCTCGCCGATGGCCTCGTCACCGTTGAGCAGGCGCCCGCCCGGGCCGAAGCGGGCCGGGGCCCGTTCCTCTCCGGTCTCCGGGTCGACGACGGCGAGGTCGTCGGCGGGGGCGGCCCGGCCGATCGCGCCCGGCGGGGTGCCGGAGGTGCGCTGGATGGCGGCGCCGCCCTCGGAGGAGCCGTATCCCTCCACGAGCCGCACCCCGAACCGTTCCCGGAACCGGGCCGCGTCCACCGCGCCGGCCTCGGTCCCGAAGCCGAGGCGCAGCGGGTGGTTCCGGTCGTCCGGGCGCTCGGGGGTGGCCAGCAGATACTGCACGGCCCGCCCGACGTAGGTGAAGTACGTCGCCCCGTAGGCGCGTACGTCGTCGAGGAAGGCGGAGGCGGAGAAGCGGGGGCGCAGCGCTATCGCGGCTCCGGCGGCGAGGGCGGGGGCCCAGTCGGCGAGGACCGCGTTGCCGTGGAACATCGGCATGCAGATGTAGTGGACGTCGTCCGGCCGTACACCGAAGTGTCCGGCGAGCGACGCACCGGCCCCGGCGAGCCGGCCCTGGGTGCAGATCGCGGCCTTGGGCGCGCCGGTGGAGCCGGAGGTGAAGTAGAGGAGCATACGGCTGTCGCGGCCGACCGGGGCGACGACGGCGTCGCCGGGCCGGGCGCCCGCGTAGGGGGCGAGCAGGGCGGCGTACGCCTCGGTGTCGGTGACCAGGACCCGTACCCCCGGGAGGTCCAGGCCGTCGAGGAGCGGCAGATGGGCGCGCTCGGTGATCAGGACCGGGGCTTCGGTGTGCAGGATGTCGCGGGCCAGCTCGGGGCCGCGCCGGGTCGGGTTGATCCCCGCGACGGCGGCCCCGGCCAGGGCCGCCGCGCTGAGCCACAGTGGGAACTCCGGGGTGTTGTCGAGCAGTACGCCGAGATGCGGCTCACCGCCTCGCGGAAGGAGGTCCGCGAGGAGCGCCGCCCGTGCGGCGGCGCCCTCGACCACCTGGTGATGACTGAGCACGGTGGGGCCGTGCTTCAGGGCGGGCCGGTGGTCACCCCATTGACGTCCTACGAGTTCCGCGACGGTGCCGGTGCCTCTCATGGCGCCGCACGATAACTGAAGGAGCGTCAGAACTTAACGTCGGAGCAGGCGTAGAACGCGTTGGGGGTGTCCGCGACGTTCCAGACGGCGAGAATGATGTGCTTGCCGTTCTTCTGCGTGGGAATCGTGCCCTGGTGGGTCAGGGTCGACGGCGGCTGCTTGTTGCCGTACGGCACCGTCATGAAGGGCTGCGATTCGAGCGCGGCCCGGGTGAGCGGCTTGGTGGAGTCCCAGCCGTCCTTGGTGATGTAGTAGCGGAAGTCGCTGGTGGAGTGGCGGGCGGTGAACTGCCAGCGGAAGCTGTAGCCCTGTCCGCCGGTGACCTGGGTGGCGGGCCAGTTGCCGCCACGCGGGTCGTCGAGCTGGGCGAACTGCCCGTTGCCGCCGGCGCAGATCTTGCCGTCCGCCGGTCCCGCCGCCGGGAAGCCCTTGAGCCCCTCGACGCTCTGCGGCTCCCACTGGATGTTGCCGCAGCCGGTCACCGTGCCGTTGGCACAAAGTTTCTGACGGCTGATCGGGGAGTCCGTGTAGCCGTGGCTGCTGGCGCTCGTGGTCGCGAGCACCGAGACGCCCGCTATCGCCAGACCGATCACGGCCGCGCTTGCCTTTTTCCGCATGGGCTGTCGCTCCTCTAGAACGTGGGGGAGGTTCCATGAGCATTGCTCGACTACTGCGCGCTTGGTACGTGTGCGTGGTGCTGTGCATGCGAGGTACTGCGGTCTAGACCAAGTCTTAGATTATTGACGCGGCGTGAACATGTCCAGACCAATGAGGGTCATATTCCGGCGGGTCGGCGAACTGCCCCGGACCGCCCCCACACCCCTCTCCGACCTCGCACGGCCCTCCCCCGCATCCTCAGGCCCCGTCTCCTCCTCCGCTGCGACCGGTGTAGAAGGCGACCGTCAAGTCCTTGACGAGCGCTTTGCGTTCGTAGTCGTCGAGCTCGACGATGCCGCGCGTGGTGAGCCGGTTGACCGTGTCGTCCACCGCGTCCACGACGGAGGTGAGCACGCTGTCCCGGTGCCTGGAGTCGATCGCGGCGATCCGCCGCCGCTGCATCGCCGCCGCGACCTCGGGGGCGTATTCGATGCCGGTCGGCTGGGCCGAGTACACCTCCACGCCCACGGGTTCGCAGTCCGCCTTCAGCATGCGGGTCAGCGCGTCGCCGACCGCCTCGGCGTCGCGCAGGCTCGGGGCGTCCTCGTGGAACGCGTCGGCGGGCAGTTGGGAGAGGACCCGGGCCATCGCGGCCTCGACCTGTGCGCTCAGGTACGCCTCGTGGTCCTCGATGCCGAGGACCGCCCGGACCGTGTCCTTGATCCGCCACACCACGAGGACGACCACGCGCAGCGCGGTGCCGTTCGCGTCGACGGCGGGCAGCGGCTCGCTGCGCCAGTGCCGCAGCCGTACGTCGACGCGGCGGCGCAGCAGCAGGGGCGAGACCCAGACGAGACCGGTGCGCCGGACGCTGCCCCGGTAGTCGCCGAAGAGCGTCAGCACCCACGCGTACCCGACCTTCCCCCGGCCGAGGCCGCCGAGTGCGAGCAGCACCACGGTGGTGAGGAGGGCGAGCAGGGCCCAGGCGCCGAAGCCGATGCCGAGGTCGGCCCGGGGGGCGAGGCCGACGGCCGTCTGCCAGGCGGCGGGCAGCACGCCGCGCCACCACAGGACGGCCAGCGCGCCGGCGATTCCGGCCGCGCCGACGAGGAGGGCCGCGGAGCCGGGCAGGGCGGGTCCGGGGCGTTCGGCGAGGCGCGGGTCGGCGGGAGGGGCGGGCCGGGTCGACGGCTCGACCCGGGTCCGCGGCGAACGCGGCACGGGGGGCCGCCGGGTGGCGGGCGAGCGGTCCCCGGTGGCGGGCCGGCGGACGAGGGCCGCGGGCAGGCCGGCCGCCGTGCCCGGTTCGGCCGGCTCCTGGTCGTCGCGGAAGAGGAGGTGTACGGGGATGGAGGCGGTGGTCTCGTTGGCGATGACGGAGTGGCGGCGACCGGGGTACGGGGGCTTCTCCGTGGCCGGAGCGGGTGTCGTGGCGGCGGTCGGGGCCGCGGGTACGGGTGCGGGTACGGAGAACGTGGCGGAGGCGGTCCGACCGCCGGGGGCCAGGTCCAGGACGAGGTCCAGCTCGGTGTCGGGCCCGGGGTCGTCCACGGGTCCCCTGGCGGGGGCACCCTGGGTCCCGCGTCCGACCGGGCCCGTCCGGGCGGGCCTCTTCCCGCCCTCGGGCTCAGCCCCGTAGGAAGGGTGCGGGGTCCACTCCGCCGAGGGTTCCGTCCTCAAACGCCGGACGGGCTTGAGGTAAAGGTTCCCGTCGAGGGGCACAGGGTGCGCGGGCGCGGGGCGGCCGGGGGCGGCGGCGGGGGTAGGAGCCGAGGCCGGGGTCGGGGTCGGACGGTCGGGGTGCCGGTCCGGGGTGGGCCGGTCCGAAGCCGGGCGGTCCGGGGTGGGCCGGTCCAGGGTGGGCCGGTCCGAGGTGGGCCGGTCCGAAGCCGGGCGGTCCGAAGCCGGGCGGTCCGGGGTGGGCCGGTCCGTGGCCGGGCAGTCCGGGGTGGGCCGGTCCGACGTCGGCCTGTCCGGAGCAGGCCGGTCCGTGGCCGAGCAGTCCGAAGCCGAGCGGTCCGTGGCCAGCCGGTCCGAAGCGGCCCCGTCCGTGTGCCGGTCCGATGTCGGACGGTCCGGGGTGGGCCGATCCGGAGCAGCCCCATTCCGGTGCCGGTCCGGAGCCGAGCGGTCCGGAGCGGCTCCATCCGTGTGCCGGTCCGACGTCGGACGGTCCGGGGTGGGCCGGTCCGGAGCAGCTCCATCCCGGTGCCGGTCCGGGGGCGGGCCGAGGTGCAGGCTCGCGCTCGGGGGTTCCGCGGACGTCCGGGGCGGCGTGGGCGGGGTCCTGTCCGTATCCGGCGGCGGGGGCTTGTCCCCGACGGGACGGAAGAGCGGCGGCGGAAGCCTGTCGCCCGACGGCAGAACACCGCCACCCTCCGACGGCGGCGGAAGCTCGCCGTCCGGTGGCAGGACGCTGTCGCCCTCCGACAGCGGGGTGCTGCCACCGGCCGTCGGGGCCGCGCCCCCGCCCACCCGGCCGAACAGCGGCGGCGGAAGCTCGCCCGCCGGTGACCGGGAGTCCCCAGCCGCGCGGTCGGACGGCGGAGGCGGCAGCCCGGCGTCCAGGCGCTGCGGAGGGCCGGCCTCCGGCGTCGGGGCCCTGCCGTCGGCGGAACCGAAGAGCGGAGGCGGGCTCCCTTCGCCCGGCGGGGCGAAGAGGGACGGCGGGAGCTGGTCGTCCAGAGGGTGAGGGGTTGAGGTGGGGGTGGTCCGGGGGGTCTGGTCGTCGTTGGGGGTCACCGGTTGCCGATTCCTTTCCGTCACGTCCGTCACGCGAAGAGCCGGCGCCAGGTCTCCGGCCCCGGATAACCGTCGGCCGCACCGCCGCGCCAGCCCTGGGCCCGCTGGAACGCCTCGACGTTGCGGCGGTCGGCCTCGGTCCAGCGCGGGTCGGGGCCCGACACGTAGTGCCTGCCGTATCCCTTCTTCACCAACTGTTCGCCGAGCCGGTCGACATGGCTGTTGGACTGACCCGGCTGGAAATGGCCGCGTCCGGGGAACGCGGCGGCTGTATCAGGGCTGCCGCCCGCGCCGGCGGCCGGAATGTTCCGTCCGCCGCCGGTCGCCAGCAGGCGCCAGGTGTCCGGGCCCGGAATGCCGTCGGCCTCCTTGCCCTGCCAGCCCTGCGCCTGCTGGAACGCCTGGGTCGCACGCCGGTCGGCCGCGCTCCACTCGGGCCCGGGGCCGACCGCGTAGAAGCGCTTGCCGCCCCGCTGGACCAGCATCCGGCCGAGCTGGGTGACGTGCTTGTTGTCGCTGCCGGGGCCGAACTGCCCGGCCCCGGGGAAGGCGATGGAGGATCCGGAGCCGGGCGAACCTTCTGTGACCCCTTTGTACCGGTAGGCCACATAGAGGTCGGAGTTGTTCCAGTACGCCAGGGGCGTCGACTGCTTCCGCGTCTGCGGGCGCGCCTGCTCGTAGGCGACGTAATGGGTGCGCGCGGAGTCGGTCCAGCCGCCGAAGATCGTGACGTGCGAGCCCTTGGAGGGGTCGGCCGGGTTGTGGAAGAGGAGGATGTCGCCGGGCTGGAGGTCGGCGCGGGCGATCCGGGTCCCGTAGGCGGCGAGGCTGCCGGTCCACTCGTTGCTGCCGAGGTTCCAGGCCATCGAGACATAGCCCGAGCAGTCCTGGCGATAGCCGTCCGACCAGTACTTCTCCATGCTGTACGGGACCTTCGCGCTCACCCACCGCTTGGCCCGGTCGATGATGTCGGCCCGGGTCGTCTTCGGCACGGCCGAGCCGGCGGACGGCGGGCCCGAGGCGCCGGTGCCCCGCAGCGGCCCCTGCTCACCCTGCGGGGTCGCCGGTTCGGGATCGACTCCCCCGTCGGCGCGCGGGGGCCCGGGGGCAGGACCGGCGGCCGTGGCCGCCCCCGCGGCTCCGCAGGAGAGGACCACCCCGGCGGCGGTGGCCAGCACCAGGGCACGGCGCGCACCGTGCGCGGCGGGGTGACCGCCGCGACGCACCGGCAGGGCCCTCGCGGCGGAGCGCCGCCGCACCGCGCACCCCGCGCATCCGCAGTCGATGGCGGGTTCGTACTCCTCGAAGACCGGCACAGTCATGCGATTCCCCTCCGCACTCGTCATTCGTCAAGATCTTTGGGCGCAGCCGTAACGGGCGTCAGCCGTTCAATTCTCCTTACATAGGGCATTTTGACGGAACAAAGGAAAAAAACGACTATCTGACGGGGCGTGGCGGCCGGTAAATGGTTCGGAGCACCCTTGGGAGTCGGGTAGAGTTCTCCAGGTCAGCAGGCGCCGTTAGCTCAGTTGGTTAGAGCAGCTGACTCTTAATCAGCGGGTCCGGGGTTCGAGTCCCTGACGGCGCACGCACAGTCAAAGCCCCCTCACTGAACGTGAGGGGGCTTTGATCATTCCCCGTCCAGCGTCCGGTGACACCCGATGGCCGTGTACGCACAGCTACCCACCCGAACTGCGGACCGTGACCGAGCGATGACGGAGCGGTGAGGGGCCAGGGAGTGGGGGCCGGTCTCCACCGGTCTCCACTTCATCACAGCCCCTCCGCAAGGTGGGTCCAAATCGTGCGCATGACCGACAAACGGTCCGTTTCACCCTTGCGGTCCCGTTCGGTGTCGGACAATCTGTCTGGGGCCGTCGGCCCCAAGGGGTCTGCTGATCCGTACAGTTGGCGCAGCAGAGCGTGACGTTCCGGTTGTGTGCGCCGCGGGGTGGGGGTCCCGCTCAAGGGCGGACGCCGAGGGGGCATCATGCAACCGGAAGGCTGCGGTCCCCTGTCTGTGGGGCGGTGGCCCGCCACCGTGTGCGTGCCCGGTGAAGAACGGGGGCTCGCCGCGCACGAAGAGAGAGACCGAACAGTCACGCACCAGCATGCGTGCAGGGGGATGTACCCATGACGTCGACGCCGCCAGGCGACCGGCAGGAGAACGACGCTTCCCGGACGACGCAGCTCCGGATACCCGCGGGGCTGCGGTCCGGCACGGCGCGGCGGCGTGCCAAGAAGGAACTGCCGCGCTACGACTACGAGCACTACAGCCGGCTCGCCGGACCGCTGACGCAGCCTCCCGCGGGCAAGCCGTACAAGGTCCGGTACCGCTCGCTCATATCGCAGGAGCCGCACCGGGTGCGCGCGGCACTCCTGCTCGGCGCGGCTCCCCTCGTCTCGCTCGGCCTCTTCGCCTGGCTGATACAGCCCAGTCACTGGACGGACCGCGATCCGAACCTGGACGACGATCTCCTGCTGGCCCTCGACATCGTCATGCTGGTCTCGATCGGTCTGATCGAGCTGTTCCGCACGATGAACGTCCTGTCGAACGCGCATGCCACCCTGGTCGCCCGCGACCCGGTCCCGGTGATACCGGAGTCCGGCACCAAGGTCGCCTTCCTCACCTCCTTCGTCCCCGGCAAGGAGCCGCTGGAGATGGTGACGAAGACCCTGGAGGCGGCCGTGAGGATCCGTCACCGCGGTCTGATGCACGTGTGGCTGCTGGACGAGGGCGACGACCCGGCGGTCAAGGAGGTCTGCGCCCGGCTCGGCGTGCACCACTTCTCCCGCAAGGGCGTGGCGCACTGGAACCAGGCCAAGGGCCCGCACCGCGCCAAGACCAAGCACGGCAACTACAACGCCTGGCTGGACGCGCACGGCGGCGACTACGACTTCTTCGCCTCGGTCGACACCGACCACATCCCGATGGCGAACTACCTGGAGCGGATGCTCGGCTACTTCCGCGACCCGGACATCGGCTTCGTCATCGGCCCGCAGGTCTACGGCAACTACGACACGTTCGTCACCAAGGCCGCCGAGTCGCAGCAGTTCCTCTTCCACGCCCTGATCCAGCGCGCGGGCAACCGCTACGGCTCGCCCATGTTCGTCGGCACCAGCAACGCGGTCCGCATCTCGGCGCTCAAGCAGATCGGCGGCCTGTACGACTCGATCACCGAGGACATGGCCACCGGCTTCGAGATCCACCGCCACCGCAACCCGGCCACGGGGAACAAGTGGCGCTCGGTCTACACCCCGGACGTGCTGGCCGTCGGCGAGGGCCCGACCGCCTGGACGGACTTCTTCACCCAGCAGCTGCGCTGGTCCCGGGGCACCTACGAGACGATCATCGGGCAGTTCTGGAAGGGCTTCGGGACCATGCCGCCCGGCAAGCTCTTCAACTACACGATGATGATCATCTTCTATCCGATGTCGGCCCTGAACTGGATCCTCGCGGCCCTCAGTTGCGCGCTGTTCCTCGGCATGGGCGCCTCCGGCGTGCAGATCGACCCGACGATCTGGATGATGCTGTACGGCAACGCCTCCGCGCTCCAGATCGGCCTGTACGTCTGGAACCGCCGCCACAACGTCTCGCCGCACGAGCCCGAGGGTTCCGGCGGTCTGGCCGGCATGGTGATGTCCGCGCTCTCCGCGCCGATCTACGCCCGCTCGATGATGGACGCGGTACTGCGCCGCAAGAGCTCGTTCGTGGTGACCCCCAAGGGCGACTCGTCCAGCCCGGACACCCTGTTCGGCACCTTCCGCATCCACCTGTTCTTCATCGTCGTCTTCGGCGGGTCGATGATCGCCTCGTTCTTCCTGGGCCACAGCCACCCCGCGATGGTCACCTGGGCCACGCTGGCGCTGCTGATCACCGCCGCGCCGATCATCGGCTGGCGGTACACGGTCCGCGCGGAGAAGAAGAAGCGCCGCGGCCGGCGCCGGGCGGGCTCGTCCGGCCGACGACCGCCGGCCGGACCACCGCCGGCCGGACCACCGTCGGCCGGACCACCGTCGGGCCGGGCCGCGCCCGGCTCTGACCAGACCATGAACATCGCCCTGGGGGGACCGCAGTCATGACAAGCCATTCGGGCCGGGGTGCCCGCCGTGCCGTCGGCCGGACCTCCCGCCGCGCGGGGGTCCGGGCCCGCCGCTCCGGTCTGCGTACGCGCCGGTTCGCGATCGGCACGGTCGCCGTGGTCGCCCTCGCGGGGGCGAACGGGCCGTGGCTCTACCGCTTCGGCACCGAGCGCTACCACCACTACACGATCAACAAGCAGTCCTACAAAGAGGCCAACGGCCACTGGGACTTCCTGGACATCCCCGCCGAGCACCGGGTCAACGCCGTCCACGCCGCGCTGCTGCGCACCGGCAAGGTGCTGCTCGTCGCGGGCTCCGGCAACAACGAGAAGAACTTCGACGCGAAGAGCTTCCGCTCCGTGCTGTGGGACCCGAAGACGAACGTCTTCAAGGACATCCACACGCCCAAGGACCTGTTCTGCGCCGGTCACACCCAGCTCCCCGGCGGCAATCTCCTCATAGCCGGCGGCACCAAGCGCTACGAGAAGCTCGGGGGCGACGTCACCAAGGCCGGCGGCCTGATGATCGTCCGGAACGAGAACCCCCGCAAGCCGATCACTCTCCCCGCGGGCACCCGCTTCACGGGCAAGGAGAGCGGCAAGACCTTCATCTCCCAGGACCCGCTGCTGGTGGAGAAGGCCACCAAGGTCTTCGACAAGAAGACCGGTGAGTACCAGCGCAACGAAGCGGGCGTCGGCCGCATCTACGTGGAGGCCGAGAAGTCCGGGCGGAAGTACGAGACCGGCACCGAGGACAACTACCGCGTCTCGGGCCTCTCCGCCGAGGACACCCGTAACGTCTACGGGATCGCCCAGAAGCTGGCGCTGGACAAGAAGGACTTCCAGGGCATCAACGACGCCTACGAGTTCGACCCGGTCGCGGAGAAGTACATCCCCGTCGACCCGATGGCCAAGGCCCGCTGGTACCCCACCCTCACGACGCTGGAGGACGGCAAGGTCCTCGCCGTCTCCGGCCTGGACGACATCGGCCAGATCGACGTGGGCAAGGCCGAGGTCTACGACCCGGAGAAGAAGAGCTGGAAGGACAGCGGCATCGTCCGGAAGTTCGCCACCTACCCGGCGCTGTTCCTGCTCAACGACGGCAGGCTGTTCTACTCCGGCTCCAACTCCGGCTACGGGCTCCAGAGCGAGGGCCGCACCCCCGGGATCTGGGACGTGCGGACGAACGACTTCGACAAGATCCCCGGCCTCGCCGACGCGGACCAGATGGAGACCTCGGCGACCGTACGGCTGCCTCCGGCCCAGGACGAGCGGTTCATGGTGATCGGCGGCGGCGGGGTCGGCGAGTCGGACAAGTCCACCCCGAAGTCCCGGCTGGTCGACCTCCAGGAGAAGAACCCGAAGTTCACCGAGGGCGCCTCCCTGGACAAGGGCACCCGCTATCCCAGCGCCTCCCTGCTCCCCGACGACTCGCTGCTCGTGGCGGGCGGCTCCGGCGACTACCGGGGGCGTGGCGGTTCGGACGTGCTGGAGGCCCGGCTGTACGACGCGAAGACGGACACCTACCGGCGGGTCGCGGACCCGGCCGTGGGGCGCAACTACCACTCGGGGTCCGTGCTGCTGCCGGACGGCCGGGTCATGATCTTCGGATCGGACCCGCTCTACTCGGACAAGATCAACACGCGTCCGGGCACCTTCGAGCAGCGCATCGAGATCTACACCCCGCCCTACCTCTACCGCGGCTCCCGGCCGGAGCTCACGGCCGGGCCCAAGAGCATCGAGCGCGGCGGAACCGGCCTGTTCACCACGCGGCAGGCCTCCTCGATCACCTCGGCGAAGCTGATGCGCCCCTCGGCGGTCACCCATGTGACCGACACCGACCAGCGCAGCATCGATCTGGCGGTCGAGAAGTCGGCGGACGGGATCACGGTCACCGTGCCGAAGAACCGGGCGCTGGTGCCGTCGGGCTGGTACATGCTGTTCGTCACCGACGAGGAGGGCACCCCGTCCGAGGGGATGTGGGTGGAGGTGCCGTAGGCGTACCCGCGCGGGGCCACAGTGGGCGTACCCGCGCGGGTGTCGCAGGCGGATGCGGCCCTGGCGCTACTCGGTGGCGCGGGCCAGCCCCAGGGCGTATTCCGGCCACCACTCGCCCGCGTTCGGGCCGCCCTTGCAGCCGCCGTCGGATTCGCCGGGCCGCTTGATCCACAGATACGCGTCGACCAGCTCGTCGCCCGTCCTCGTGGTCGGGGGCTCGCCGAGCGCGCGGCCGGGCGGGTTGCACCAGGTCTCGGCCGGGTCGCCGCCCTCGTAGGGGCCGTTGCCGTTGCGGCTGGTGTCGATGACGAAGGGCTTGTCGCCCACCTTCACCGACAGCTTCTTCCCGAACTCCGTGCTGAGGGCCGTCGTACGGAAGTTGGACACGTTGAGCGAGAAGCCGTCCGCCTTCTCGATGCCCGCCCGCCACAGCGGTTCGTGCAGGGCCCCGGGCGACTGCCAGCCGGCGTTGCCCGCGTCCACGTAGACCTTGGTGGCGGGCTGCCGCTTCAGCCGCTCGACGGCTCCTTCGAGCAGGTCGTAGCGCTCCTGGTGGTGTTCCTGGGGGGTGCAGCCGTCGACCAGGTGGAGCAGGGCGTCCGGCTCCAGGATCACGGTCGCCTGGCGGTCCCCGATGCCCTTGGCGACGCCGTCCACCCAGGCGCGGTAGGCGTCGCCGTCGGCGGCGCCGCCCTTGGAGAACTGGCCGCAGTCACGGTGCGGGATGTTGTAGAGGACCAGCAGCGCGTACCGGTCGGCCTTCGCCGCGGCCTCGGTGACGCGCCGCGCCTCGTCCTCCGGGGCGCCCGGGCCGATCCACTCGCCGGCCGACTGCTCGGCGATCCGCCGGATCAGGTCGGCCTTCTCCTGGTCGCCGTCCTCCTGGTACGCGGCGACCTGACGGGCCGCGGTGCCGTCGGGGTTCACCCAGTACGGGTCCTTCGCCTTGGGCTGCTGGCCGATGGCCGGCGCGCTCTCGCCGCCGTCCCCGTCGCCGGAGCAGCCCGCCAGCAGCAGGGCCGCCCCGAGCGCCGCCGCAGCGGTCGTCCGCAGGACCGCCGCGCGCCCGCGCGTCCGGGACCGGCCGGTGTAACTGCCGTACATCCACTCCCCCTTGGGTGCACTGCCTGCACCGTTCTCACTGGTTGCACCGTTGTGCTGGCGGCCCGATCCATCCTGGCACAGCGGCCGGGCGCCCACGCCGCCGCCCGCACAACGCGCTCGCAGGGTCGCCGGTTCCGGACATCCCGTTCGAAAGCCGGTCATCCGTCCACCGGGGGCGCCTACAGTGACGGGGGATCGGGCCTTCCCACCGCATCGACCTCCCGTACCGCGCCGGGCGACTCCCGCGGCCGGGCGCACGCGGTCGAGGACCGGCCCGGCCCGCACGCCCCGTGAGAGGCGGCCGGCCGGGCCGGGTTGACCGTGTGGCGCGCGTCGTGCGCGTGGCGCGCGGTGCGTGCCGTGTGGGTGTGTGACGTGTGGGTGCGCGGTACGGCGGGTCAGCCGCGGCTTCCGTGGCTCACGGCCTGTACGCGCTCCCCACCCTCCCCGCCGTCCCCGGCATCCCTCGCGTCCTGCGCTCCGGTGAGGTAGGCGGAGACGACCACGTTCGCCGTGTAGGAGCGGGTCCTGTGGTCGTACGTTCCGCCGCAGGTGATCAGCCGCAGCTCGGCCCGGCCGTCCTCGCGGGGCCCGTACGCCTTCTGCGCGTCGAAGCGTGTCCGGGTGACGAGCTGGACGTCGTCCACGGTGAACTCCGCGACGCTGCCGTCGGTCCGGGCGACCTCGATCCGGGCGCCCGGCTTCACCGCGCTGAGCCCGTAGAAGACCGCCGGCTTCGTGTCGGTGTCGACGTGGCCGACGAACAGGGCCGCGCCCTCCGCTCCGGGCCGGGCGCCGTCGCCGTACCAGCCGGCCGTCTTCGGCATGCCGTACGGAGGCGGGTCGATGGCCCCGTCCGGGTCGAGGCCGCGCGCGATGACGGGGGCCGAGATCCCCACGGAGGGGACCTCGACGCGTTCGGGGGCCGCCCCGTCGAGCGGTTCGTGGGCCGGGGGCAGCTCCGCCCCGAGGGGGCGGCCGACCGCGGCCACGTCGCCGGTGGTGGGGCCCGTCAGGCCGCCGAGCCCGCCGCCGGCCTCCCGGCCCCAGATCCACAGGCCGAGCAGCAGCACGGCCCAGGTCACTCCGGTGAGCAGTCGCCCGTTGCCTGCCGGGCGGTCCGGGGCTCCCATGTCAGCTGCCGGCCGGGCCGCGGCGCCGGCGCGAGCTGCGCAGGGCGACGGCGACGGCCGCTACGGCGGCGAGCACGAGTCCGATCACCGCGTGCCGGGTGCCGGGGCCCTCGGCCTCGATGGCCCGTTCGGCGAGGGTGGCCGAGCCTCCGCCGCCCGCCTTGACGGGTGCGGCGGGCGAGGGGCGGTTGTGGTGGACGACGGTGAGGGTGCCGGTCGCCTTGGACCGGCCCTCCTCGCACGTCACCCAGACGTCGTAGGAGCGGGGTTCGGCGTCGTCCCGGATCCGGGCCTCGGCGAAGAGGCCCTTGTCGTCGGCGGGGCGGAAGTGGGCCTCCGAGGAGAAGGCGTCGGAGTTGCCCGTCGCCTCGCGGCCCTTGCCGCAGACGTCGACCCACAGCTCCACCTTCCCGCCGGGGGCGATGGTGGACGGGGTGACCGAGACCGTGCCGGTGCGCCGGTCGTCCTCACCGGCCGGGGCGGCCGGGGACGCCAGAGCGGCGGGGACGGGCAGGGCTATGAGTGCGGCCGCCGCTGCGGCACAGAACGTGAGGGGAATGGAACGCATCGTGAACCTCCTACGGGAAGGTTCACGCCTGCGGCGGCGGCCCGCATCCGCAGTCCTCCATTCGAGCGACGCCCGGGAGACGTCCGGACGACGGTTCGGACGACTGCGGATGCGGTCCGCGCAGGTCGGCGGCTGCCCGGCTGCGCGGGCCGGTTCGCCCTGCCGGTCCCGTGCGTCTACTTGTCCGTCTGCTTCTCCGTCTGCTTGCCCTGGTCCACCTGGTCCGGCAGGTCGATGAGGTCGACCAGGTCGGCGATGGACTCGACGACGTGCGAGGGACCGTACGGGTAGCGGTCGATGTCGGCGACGGACGTCAGCCCGGTGAGGACCAGGAAGGTCTGCATGCCCGCTTCCAGACCCGCGAGGACGTCGGTGTCCATCCGGTCGCCGATCATCGCGCTGGTCTCGCTGTGCGCGCCGATGGCGTTGAGACCGGTCCGCATCATCAGCGGGTTCGGCTTGCCCGCGAAGTACGGGTCCTTGCCGGTGGCCTTGGTGATGAGGGCGGCGACCGAACCGGTGGCGGGCAGCGGGCCCTCGGCGGACGGGCCGGTCTCGTCGGGGTTGGTGCAGATGAAGCGGGCGCCCGCGTTGATCAGCCGGATCGCCTTGGTCAGCGCCTCGAAGCTGTACGTCCGGGTCTCGCCGAGCACCACGTAGTCCGGGTCGTGGTCGGTGAGGACGTACCCGATGTCGTGGAGGGCGGTGGTGAGACCGGCCTCGCCGATGACGTACGCCGTGCCGCCGGGGCGCTGGTCGTCGAGGAACTGGGCGGTGGCGAGCGCGGAGGTCCAGATGTTCTCCACGGGCACGTCCAGGCCCATGCGCTTCAGCCGGGCGTGCAGGTCGCGCGCGGTGTAGATGGAGTTGTTGGTGAGGACCAGGAAGGGCAGCCCGGAATCCCGCAGCCGCTTGATGAAGGCATCGGCCCCGGGGATGGGCGTGCCCTCGTGGATGAGGACGCCGTCCATGTCGGTGAGCCAGGATGAGATGGGCTTGCGCTCTGCCATGTGTCGGGACTCCTGCCGTACGCACTGCGTGCTGGGGGTGCCCGGACCACGCCGTCCCGGCACCCCCAGCATAATTAAGCCGCCGTGATCTTGACCCCGTCGATCACCCAGTACCAGTTGTTGCTGCCGGTGTAGTGGAACCGGAAGCTGACGTTGGCGGCTCCGGACGGGACGTCCAGGGTGAGCGACTGGGGCTGCGAGATCACGTCGGACGTGTAGCGCTTCACCTCGACGGGCGTTCCGCCGTTCCAGGAGGCGAGGATGCGGGCGCTCTGACTGCCCTCCTGCCGGTAGTGCGTGGTGAGGCCGAGCGTGACGGTGGACCTGCCGCCGACCGCGTACGCCGGGGTGACGAGCGTGGAGTCGTACGGTCCCGAGGACGTCTTGTCGTCCCACTCGTCGGAGTCGGCGACCGCGAAGATCCCGCGCGAGCGGACGTTCAGCTCACGGGACTGGTCGCGCTGGCTGCGGCTCCAGAACTCGTCGGTGGCGAAGGACCAGCCGCGCCACTCGGCCACACCCCCGGTGCCCATCGCGGAGTTCACGACCGACCAGCCGCTGGGCGCGGTGTGGGTCCAGCCGAGGACGCCGACCGGGATGCCGGTCTCGTCGGCGCGGGCGGCGAGGGAGGGGTACAGGGCCTCGAACGGGTCGGTGGAGCGCTCCTGGACCGGCTTGCCGTCCAGGCCCCAGGCGGGGTCGGGTGTGATGCCGAGCTGCTTGAAGACGGTGGCGGCGACGTCCACGAGGCGGGTGTCGGCGGGGCGTGCGCCGGCCGCGATGCCGGGCCCCTGGGCGAGGACGAAGGTGCGCCGCTCCTCGATGGCGCTGCCGCCGTGGCCGCCGGAGTCGGTGTGGCCGTGGTCGGTGGTGACGATGACGGTCCAGCGTTCGGTGGAGTAGGAGGGGCGGGTCCTGATCGCGGCCAGGAGGCGGCCGAGGTAGCCGTCCTGGACGTCGATCGCCGCACGGTACGCGGCGCTGGCGGCACCGGAGTTGTGGCCGGCGATGTCGGTCTGGCCGAAGTAGACGAACAGGACGTCCGGGTTCTGGTTCCGGAGGACCGACTCGGTCTCGGCGGCGATGGTGGCGTCGTGACCGGTGTAGCCGTCGGCGTCGCCGTCGAGGACGAGCTTGGCGTCGGCGCCCGGGGTGACGGTGCCCTGGGCGTCCAGCGGCTTCCAGTCGACGGCGGCGTAGGTGGAGAGCTGGGGGCGGACCTGGGCGAGGCGGGCGAGGAAGCCGGGGTACTTCCCGTAGTTCTTCCCGGCGAAGGAGTTCTCCTTGACGCCGTGCTTGTCGGGCCAGACGCCGGTGGCGATGGTCGACCAGCCCGGGCCGGAGGAGGTGGCGGCCATCGGGTTGGCGTACAGCAGCGAGGTGCCGTACGTCCCGTTCGCCATCATCGACTTGAGGTGCGGGGCCTTGGCGGCGTCGATGACGTCGTGGCGCAGCCCGTCCATGCCGACGACGAGCACCTTGTCCTTGCTGGTGCCGTCGGGGAGGGCGGGCGCGGCGTACGCGGGGGCGGCGGTGAGGGGGCCGCCGACGGCGGCGGCCGTGGCCGCGGCGGCGGTGGTGGCGAGCACGGAGCGACGGGACAGGGACCGGGACACGTGATCCTCCTGGGCGGGGCGGAGCGGGTCGGAGCGGTGCGGGTCGGAGCGGTGCGGGTCGGGCTGGGCTGGGCTGGAGCGTGAACTGCCTTCTGTGCCTTTGGCCTTCTGGCCTTCTGGACCAGACCCGTTACCTTTGTGAGACAACCGGGCCGGGTCCAGACCTTCGCAGGAATCCGTGGCGGGGAGGTGGCCGGTCAGCTTCCGGTGGCCGACTTCCAGGCGTCGATGTACGTGTCCAGGTTGGCGCCGATGTCCGCCCAGTCGGGCTCGAAGATCTCCACGCCCTCCATCAGCCCGGCCAGTTCGACGGCGTTGGCGTCGGTGGCCTCGATGTCCTTGCGGGCGGTGAAGCCTCCGCCGACGGCGCTGACGTCGCGCTGGGCCTGCTCGGAGAGCATGAAGTCGAGCAGCTTCTTGCCGTTCTCGCTGTGCGGGGCCTTCGCGACGAGGCCGGCGGCGTACGGCAGGGCGAAGCTGGTGGGCTTCCCGTCGCCCTTGGCGGGGAACCAGATGCCGAGGTTGGGCATGTCCTTGGACTGCGCGAAGTTCATCTGGACGTCCCCGTTGGCGGCGAGGAGCTCCCCCTTGTCGACCTTGGGGGCGAGCTTGCCGGTGGAGGCGGACGGGCCGACGTTGTTCGTCTGGAGCTTCTTCAGGTACGCCATGGCCGGCTCCTGCCCGCCGAAGTCGTGCATGGCCTTGATGAGGACGGCGGTACCGTCGCCGGCGACACCGGGGGTGGAGTACTGGACCTTCTCCTTGTACGCGGGGTCGAGCAGGTCCTCCCAGGTCCTGGGCGGGTTCTTCAGCTCCTTCGTGTTGTGGATGAACCCGAAGTAGTTGTTGACGACGGAGGTCCACTTCCCGTCGGCCGCCCGGTCGGCGCCGTCGACCTGGTCGGCGCCCTTCGGCTCGTACGCGGTGAGGAGGCCCTTGGCGTCGGCCTGCTGGATGAAGGGCGGCAGGGTGACGAGCACGTCGGCCTGGGTGTTGGACTTCTCGCGGAGGGCACGCTGCACCATCTCGCCGGAGCCTCCCTCCACGTACTTCACCTCGATGCCGGTCTTCTTCTCGAAGTCCTTGAAGACCTTGTCGTACCAGCCGTCGCCGTTCTCGCCCTTGAGGCCGTCGGCGCTGTAGACGGTGACGGACTTCTCGTCGGACGCGGCGGAGGATCCGCCGCAGGCGGTGAGGGTGGTGACGGCGGCGAGGCCGGCCAGGGGGAGGGCGAGGGCACGTGCCCGGTTGCGGTTGCGGATGCGGGTTCGGTTGCGCATGGGGTTTCTCCAGGGGGAGTACGGGGCGGGGATCAGCGGTAGGAGGCGCGGGTCCGGATGCGGGAGACGGCGGCCAGGACGAGGAGCGTCGTCGCCATCAGGACCACGGCGAGGGCGGCGCCGGTGAAGAGCGAGCCCCGGTCGGTGGCGGCGAAGATCTGCACCGGCAGCGGGGTCCAGTCCGGCGGGTAGAGCATCATCGTGGCGCTCAACTCCCCCATGGACAGGGCGAAGCAGAGCCCGGCGGCCGAGGTGAGCGAGGGCAGCAGGAGCGGCAGCCGGATCCGCCACAGGACCCGGGCGGGGCTCGCCCCGAGGCCGGCGGCGGCCTGTTCGTACACCGGATCCATGCGCCGGATCGCGGCGGCGACCGACTGGTAGGCGAAGGCGGTGACCAGGACGGTGTGGGCGAGGATCACGATCCAGCGCGTTCCGTTGAGCAGCACGGGCGGCCGGCTGTAGGCCACCAGCACCGCGAGGCCCACGACCACCGAGGGCACGGCGACCGGCAGGATGAACAGGGCGTCCAGGAGCCGCTTCCCGCGCTTGCGGAGAGAGGCGGCGGCGAGAGCGGCCCAGCCGCCGAGGACGAGCGCCAGCACGCTCGCGGCCACGGCCGTGACCAGGCTGGTGGTCAGCGCCTGGAGGGAGTCGCCGCTCGTCGCGGCGGAGTAGCGCTCGACCGTGGGTCCGGAGGGGAAGGCGCCGGACCAGTTGGTGGCGAGGGACGCGGCCAGGATGACGAGCAGCGGCACCGCGAACAGAGGGACGAAGAGGAGGAGGAAGACGGCCCAGGTGGCCCACTTCCCGGCCCGGCTATGCACCAGCACGACGGCTCACCACCCGGTAGAGGCTGTAGAGGCCCACGGAGACCGCGATGTTGACGACGGCGACGACGCAGGCGGCCGGGTAGTCCGACTCCAGGATCGCCTTGCTGTAGACGAGCATCGGCAGCGTCGTCACGTCCTTCGCCCCGGTGAACAGGACGATCCCGAACTCGTTGAGGCACATCACCAGGACGAGGCTGCCGCCCGCCGCGAGGGCCGGGAGCGCCTCGGGCAGGATGACCTGCCGGATGATCCGGACGGGCCCTGCGCCGAGCGAGGAGGCGACCTCCAGCTGACCGGTGTCGAGCTGGGAGAACGCGGCGAGCAGCGGGCGCATCACGAACGGGGTGAAGTAGGTGATCTCGGCGAGCAGGACGCCCCAGGGGGTGGTCAGGAAGTGGAAGGGCCCCTCTGCCGCCCCGGTGAAGTCGGTCCAGAGCCCGTTGGCCATCCCGACGGAGCCGTAGATGAACAGCAGGGCGAGCGTGATGAGGAAGGACGGGAAGGAGAGGAACACGTCGATGAACCGGGCGACCGCCTTCCCGCCGGGGAACGGGACGAACGCGATGACCAGCGCGAGCACGAACCCGAGGACGAGGCATCCCACGGTCGAGCCGACGGCGAGCCACACGGTGGTGGTGAGCGCGTCGCGGAAGACCTCGGAGGCGAAGACGTCGGCGTACGGGTCGAGCGAGACGCCGCCCTCGTCGGGGGTGACGGACTGCTGGACGACGAGGGCCAGCGGGTAGAGGAACGCGAGCGCGAGGACGGCGACGGGCGGCAGCGCCCAGACCCAGGCGGGGACGGAACGGGTCCGCGCGGGGGCGGGGCCGGGGACGGGGCCGGGTTGCCCGGAACCTGTCGTCCGCTTCCGGTCGAGGACGGCACTAGCTGTATTGCCCAGTGAGGTTGGGGACGCGGCTGGCGGGTGGTTTGCCTGCGAGTGCGGTGTGTCCGCGGTGGTGATTGTAGGTGTGCAGCCAGGCAGGGTAGGCGTCGCGTCGTTCCTGTTCTGACCGGTAGGCGCGGGCGTAGGCCCACTCGTCCAGGAGCGTGCGATTGAGGCGTTCGACCTTGCCGTTGGTCTGGGGCCGGTAGGGCCGGGTTCGCTTGTGGGTGATCCCGGCCGCCGCCAGCACATCGCGCCAGGCGTGGGACTTGTAGCAGGCGCCGTTATCGGTCAGGACCCGCTCGACGGTGATCCCGACGCTGGTGAAGTAGGCGTGTGCACGTGTCCAGAAGGCGGTGGCGGTCTCCTTCTTCTCGTCGGCGTGGATCTCGCTGTAGGCGAGGCGGGAGTGGTCGTCGACGGCGGTGTGGATGTAGCTGTAGCCGGCGTTCTTGCGATTCTTGCGGCCGGCCTGGCGGCCGAGGGTCTTGTGGCCGCCGCCGTCGGGGATGTTTCCCAGCTTCTTGATGTCGACGTGGACGAGTTCGCCGGGCCGGTCGCGTTCGTAGCGGCGTATGACGGTCCCGGTGACCCGGTCGAGGTGTGCGAGGCGGGCCAGGCCGAAGCGGGTCAGCACGCGATGGACGGTGGAGGCGGGCAGGTTCAGCAGGCCCGCGATGCGAGCCGGCCCCCAGCGGCGGGTAATGCGGACCTTGATGATCCGGCGTTCGGTGCGGGTCGGGGTGCGGCGGGGGCTGCGGTGCGGACGGCAGGAACGGTCGCTCATGCCGGCCTGGCCCATGGCCCGGTAGCGGGCGGCCCACCGCTGGGCAGTGGTGGGCGAGACCTGGAAGCGTTCGGCGGCCCGGCGCAGAGGCCAGCCGTCCTCGACCACGCAGCGGGCCAGACGCAGGCGTCCGGTCTCGGTCAAGGGTGCATTACGGTGGGGCATGAGGGCCTTCTGATCGTTTGGTGGAGATGTCGCAATCCACACCGAACCCGGAAGGTCCTCACCCGTTCAAGACCCCTCAGCCGAGACCTGCCTCACCCGTCCACAACCTCCCTGGACAGAACAACTAGCCACCGGGCACCCCCGCCTTCTCCCGGGCCGCGGCGGAGCCCGCCGGGCCGGCCGCTCCGGCGGTCCCCACAGCTCCGGCGGCTCCGGCAGCTCCGGCTTCTTCCGCTGTTCCCGTCGTGCCCTCTCTTCCCGCCGCGCCCTCGGCTCCGGCTGTTCCCGCTGTTCCCGCCGGGAGCAGCACAGCGTCCTCGGGGGCGAAGTGCAGGGTGACCGGGTCACCGAGGGCCGGGGGCTCGCGCAGTTCGCGGAGGTCTGCCATGAGGCGGTGACCGTCGACGTCGGCGTGGACGCGGTGGGTGGAGCCGCGCCACTGGACCTCGGTCACGCTTCCGGTGAGCGCGTTGGGCCCGTCGCCGAGGCCGACCAGGTGCGGCCGGACGCAGAGCGTCGCGGTGGCTCCGGGGGCGGCGGTGTCGGTGGGGACGGCGAGCGCGTGACCGTCGAACTCGACGGCTCCGTCCGCGGCGACCGTGACCGGGAGCAGGTTGGCGTTGCCGACGAACGAGGCGGTGAACTCCGTACGGGGGCGGCGGTAGAGCTCCTGAGGGGTACCGCAGTCCTGGAGGCGGGCCCGGTCCATGACGGCGATCCGGTCGGCGAGGGTGAGGGCCTCGACCTGGTCGTGGGTGACGTACAGGATGGAGACGTCGGGCAACTCGCGGTGCAGCCGCGCCAGTTCGGCGAGCATGCCGGAGCGGAGCCGGGCGTCGAGGGCGGAGAGCGGTTCGTCGAGGAGCAGGACGCCGGGGCGGATGGCGAGCGCGCGGGCGATGGCGACGCGCTGCTGCTGGCCGCCGGAGAGTTCGCGCGGGTGGCGATCCGCGTACGCGGCCATGCCGACGAGTTCGAGGGCCTCGGTGACCCGGCCCGGGATCTCCGCCTTCGGGGTGCGGTGGGCCTTGAGCCCGAAGGCCACGTTGTCCTTGACCTTGAGGTGCGGGAAGAGGGCGTAACTCTGGACGACCATGCCGATGCCGCGCCGGTGCGGGGGCAGGGCGGTGACGTCCCGGCCGCCGAGGAACACCCGCCCGGAGGCGGGCCGGACGAACCCGGCGACGGCGCGCAGGGCGGTGGTCTTGCCCGAGCCGGACGGCCCGAGGAGGGCCATCACCTCGCCGGGCTCGACGGTGAGGTCGAGCCGGTCGAGGACGACGTTCCCGCCGTAGGCGACGGTGACGCCCTCGAAGCGGATGCCGCTGGGGGCGGCGGGGGCGGCCTGCCCGGGTCCGCGCCCAGCGGCGGCAGGGGCCGGGGCGCTCACGCCTCGGCCCGCGCGATGAGGTCGGGCAGCTCGGCGACGGACCCGAGCACGTGGGTCGCGCCGTGCCGGGTGAGCTGGTCCTTGTCGTGGGCGCCGGTGAGGACCCCGGCCACGATCCCGGCGCCGGAGCGCAGGCCGCTGAGCATGTCGTACGAGGTGTCGCCGGCCACCACGGTCCGCCGGACGTCGTCCACGGCCGCGGTGCGCAGGAACGCGGCCAGCACCATGTCCGGGAAGGGCCGGCCCCGGCCGCCCGCGTCGGCGGGGCAGAGGGTGAGCGGGACGAGGTCCTGCCAGCCGAGTGCGGCGAGGATGGCGTCCTGGGTGGCACGGGCGAAGCCGGTGGTCAGGACGACGGTGCGGCCCTCGGACGCGAGCCGCTCGACGGCCTCGCGGGCGCCGGGGACGGGGGCGATGCGGCCGCCGTCGACGAGCTCCCCGTACGCCTCCTCGAAGGCGATGTTGGCCCGCTGGGCCTTGGCCTCGCCCTCGCCACCGCTCTGGCCACCACTCTCGCCACCGCCCTCGTCAGGGCCCTCGGCGGCGAAGAGGTGCCGGAACACGGTGATCTTTGATTCGCCCATCGTGGCACGTACGTAAGCGAGTTGGCGGGCGTGCTCGTCGGATCCGGCGCGCACGCCGAGGCGTTGGGCGGCGGCGGAGAAGGCCTGCTCGACGAGGCCGCCGTCGGCGACGGTGGTCCCGGCCATGTCGAGGACGACCAGGTCGTAGGGGTCGCGCGTGATGTCGGTCGGGGAAGTCATGTGGTTCACCAGCCCAGTTGGTCGGCGGTCGTTTCGGCGATGGCGGGCGAGCACGTCATGCCGCGCCCGCCGGGTCCGGTGACGAGCCAGACCCCGTCGCGCACCTGCTGCCGGTGGACGACGCGTGAGGTGTCGGTGCACTGGGCGTAGACGCCGGCCCAGCGGTGGCGGACGCGCGGCAGCGGGCGGCCGAGGAAGGCTTCGACGACCCGGGTGAGGTGCTCGTAGGGCTCCTCGACGGTGTCGAAGGCGAAGGGGTGCTCGTACTCGTGGGTGTCGCCGATGGTCAGCCCGCCGTCGCGGCGCTGCACCATGAGGAGCTGCATGCGGTGCTCGGCGGCGACCGGGTCCTGGGCCTGTCCGGCGTTGAGCGCGTCGAGCGCCTCGCCCCGGTAGGCGGGGTAGTAGCGGAAGCTGTCGGCGTCGGCGACGGAGGTGGTGAGCGGCTCGCCGAGCGGGTCGGTCTGCATCATCTGGAGGCGGACGCGGCGGACGGGCAGTTCGGGCCCGGCGAGTTCGCGGACCAGCCCGCCGAGCCAGGCGCCGGTCGCGAGGATCACGCCGTCACCGGTGTGGACGTCGCCGTGGTCGTCGCGCACCGAGGCGGTCCCGACGACCTCACGCACTTCGCGACCGCCGAGGTAGGTGTACCGGCCGGAGGCCAGCAGGCTTTCTTTCAGAGCGAGTTGGGCGGTGCGGGGTTCGACCGCGGCGTCCCGCTCGCACCACAGAGCGGCGGTGAACGCGCCCCGCAGGGCGGGGTTGAGCGCCCGGGCCTCCTCGGCGGTGAGCAGCTTGTAGCCGCGCGCCGCCGCGTCGGGCCGGGCGACGGCCGCCTCGGCGACGGCGACCTCGCGTGCGGTGCGCAGCGGGGTGAGGGAACCACAGGCCCGGAAGCCGAGTCCGGGCACCCGCTCCCCGACGGCCTCCCACAACTCGCGGGCGCGCAGGGCGGTCTCCAGCTCCTCGCCACCGGCCCGGCCGCTGACCCATATCTGTCCGAAATTGCGGAGCGATGCCCCGCGCGCCTCGCTCTCGCGCTCGATCTGTACGACCTCGTGGCCGCGGCTGACTGCGTGCCAGGCGTGCATGGTTCCCACCACGCCGGCTCCTACGACGATGACTCTCACGCCGGACACGCTCCTCGGGACGGGTGTCCCGCACGCGTCCGTCCACCGACGGGACGGTGAACGACCTCGCAAGTTTGGACCAGACCCGTTATGTTTTCGTGATCCGAAGAGTCCTGCGGTGAAGCGCATCGGGCAACGGGCCCCTCAGCTCCGCTCCTCGCCTCGCAGATGGGTGGAGAAGGAGAAGCGATCACCCCGGAACAGGGTCCGCACGCGCTCCAGCGGACGGCCGTCGGCGTCCCGGGAGAGCCGGTGGATCAGGAGCATCGGCAGCGCGGGCGGGGTCCCGATGAGCAGAGCCTCGCGGGGGGTCGCGAGCACGGTCTCGATCCGCTCGTCGGCGTCGCCGAAGGCGATTCCGAGGCGGTCGCGGAGGTAGGCGTAGAAGGAGGAGTCCGGGTCGAAGGCCGTGTCCAGGTCCGGGACGCGGGCGACGCCGACGTACGTGCTCTCCAGGCCGACACGCTCGTCGTCGGCGAGCAGCACCCGCTCCAGGTGCCAGACCGGCTCGCCCCGCCCGACCGCGATCTCGGCGGCGAGCGCCTCGGGGCAGGGGAAGCGGTCCAGGCCGATGAGGTGGCGGCCGGGCCGACGGCCCTGGCGGCGGACGCCCTCGGTGTAGCTGGCCAGGGAGAGCGGCTGCTCCAGCTTGGGCCCGGCGACGACCGTGCCGCGCCCCTGTCGGCGCAGCCGCCCTTCCAGGAGGAGTTCGCGCAGGGCCTGGCGGACGGTCTCGCGCGCGACCTCGTGCCGCTGGGCCAGCTCCCGCTCGGTGGGCAGGAGCCCGCCCTCGCCCAACTCGTCCAGCAGCACCGCGATACGGGCCTTGACCGCGTAGTACTTCGGGATACGGCCGTGCTCGGGGATGCCGGAGCGGATCGGTGCGCCAGGTGCCTGGTCGTTCGGGTAGTCCACGGCCCGATCGTTGCAGACGCGGGTGAACAGGCGGCGCTACGGGCCCCGCCGCGACCGGTCAGTCCGTGGGGCGGCGGAAGCGGCGGGCATGCCGCACCAGAGCCACCCCGCCGAGCAGCAGGGCCCCGGCGGCGACGCCGGTCCAGGCCAGTGACTCCGGTCCGGTGCGGGCGAGTTCGGGGAGCGGGTGGCCCGGGCGGTCGCGGGGCGGGCGTCCGGGGCGGTCCTCGTCGGCGCCCCTTCCCTCCTCACCGGTTCCGGGGCGGGCCGGCGGCCGGTTGCCGGGAGCGCGGTCCGGGGACGGGTCCCGGCCCGTGCCGGGGTCGGTGCGGGTGCCGTCGCCCGGGTCCGCGCGCTCCTGGTCGGCGCGCTCCGGGCCGGAAGGTTCCGGATCGGGACGTTCCGACCGGGGAGTCTCCGGCTGCGGGCGCTCGGACCGGGGCTGCTCGGACCGGGGCTGCTCGGACCGAGGCCGCTCAGGCCGGGGCTGTTCGGACCGGGGCTGCTCGGACCGGGGCTGCTCCGGTTCACGGATGCCGCCCGTGGCGCCGTCGACGATCACGAAGGCGTAGTCCTCCGACTCCCCCACCCATTCGCCGTCCTCGCGCCCGCCGCCCTTGGCCTTGTCCTGGTGGCGGCGCTGGACGACGGCGGCGTGGGCGGTGACCGGACCGGGGGCGGTGTCGGAGGTGAAGGCCATCCGGACGCGTACGGAGACCGTTTCGCCGGCGGGGACGGTGAACCCGAGGAACTCGTCGGCGGATCTGTCGGTGCCGGAGCTGTCAGCGTCGGTGCCCTTACCGATGCCGGTGCCGGTGCCCTTACCGGTGCCGGTGCCGGTGCCGGTGCCGTTCGACGTCCCCGCCTCACCGTCTTCCCCGCCCTCCGCCTTCTCGCGCCCGCCGTCCGCTCCGCCGCCGAAGACGCCGATCTGCTCGTCGCGGTCGGTGCCCTCCCAGGTGACCCGGTGTTCGACGTCGGGGCGGCCGGGCTCGGAGAACTCCAGCTGGATCTGGTCCGACGTCAGCCTGCGGTCGCGGTCGGCGAGGACGAGGACCGGGTGCAGCGCGCGGCAGGGCGTGTCGGTGGTGTTGGTGAGGTCGAGGAACCAGGTGCCGTAGCCACCCCCTGAGGCGTATCTGTCCGGGGCGTCCTGGATCCGCGTCTCGATGGGGAAGTCCTTGGCGTCCGGGTCACCGCAGACGGGCTGCCGGTCGGCCGCCGAGGCGGCGGGGACGGACGCGGCCGGCAGGGCGGCGACCTGCGGGCCGCCCAGGAGCGCGGCGGGCACCGTGATCCCGGCGGCCAGCCCGAGGGCGGCGAGCGCACGGGCGTCACGCAGCCGTGGGCAGGAGGTGGGAGGCATGGAGGTCACCCTTCACTGCTCGCGGACGACCGGGGCGGGGGCCTCGGTGGCGGCCTCCGACACCACCACGCGCGCGCGGACTCAGAGAGTCGACATGCCGACTTGATTCATAGGATCACCCGACTGCTTCCCCCCGACTCGCTCCCCCACCCGCCCGAACACCGGCGCGAGCACCAGTTGCGCCGCGCCCTCCGCGACCGGCCGGTCTCCGCCCCGGGCGACCGTGACCCTCACGCCCGCGCCCGCCCCGCCCCGCGCGGCCCGCTCCTCGATCACGGCCCGGACGCCCCGTACGTACGCGTCCTCGTCGGCGGCCACCGTCCGGCCGCCCAGGACCACGCGGTCGACGCCGAGCAGGCCGACCAGGTTCGCCGCGCCCGTGCCCAGGACCCGGGCGGCCTCCCCCCGGTCGCCGCGCGCCTCGGCGGCCAGGCACAGCGCCTCGATGCAGCCGCGCCCGCCGCAGCCGCAGAGCGGGCCGTCCAACTGGAGGGTCTGGTGGCCGAATTCGCCCGCCCCGGTCCGCGCGCCCCGGTGCACCTCGCCGCCGAGGACCAGGCCCGCGCCGAGCCCCGTACCGAGGTGGAGATAGGCGAAGTCGCCGCGCGGCTCGTCGAGCGAGAGGGCCAGGGCGAGGGCGGCGGCGTTGGTGTCCTTGTCGAGCACCACCGGCAGCCCGGTCCGTTCGGCCAGGGCGGCGCGCAGCGGGTACCCGTCCCACTGCGGGAATCCGGTGACCCGGCGCAGGACGCCGTCCCGGTGGTCCAGCGGGCCGGGCACGGCGACGCCGACGCCGAGCACCGGTTTGTGCGGTTCGGCCGCGCACAGGTCCCGTACCGCGTCCACCGCGTCCGCGAGGACCCGGTCCGCCGGAGCGCCGAGGTCGAGCGGCGCGCGGGTGACCGCGACCGGCCGGCCCGCGAGGTCGACGAGGACGGCGGTGAGCCCGTCGCGGTCCAGGTGCAGCCCGACGGCGAACTGCGCGTCGGGGACCAGCCGCAGCACGGTGCGCGGCTTGCCGCCGGTGGAGGGGCGCAGGCCCGCGCCGACGGCGAGCCCGTCCTCGCGCAGCCGGGCGGTGATCTTGCTGACGGCCTGCGGGGTGAGGCCGGTGCCCTCGGCCAGCTCCAGCCTGCTGATGCCCTCCGCCCCGGCGGCCCGCAGCAGGTCCAGCACCAGCGCGGCGTTGTGGTGGCGCAGGGCCGGCAGATTCACCCCGGTCTTCGCCCCGCCCATCGCCCCGGCCTTCGCCTCGCCCGTCACCTCGGCCATCGCCCCCGCCTTCGCCTCGGTCTTCACCCCGGCCATCGCCCCGGCCCGCGTCTTCGTACGGCTCCCGTTCACGGTTCGCTCGCTCCTCTTCACCGCCCCATTGTGCCGGTCGCTTGCACTTTGGCAACAGCGTTGCTTAAGTGGATCGCATGACCCCCAACGCCTCCGACGCCCCGCTCCGCGTCGCCCTCGTCGGCTACGGCCTGGCCGGCTCCGTCTTCCACGCCCCGCTGGTCGCCGCGACCGGGGGGCTGGTCCTCGACACGGTCGTCACGTCGAACGAGGAGCGCCGGGCCGAGGCCCTCGCCGCGTTCCCCGACGTCCGCCTCGCCGCCTCGCCGGACGAGGTGTGGGAGCGCGCCGACGAGCTGGACCTCGTCGTGATCGCCACCCCGAACAGGACGCACGTCCCGCTGGCGACGGCCGCGCTGAAGGCCGGGCTGCCGGTGGTCGTGGACAAGCCGGTCGCCGGGACGGCCGCCGAGGCGCGCGAGCTGGCGGCCCTCGCCGAGGAGCGCGGGCTGCTGCTCTCGGTCTTCCAGAACCGCCGCTGGGACAACGACTTCCGCACGCTCGCCGGGCTGATCGCCGAGGGCGAGCTGGGCGAGGTGCAGCGCTTCGAGTCCCGGTTCGAGCGCTGGCGGCCGCAGCCGAAGGGCGGCTGGCGCGAGTCGGGCGACCCGGAGGAGATCGGCGGTCTGCTGTACGACCTGGGCAGCCATGTCGTCGACCAGGCGCTGGTGCTGTTCGGCCCGGCGGTCCAGGTGTACGCCGAGTCCGACGTACGGCGTCCCGGCGCTGCGGCGGACGACGACACCTTCATCGCGATCACCCACGCGGGCGGGGTCCGCTCGCATCTGTACGTCAGCGCCACCACGGCCCAGCTCGGCCCGCGCTTCCGGGTGCTGGGCTCGGAGGCGGGCTATGTGAAGTACGGCCTGGACCCGCAGGAGGCGGCCCTGCGCGAGGGCCTGCGCCCGGTGGCCGGTGAGCCGTGGGGCGAGGAGGCCCAGGAGCTGTGGGGCCGTCTCGGCTCCGGCGAGTCCCCGCTGACCGGCGGCGGCGACCCGGTCCGCACGCTGCCCGGCGACTATCCCGCGTACTACGCCGCCGTCGCCGCGGCGGTGCGCGGCACCGGCCGGAACCCGGTCACCGCGCTCCAGGCCGCCGCCGCGCTGGACGTCCTGGAGGCCGCCCGCCGTTCGGCCCGCGAAGGCGCCTCCGTCACCCTCCTCCCCCACCACGACGAGGACCGCCCGGCGAAGGAGCGGCGCGCATGAGCACCACCTCCCCCTCCGTCTCCGAGCTGATCGCCCAGGAGCGCCGGCTCGCCCTCCCGCACTTCTCCCACGACGACGCGTTCGCGCTCGGCAGCCTGCTGGTCGCGCTGGCCCGGGAGCGGCAGGCACCGGTCGCGATCGACATCCGGCGCGGCGCGCAGCAGCTCTTCCACGCGGCGCTGCCCGGCTCCAGCGCGGACAACGACGCGTGGATCGACCGCAAGCGCAAGGTCGTCGAGCGGTACGGCGAGAGCTCGTTCCTGGTGGGCGCCCGGTTCCGGGCGAAGGGCACGACGTTCGAGGAGTCCTCGCGGCTGGACCCTGACACGTACGCGGCGCACGGCGGTTCGTTCCCGATCGCGGTGGAGGGCGCGGGCGTGATCGGGACGGTCACGGTGTCGGGGCTTCCGCAGGCCGAGGACCACGCGATGGTGGTCGAGGCGCTGGAGCGGTTCGCGGCGACGCCGGGGAGCTGAGCCCCCCGTAGGCGGAGTGCGGGTGGGACGTCACGTACGCACATACGCGTGACGCCCCACCCCACCTCACCCCACCTCACCCCGCCCCCGTCATGCGTCGGCGGGGACGGGGGCGGACGGCTGCGGGGCTACGGGGCCAAGGGGCTACGGCTATGCCCCCTTCAGCTCCTGCCGCTGCCGGCCGAGCCCCTCCACCTCCAGCTCCACCACATCGCCCGCGTTCAGGTACGGCTTGGGCTCGGGCTGCCCCATCGCGACGCCGGCGGGCGTACCGGTGTTGATCACGTCGCCCGGGTAGAGCGTCATGAAGTGGCTGAGGTAGCGGACGACCTCGCCGACCGGGAAGATCTGGTCGGCCGTGGTGCCGTTCTGCTTCAGCTCGCCGTTGACCCAGAGCCGCAGCGGCAGGGCCTGCGGGTCGGGCACCTCGTCGGCGGTGACCAGCCAGGGGCCCAGCGGGTTGAACGTCTCGCAGTTCTTGCCCTTGTCCCAGGTGCCGCCGCGCTCGATCTGGAACTCGCGCTCGGACACGTCGTGCGCCGTCGCGTACCCGGCGACGTGCGCGAGCCCCTCCTCCGCCGTCTCCAGGTAGCGGGCGGTGCGCCCGATGACGACGGCCAGCTCGACCTCCCAGTCGGTCTTGCGGCTGCCGCGCGGCACCAGGACCGTGTCGTCGGGCCCGACGACGGTGTCGGGGGCCTTGAAGAACAGGATCGGCTCCGCCGGGATCTCCGCACCCGTCTCGGCGGCGTGGTCGTGGTAGTTCAGCCCGATGCACACGATCTTGCCGATGCGCCCGAGCGGCGGTCCGATCCGCAGCCCCGTCGCGTCCAGGGCGGGCAGCACGCCGGGCGCGTCGGCGGCCGACCGTACCCGCGCGAGCGCGGAGGCGTCGGCGAGCAGCTCGCCGTCGATGTCGGGGACGATCCCCGACAGATCACGCAGTGTCCCGTCGCGATCGAGAAGTGCGGGGCGCTCCGCGCCCGCCGTACCGACTCGAAGCAGCTTCAACGGTCCAACTCCTCTTGGTCGAGGTGGTGGCCCTCCGGCGGGTTGCGGCCGACGGAGGACTTGGTCGATCGTCCAAGAGATGCGATCACTCCGCAAGACCTCGTTCACACACTGGACCGGCGTGGTGGACGGGCCGATTACGCCGCGGTGGCCATGGCGCTGCCGGCGACCGGCAGGTCGCGGTACAGCCAGGCCCGCTCGACGGCGGTCCAGGTGGTCGTGGTGACGACGTACAGGGCTGCGGCCAGCGGTACGACGGCCACGGTGATCAGCGTGAAGAACGACATCAGCGGCATCACCTTCGCCATCGCGCCCATACCCGGCACGGCCTGTCCGTCCGGGCCCGCGGCGGGCGTCATCGGGTTGGCGGCCAGCTGCCGCTTGGTACGCCCGTAGTTGAACGTGGCGACGGCGGTGACGATCGCGAAGAGCCCCAGGTAGACCCACCCCTGCGCACCGAACACCCCGCCGTCCGCGAGCGCGTCGTGCCAGCGCCCGCCGAGCGGTGCGCCGAGCAGGTCGTGGCTGAGCAGCGCGTTGGGCTCGCCGCCGATGGAGCTGCTGGAGAACAGGTGGTAGAGCAGGAAGAACGCGGGCATCTGGAGCAGGCTCGGCAGGCAGCCGGAGAGCGGCGACACCTTCTCGGCTGCGTGCAGCTCCATGATCGCCTTCTGCATCCGCTCCGGGTTCTTGCCGTGCTTCCTGCGGAGTTCGGCGATCTGCGGCTGGAGCCGGCTGCGGGCCTTCTGGCCGCGTGCGGCGGCCCGGGACAAGGGGTGGACCGCCAGCCGGACGAGCGCGGTGAACAGGACGATCGCGGCGGCGGTGGACGCGGTCTGGAAGAACGGCTGGAGCAGGTCGGCGAGGGAGCCGACCAGGCTGGCGAAAGCGGACATGAAGGCGGACATGGGTGAGCCCTCCGGGGGTCTCGTCGTGCCGGGAGGTACCTGCGAGGAGGTACGGGATGATCACTCGGCATGACGACCGGCGCGGGGCGCACCACCCGTACGGGACGTACGTACGCGGGAGTCGCGAGAGGCCCGAAAGGCCAGGGAGGCCAGGGGGCGCGAGAGGTGCGTACGAGAAGCGTGCGGGAGAGGAGCGGGTCGGCTACGCGGCGGCCGTCAGGAGGGCGTGCCCGGGTGCTCGGGGCCTGGTGCGGCCCCGGGCGTCGGGGTCGCGTTGCGGGAGGAACGCGGTGCGTTGCTCCCGGTCCCTGATGGCCGTACGGACCCGGGTGCGGGGCACCGGGGACGCGCAGCGGGCGCTGATGACGGAGCAGGCGAGGAGCGCGGAGCCGGCGGCCGCGGTGGCGGCGAGCGCGACGGCAGCGGAGAGGCTGCCGCCCTCGGCGAGGAGAACCTCGGTGAGGAAGAGGACGAGGAGTCCGGCGGGCCGGAGCAACCGGGCGAAGGCGCGGCGCAGGACGTTGGCGTCCTTCACGGTGTGCACCTCCCGCCCCTTCGTCAGCGCCCCTCGGCGAGGCTCATTCCTGTCGTACGAGAGTGCGTACGGCACTCCATTCGTTATACACGATGATCGAATGCGCTCCGGGCACTACGGGCGGTCCGGGCACTACGAGCACTCCGGTACTACGGGCGGCCCGGGACGGTCCGGGTACTCCGGGCGTCGGCGAGGGGCTCGTCCTCCTCCCCCACCGGATCATGGGCCAGCACCTCGGCGTCGGGCCGCGGGTCCGCGTCGCGGGGCCCGGCGAAGGTGACGGCGAGCGCGACGGCCAGATTGGCGGCGAGGGCGACGAGCCCGGCGTTCACGCCTCCCAGCGGATCGTTCCCGCTGAAGACGAGGACGCAGACCACCGCGACGCCGACGATCAGCCCGCTGAACGCGCCCCGGAAGGTGAGCCGCCGCCAGACCAGGGCGAGCAGCACCATCGGGAGCAGCTGCGCCATCCCCTCGTACGAGATGAGGGAGAGGCGTACGAGGGTGTTGGGGGCCGTGTACGTGAGGAGCAGCGCGAGGCCGCCCGCGACGACCACGACCACCTGGGCGGCGGACTTCTGCCGCTCGGCGAGACGCGGCACGAGCGACAGCACGCTGCGCCCCCACATCGTCCCGATGACCAGCATGAACACGGCCATGGGCACGATGGAGGAGAGCCCCGCGGCGACTCCGATGACGCCGACCGCCCAGGCGGGCAGCGAGTCGACGACCAGCTTGAACAGCGCGAGGTTCGACTCCGCTCCGGCCAGCCCCGGCACCACGAACAGGGCGGCGAGGCCGAGCAGCATCGGGACGAAGAGCAGGACGTTGTACGCGGGCAGGTACATGGCGTTGCGGCGCAGCGCGTCGGCGTTCCGGGCCCCGAGGTATCCGGCGACGGTGGTCGGGAAGATGACGACGGTCAGCGAGTTCAGGAAGGTGGTGCTGATGAACCACAGCTCCCCGAGCCCGCTCCCGTCACCGCCCCCGCTCCCGCCGCCCCCGTGTCCCGGAAGGGTCAGCCAGTCGCTCTTCTCGGTGACGAGCCGGTCGAGGAAGGGCCCGTACCCGTCGAAGTAGTGCAGTGGGACGTACAGCGCGAGGAACCCCAGGGTCGCGATGACCAGGACGTCCTTCAGCACGGACACCCAGGCGCTGCCGCGCAGCCCGCTGACCACGACGAAGCCGGTGGTGACGGCGAAGGCGACGAAGTAGGCCCAGTTCAGGCTGACGGCCCCGTAGGAGATGACGGAGAGGACCACTCCCATGCCGGTGATCTGGAGCTGGATGTACGGCAGCAGGAAGACGGTGGCCAGCACCGCGACCACCGCGCCGAGCCAGGGCCGGCCGAAGCGGTGGGCGACCATGTCGGTGATCCCGACGAGGCCGTGCCGGCGGGCGTACCCCCAGAGCATCGGCCCGACGACGTACCCGATCGCGTAACCGCACGACATGTACGCGACGACGTACAGCACGGGCGCCCCGTAGTTGTAGCCCCAGCCGGCGGCCCCCAGATAGCTGAAGCTGGTGTAGCCCTCGCCCGCCATCAGCACCCAGATGAAGACGGGCCCCAGGCTCCGCCCGCCCACGGACCACTCGGCGAGCCCGCCGCCCTTGCCGCGCCCGCGCAGGGCGAGGAGGCCGAGGGCGACGGTGGCGACCATGAAGACGGCGAAGACGGAGGTTGCGACGACGGCGTTCACCGGCGGTCCCCTCTCCGCGCGAGCCACACGGCGACGGGGGTGAGGAGGGTCGCCCCGAGAAGCCACACGAAGAGGAAGGGCACGCCGAACACGAGGGGGGTGACCCGGTTCACGAACGGCAGCGCACCGAGGTACAGGACATAGGGGACGAGCAGCCACAGCAACTGGGGGCGTCGTCTGATCACTCCGGGCACCCAGGGACCCTACGCCCCCTGGCGCCCGGGGTCTCCGTCACCGCGGGCGCATCGAGGTGAGCTCACCCCAGACGATGAGCCGGTAGCGGGAGCTGAACTCGGGGGTGCAGGTGGTCAGGGTGAGGTAGTAGCCGGGCGCGCTGTAGCCGACGGAGGTCGTGATGTTGCTGCGCGGCACGGGCGCGATGACCCCGCTGTCCGACGGCCCGGTCCGCGCGAGCCGTCTGCCGACGGTGTACTCGTAGACGGCGTCGCGGGTCTCGACGGTGATCCGGTCGCCGCTCCGCAGCCGGTCGATGCGCCGGAAGGGCTCGCCGTGGGTGTTGCGGTGCCCGGCGAGCGCGAAGTTCCCGGCCTGCCCGGCCTGCGCGGTTCGGGCGTAGTGCCCGACGTACCCGCGGTCGAGCACCCCGCCCTTGCTGGTGCCCTCGGCGACGGGAGCGGTGAGCCCGATCCGGGGGATGCGCAGCACGGCGTACGCCTGGTCCCAGCGGGGTGCGGGCCGGGAACGGGCGGGGGCGCCGGACGCCGCCGGGGCGCCCGTCGCGGCCTCGGCCCCACGGCCGGAGGCCGAAGGGCGGGGGCTCTCCTCGCGCGCACCGGCGTCACCGCCGACGCCCTCCGGGGCGGCCGGCTCGTCCCACTCCCGCTGCAGGCTCTGCACGGTGCGCCCGGCCTCGGCGCGGGCCTCGCGGTTGGTCCACCACAGCTGATGGGCGACGAGGAGGAGCAGCACGACACCGAGGGTCACGACGAACTCGGCCGACACCCACAGCCCCCGGGCGAGGAGACGTGCCGGATCACCCCCGCCACTCAGCACGGCCGACCGACTCCGGCCCGCTCGCCCCTGTCCCGGTCCCTGTCCCCGCCCCCGCATCCGTCCCTGGCCCTGTCCCCGTCCCCGCATCCACCCCTGTCCCGGTCCCCGTCCCCGCCCCCGTCCCGGCGCAGCTCCCCACTCCCGCGGCATCGACGTCACCTCTCCTCTCCGCCTCGTGGGGCAGGGCCCCCGCGGCACAGCGGGTACGGACACGCACACCCCGTACGGGCCCGCAGGCGACCCCGTACGGGCATGGCGCGCACGGTAGGGGCAAACCTCACAACTCTCCAGACTTCTCCCCTGCTCGTCCCTCTTCTCATCGCTCTTCTCATCGCTCTTCTCATCGCTCCTCTCATCGCTCCTCTCATCGCTCCTCCTATCCCCTCCGCTCATCCCCGCCCTCTCCTCCACGCCGTAGCCGTCCGGCAGTACCGTGTGGTCCATGCGCCCCGACACGCCTGCCGACCACACCACCGAAGCCGAGCGCCTGCTCCGCACCGCGGCGCAGTACCCCGAGGACCACGAACCGCTGGTCCTCCAGGCCGCGGCCCACCTGGAACTCGCGGGCGACCGCGCCCGCGCGAGCACGCTCTACGACGACCTGCTCGGGGCCCCCGAGGCCACCGTCGACAACCCGCACCTGATCAAGTCCCTGAAGGCGGCCAACCTCTGGGAGTACGGCCACGAGGCCGAGGCCAGGGCGATCATCGACGGCATCCGTATCGCGGGCCCCCTGGACGCGGCGCCGTGGCAGGTGGCCGCGGAGACCCTGGAGGCGCACGACGAGCTGGAGTCGGCGCACGACTTCCTCTCGACCGCGCTGACCCTGCTGCTGGCCCCCGGCGAGGAGGTCCCGTACGCCGTCCAGTCCCTGCTGACCGGCCGCCACCGGGTGCGCAGGCTGATGGGCCTGGACCACGACGCCTGGGACGAGCTGGCCGGCGAGCTGCACACGGCCCCGGTCCCCCTGGACGAACTCCACGACCCCAAGCGCCTGTGGGCGCTGGGCTCCTCGGACCCGGTCGAGCTGAAGGCCGAGATCACCCGCCTCCGCGCGGAACTGGGCACCTACCGCACGGCCCTGTCCCGCCCGTTCCCGGTCGCCGTCCTGCACTGGCCCGAGGACGAACTGCGCGAACTGCTCACCGCGTACCCGGCGTTGACCGAGGAGTACGTGGACCGCGCCACGCACCTGGACCGCCTGGAGGCCGCACTCCGCGACCTCCACGCGGCGGGCACCCCGAACCTGGGCATCGTGACCGGCACGGTCCCCTCGTACGAGGCGTTCGCCGCCTCGGAGGCCGCGTCCCCGTCCGCCCCGGGCCTCCTCCCCCAGTACGCCACGACCCTCGCCGCCCGGGGCCGCGCCATCCCCTGGCCCCCGTCCCGCACGGCCGCCTGCTGGTGCGGCAGCGGGGAGACCTACGGGAGGTGCCACGGGGTGTGAGTCCCGTGTTCGACGGCCTGCGGCCCGGAACCGCGCACGGACGGGTGCGGGGTTCCGGGCCGAGTCGTTCGCGAGGTCGGGCCGACGGCAGGACCGGGCGATTCACGCAATGATCCCCGGAGGCCCGACCTTTCCCATACGATCACATTTCAACGATCAGCTCAGGGCCGACGTCCCCACACGGGCCCCGTCCATGTGTGCGAGGAAGCCTTCATGCCGCCCTATCAGCCTTCCGCGGACTGGCAGTACGAGATCCCGACCGCGGGAAGCAAACGTCTGCCGCCCGCGGCCCGTTACGTCGAGTCGCTGACGCACCAGGGATACGGCTTCGAGGCGGCCGTCGCCGACCTCGTCGACAACTCCATCGACGCGGGCGCCCGTAACGTCGTGATCAGCTTCCTCCGGGACGACCAGCGGCTCGTGGGGCTGCTGGTCGTGGACGACGGCTCCGGCATGAACGACGAGACGCTCGACACCGCCATGACGGTCGGCGGGCGCCAGGAGTACGGGGACAGCGCCCTCGGTCACTTCGGCGCGGGCCTCAAGGCCGCCTCGCTCTCGCACGCCGACTCCCTCACCGTGATCAGCCGCACCAGACGCAGTCCGTCGACCGGCCGCCGCTGGCTGACCGCCAGCGCCCGCGCCGACTTCACGTGCGACATCGTGGAGCCCCGCTACTGCCAGGCGCTCGTCGACCGCTACGACGGCCTGATCGAGTGGCACGGCACGATCGTCCGCTGGGACCGGGTCCGCGCCTTCGAGACGATCACCGCCGGCCAGGCCGACCGCTTCCTGAACGACGCCATCGAGAAGCTGGAGACCCACCTCGGTCTCCACCTCCACCGCTTCCTGGCCCGCGACGACTTCAACGTCGACATCGTCGTCGAGGACGTGACGACGCGGGAGGAACTCGACCACCGCGGCGTCGAGCCGATCGACCCGTTCGGCTACCGGATCTCCGGCCGGCCCGGCTACCCGCGCACCTTCACCGCCCCGGTGGAGGGGGTCGGCGAGGTCGCGCTGACCGCCCACATCTGGCAGCCGAAGTCCCCGCTGGTGAGCTTCCGGGGCATCGGACCGCTCGCCGAGCGCCAGGGCTTCTACATCTACCGCAACGACCGGCTCGTCCAGGCGGGCGGCTGGAACAGCACGCGCAGCCCGGAGGGCCACCTCGCCCTCGCCCGCATCGCCGTCGACCTGCCGTCCGAGGCGAACGACGTCTTCAGCCTCACGGTCAAGAAGGACGGCGTGAGCGTCACCCCGGCCTTCGCCCGCGGCCTGGAGCAGGCCGTGGACAGCGCAGGGAACGACTTCGCGTCCTACGTCAAGGAGGCGGAGGCGACCTACCGCGAAGCGGCCCGGCGCGCCACCGAACCCCAGCGCAAGGCGGTCCTCCCCGCAGGCAAGGGCCTCGACCCCCGGCTGAAGCGCACGCTGCGCGACGAGCTGCCCGAGCTGGAGGGCGAGGACCCGATCACGTTCCGCTGGGACAGCCTGCGCTCCGACGTGTTCTTCGAACTCGACCGCGAGGAACGGGTGGTGAAGCTCAACAAGGAGTACCGCCAGGTCTTCAACGGCGGACGCCGGGGCGGTCTGAACGATGCCCCGGTGGTCAAGAGCATGCTCTACCTCATGGTCAACGAGATCTTCCAGAAGGAACGGGTCCGGGCCACCCACATCGACAACATCGCCCTGTGGAACAGCGTCCTCGTGACGGCCGCGCGCTGCGAACTCGCGCGCTGACCCGTTCCGTCACGACAGCCCCGTCCCCGCCGCCGTTCTTTCGGAGAAGAGACCCTCCATGACCGACCCCCTGCTCAACCTCCACGCGGACGTCCTCGCCGCGATGCAGCGCGGCGGCCCCCGGAACTTCGACAGGCTCACCTTCGCCCTCTCCGAGGAGGAAGAACCCGCCGACACGGAACAGGGCCGGTTCCGCGACCGTGTAGCGGGTTCGGGCCCGGGCGACGAGCTGACCGCGCTGTGGCACCGGACGCTCACCGCCTGGGACCTCGCGGAGCAGGCGGACTGGTCGACGGCCCCGCCCCGCACGGACGAACGGCGGGCACACGCGTACGACCGCCTCGGCTTCGACGCCGGCCTGCGCAAGGTGCTGGACCACGCGGTCCCGGTGTTCAAGGAGCCCGGCCCCACGATCATCAGCACCACGCCGACCTCGTGGTACTCCCGTGACACGGCCGCGGTCCGGTCCTTCTACTGGACCGCGTACGAGCAACTCCTGCGCCGCAAAGGCTGGTCGGACGCCGCCGTGGCGAGCCTCGACGAGGCGAGCCACGCCGTGGTCGAGCGGCTCGCGGACCCGATGCGCCCCGAGGCCTACGGCGCCCGGGGCCTGGTCGTCGGATACGTCCAGTCCGGCAAGACCGCCAACTTCACCGGCGTCACGGCCAAGGCCATCGACGCCGGATACCGCCTTGTCATCGTCCTCGGCGGCACACTGAACCTGCTGCGCGGACAGACCCAACGCCGCCTGGACATGGAGCTGATCGGCCAGGAGAACATCCTGCGCGGCGCGGACCCCGACGACCCGGAAGCCCTGATCGGCGTCGACTACCAGGACGACGAGGACTGGCCGGAGAAGTTCGTGTGCCACCACGGCCGCCCGTCCACGCTCGGCGCCTTCGACATCGAGCGCCTCACCACCCGGGACGACGACTACAAGAGCCTCGCCACCGGGATCCGCGCCCTCGAATTCGACAAGCAGGTCCGCACACAGCCGCTGCACGTGCCGGACAACCTCCACCGCGCCGCCGCCCGCGTGATGGTCGTGAAGAAGAACAAGTCCGTCCTGAGCAAGCTCATCAAGGACCTCAAGAAGATCGGCGGCCCGCTGCTCTCCGAGATCCCGACACTGATCATCGACGACGAGTCGGACCAGGCGTCCGTCAACACGACGGACCCGAAGAAGTGGGAGGAGGGCAAGGTCGGCCGCTCGGCGATCAACCGCCAGATCTCCGAACTGCTGGGGCTCCTCCCCCGCGCCCAGTACGTGGGCTACACCGCGACGCCGTTCGCCAACGTCTTCGTCGACCCCGGCGACGGTGAGGACATCTTCCCGCGCGACTTCCTGATCTCCCTGCCGCGCCCGACGGGCTACATGGGCGTCCAGGACTTCCACGACCTGGACCGCACCGACGAGTCGGCCGTCGGGAGCGCCGAGCGGTCACACGTACGCGGCATCTACGACGACGCCCACGGAGACCGGCTCGCGGAGGCCCTCGACGCCTTCGTCCTCTCCGGCGCGCTGAAGCTGTACCGCGCGGCCCAGGACCCCTCTCTCGAGGGCAGCTTCCGGCACCACACGATGCTCGTCCACGAGTCCATGCGCATGGCCGAGCACGCCGCCCTGGCCCTGCGGATCAGCTCGCTCTGGCACCGGGCCGCCTACACGGGCCAGGAGGGCCACGCCCGCCTGGCGGCCCTCCTCACCTCGGACTTCCAGCCCTTCGCCGACGACGGACTGCCCACGCCCGCCTCGTACGAGGACCTGAGGCCGTACGTCTCCCGCGCCCGCCAGCTGATCAACTCGGGCGGGACGCCGGTGCTCGTCGTCAACGGCGACACCGAACGCGACTACGACCAACCCGAGCTGGACTTCGACCGGACCCCCAACGTGTGGAAGATCCTCGTCGGCGGTACGAAGCTCTCCCGAGGCTTCACGGTCGAGGGCCTGACGGTGACGTACTACCGCCGCAGGACCCAGCAGGCCGACACCCTGATGCAGATGGGCCGCTGGTTCGGCTTCCGCCCCGGCTACCGCGACCTGGTACGCCTCTACATCGGCCGCGCGGAACCCGTGGGCAGGAACGGGACCGTCGACCTGTACGAGGCCTTCGAGGCGATCTGCCGCGACGAGGAGACGTTCCGCGCCCAGCTCGCCCGCTACGCCACCCTGATCGACGGCAAGCCACAGGTGACCCCGGCCCAGATCCCGCCCCTGGTCTCCCAGCACCTCTCCTGGCTGAAGCCGTCCGCCCGCAACAAGATGTTCAACGCGGAACTGGTGGAGATCCGCTCCCCGGGCGAATGGGTCGAACCGACGGCCTACCCGACCGCCCCGGCGGACCTGCGCCACAACGCGGAGGTGTGGCGGCCGGTGCTGGCGTCACTGGATCCCGACCCCCAGGTGTTCGTCACCTTGTCCGAAGGAGACCAGGGCAGCTACATCCGCTACCAGGCCAGGACCGCCGTACTCAGCCACAGTCAATTGCTCGGCGTCATGCGGGAGCTGGCCTGGGGCCGCCCGGATCTGCTCGCCCCGCACTTGGAATACCTGAGCGATGCCAGCGACGCCGGGTGCGCGACGGACGACTGGATCCTGATGCTGCCCCAGACTTCCGGAGTCACCAGCGTCCGGGCGGAGTTGCCTGGAACTGAGCCGCTTACTCTCGTACAGCGCAAGCGCAATGCGCTGGGAGTGTTCAACCGTATCTCCGGCGTCTCCCATCGCCAGTCCGCCGAGCGGATCGCCGGCCGCCGGCCACTCTGTGAAGACGACCCTTTCGCCACCCAGTTCCACCAGCCGCGACGCGGGGCGCTGCTCCTCTACCCAACCGTGGACCCCGCACTCGGATCCCCAGCGAACCTGGTGACGCACGGGGCTATCGACCCGGCGAAGGTGGTGATGGCAGCTGCCCTGATCCCTGCCGTCGGCTCGGCGCGCAGTCAGATGACCAGCGTCAGGTTCCGCGCCATCGACTCGTCCCGCCCAGGTGATGCTGTCGTCAGCACCGTGAGATAACGGAGATCAGACTCTGGGCCTGGCAGCCCAGGCGGACCGGTAAGGAGCGAGTTGTGGCGCCCCAGCCAGATGAGTGGATCCCTCCAGAGGGTTCGTGGGCGTCCTCGGCCGCGCGGCGGCGGAACATGCAGGCGATCCGGAGCAGGGACACGAAACCGGAACGTCTGATCCGCAGGCTCGTCCACGCGAACGGCCTGCGCTACCGGGTGGCCGCAAGGCCACTGCCTGACCTTCGCCGGACCGCTGACATGGTCTTCCGTCCGGCGAAGGTGGCCGTCTTCATTGATGGCTGCTACTGGCACGGCTGCCCGGAGCACTACGTTTCCCCAAAGACCAACCCGGGTTACTGGTCAGAGAAAGTAGTCAGGAACGTCGCCCGCGACCGGGACACCGACGAGCGGCTCTCCGCCGCCGGCTGGCTCGTTCTGCGGTTCTGGGAGCACCAGAGCTCAGACGCTTGCGCCCTGGCGATCATCAGCGCTGTCCGCGAGCGCAGGAACGACCTGCCCGGGTAGCGGCTTCTGCTGCGGCTCGCCATTCCTGGCGTCGCGCTCGTCAGCCGCGCGCAGAACATCAGCGATGGCCTTTCCTACCGCGGCGGCGACAGGAGGCGGGAAGGCGTTTCCGATCTGCCGGTACTGGGCGGTCTTTCCGCCCGTGAACTCCCACTCCTCCGGGAAGCCTTGAATAATTGCCGCTTGCTCCACCGTCAGCATGGGGCCACCAGGGCCGAAAAGATCCCGCCCCTGGCTCTTCTTCTTTTCCCCTTGTTCGTGGTTGTTCGCCACTCCCATGCCGGAGACTCCGAGAGTTTTCCATGCGGCCTTGGCCCTACTGGGGCCGAGGTCAGCTCCCCCGTGCTTCTTCGAGCCCCCGACCAAGGTCGGAGCGATGCCCCCATCCTTCTTCTCCAGGGCCGCCTTGGACGCCTCACGCACCCATCGGTTGAGGCAGCCACTGGCGATTTCCCCAATTTCGCCGCCCATCGAAATATACGGCTTGTAACGCTCCTTCATGCTCATCTCCAGAGCATCGAAAACGCTGTACACGCCGCCCGCAGGAGTGGGCCAAACGAACTTGATATCGCCGAGCACATCCGCACGAATGGCTACAAGGACTGCACGCGGGCGCAACTGAGGCACACCGAAATCGCTAGCTTCCAGGACTTCCCACTCGCAGATTTCGTAGCCCATGCCAACGAAATCTTCCTCAAGCCCAGTTTCCGGCCTCTTCGCCCGACCGCCCGCAAGGCGCGCCTCAATGTAAGTCCGGTAGTCCACAAATTTTGCATCCTTGATGCCGCGGACGTTTTCAATCATCACCGCTTTAGGATGCAGCTCATCAACCAGTTCCAGCATCCGCGGGAAGAGGTCCCGCTCGTCGTCCTTACCCAGCTGCTTACCGGCGTGCGAGAAAGGAGGGCAGGGCACACCCCCCGCTAGAAGGTCGAGGTCACCGCGCCGCAACTGCCTTCCCAGGAATTTTACCGGCTTATGCAGGCCAGACCCAGGATGCATCTCCGACGGAATGGGGCGGAAGTTATTGACATCATCAGAAATGACATCACAGAACCGCTGTTCCCAGCTCCAGTTCTGCCGGTGCTCAACATTCCATTCCAGCGTCTTCACGGCATACTTGTCGATCTCCACGAGTGCGAGATGCTTGAAACCTGCCTGGTGGAGGCCGATGGCCTGTCCGCCGGCCCCTGCGCAGATCTCGATGGAGGTCAGCGGACGATCTTTAGGGGCCACAGGGCGCCTCCTGGTGCGACTGATACAGACACGCAAGTGTCGCATCCGCCAGTGACACCAGGAGTCCCCCTAGGCGAGCCCCGCCCCTTGCGACCCGTTCAGCTCTCCATCAGGTCCCGCAGGTCGTTCTTCATCTTGTCCCTGAGTACAGCAGGCAGCTGCCTGTACATGCCCCAGGCGCGGTCTACGGGCCGGAGAGGCCGAGCGTCAGCCCCCATCCACTCCAGCAGCTCACGCTTCTGCGCGAGGGGCAGCGCCGTGACCCGGGTCCACACCTGGCCAGCGTCCATCTGCACCCCGGTCAAGTTCTTGACCAGCTCGTTACACCGCGCGCACTCGGTGAGGAGATCCTCAGCCGCTGCGGCGCTTCCCGAAGCGTGCGGATTCACATGCCCGAGCGTGAGCCGGGCCGCGGAACCCGGCTCGCCCGGATACGCCTCGGCCGCACCGACCCCGCAACGCCGGCATCGGTGGAGATCCCGCTCAAGAACGAACCGTCTCGTCTTCGCACTGATCTGGCGCAGCCCAGCCGCCCGGTGTTCCTTCTCCCAGACCGGCGCCCCGATCTCCTCAAGAAAGAGCTGCTCGGGCTGGAGGCTGGGCTTGTCAAGATTCGTCCTGATCACCCAGCCAGCGGGACGAAGATCGCGCATCCTTCGGTCGACCTGTTCGGCGCCAGTGATCGCGGCACGCAGCGCCGCTTTCGAGAAGACGTTCCCGACGCCCACTTCGTCCCGCAGCCAGAGCGCGACGCGGACCCTGGCCCCAAGTGACCCGTCACGCCAGTCCAAACCATCAGATGCCACGTACTACCTCCACATAATTCGAACGCAAGAGCGAAGCATGACCCTTTCGAGTGACGAGGCTACCTTGCCGCCACTTGCCGCGGCAAGTGGCGGCAAGCTCACCTTGAGCGGGGCACCGCTCCACCCGGAGATCGGAACCACATGACCACGAGGACCGCTGGCCAGGGTCTGCCGCCCGCCGCGGCCGGTTGCGTCGAGATCTGCGCCGGAGTTCGCCAGCGCGGTGGCGCCTCGCTGGTGCCGTCACCGGGCAGCGACGGCATCGACATGCCTCAGCAGCGCTCGGACGTCCGCCATGTCCATCCCCCCAGCCACCGGAGCCTCCTCCTGGAGGTCAGCGAGCTGCTGGACCGACGGATCGTCCAGAATCCTGCCCATGAACTCCAGTTTCTGTTCGAGGCGCAGAGCGACGACCTCGTCCACCGTTCCGCGCGAAGCCAGCACCGTGACGTTGGTCTCCGTGCCTGGTGCGAGCCCGAGCCGGTGGATACGGTCCAGGCTTTGCAGGAATCGGCCCGCCATGAAGTCCCGGTCCACGTAGACAGCGTCATGGCAGACATGATGAAGACTGATTCCCTCCCCCAGGGTTGCCGGGTTGGACAGCAGCACCGAGCAGTCAGGATCCTCACGGAAACGGCGGATCTCCTCCGCCCGGTCGGGGGTTCCCCCGTGGACCACGGCTGGCTGGTAGCCCGCGAACATCCGCTCCATGGTGCTGAGGCTGCGCACGAACGTCGTCCAGACCAGCGTCTTCCGCCCCTGCTCAGCATTGGCCGCGACGATGCTGAGCGCCTCCTGGTACTTCGGGGACAACTCGTAGCTGGGAAGGTCTCTCATCAACGCATAGAGGGAGTCCCCGTGCGGCACATCCAGCGGGGGTACCTGATAGGTCAGCGGTTCGTAGCGGCTGGTGCCCTCAGCGAGCAGCGCGGGGCTCGTCGCCGCCATCAGAAGCCGCAGCATGGCCTTGCCCAGGGCGTCGAAGTCATCACGCGCCGCTTCGGCGCGAGCTGTGTACCGCCCTACAAGTGCGTCGTAGATCTCCTGATGCAGGCTGGGCATGTCGACGTACCGAATCTTCGGGTCGAAGGGCGGCAGGCCGAGTTCCGCTTTGGTGGTGCGTGTGAACAACGGGCGCAGCACTTGGCTCGCGTAGGCCAGATCGCCGCCGGCCACAGCGCCTGTGACGACGCGGCGGCCGTGCCCAGGCCAGACGAACGAGAGCAGGTTCTCCAGATCCCGGGCACCGTTGGGCGCCGGCGTACCCGTCAGGATGAGGCGGCGCCGGCTCAGCGGGCCGAGCGCCATGCACGCGGATCCGTAGATGCCCCGCGTTCCCAGCTTCATGCGATGCGCCTCGTCCAGGATCACCATGGACGGCGCTGCTCTCAGCCAGGAGGCCAGCGCCGCCAGCGAACGGTCGAGCCGCTCGTAGTTGATCACCATGATCTCCGCGGTGGCATCGGGGCTGCTGCCCATCACGCCGAAGCGGAGCGGCTCCGTGAAGCAGATGGAGTTCTCGAACTCCCATGATTCATAGGCCGATTTAGGGCTCACGACAAGCAGCCTGAAGGCTTCCCCGCGCTCTCTCATCGCGGCGAAGACCGCAAGCCCCACCCGGGTCTTGCCCGCCCCCGGCACACTGAAGTTCGCTCCGTGGCGGAGAGACAGCAGCCGGGCGATGTCCCGCTGCTGGAAATCAGTGAGCGGCGCGGCCCATGCAGCTCCGAGGAGTGCCGGAATCTCCTCGTGAGTGATGGTCTGGTGGGAGCCGCCGCTGGTCCCCTCCAGCTGTTGCTGAGCAGCGTCCGCGTCATCCAGGACCCCGCCCACCAACTGGGCGAGTTCGTCATCCCACTCGACGTCCTCGGGCGATGGCCAGGTCCCGAGTTCGCCAAGTCCGACCAGAAACGCCTCAAGCTCGATTTCCGCGGACAGCGGGCCTCGCTGCCCGCCACCCGGGAACCGGGAAGCCAGCTGGGCAAGATCTGACTGACGCCCCTCCCGCGCTCGGAGGACTGCCCGTGTGCGGGTCACGTCGAAGGCGATCCGCAGAGACGGTTCTGCCTGGCCTGTCACGCTCCGTCCTCCTTGCGTGCGGCATCGAGCAACCAGGTGACGCCGTCCCCGGGTTCCTTGATGCTGCGAGCCGCTTCCATCGCCAGCTTGCCCAGACTCTCCCGCAGTTTGAGCACCGCTTCGTCGAAGATCTCCTCGTCGAGGCTCCGCGACGCGCGGGAGAGAACGAGGTCGGTAATGCACTGGTCGATGTCGTGGCAGGCATCCACGATGCGGTCAGGCGCCGCCTGCTTCCGCTTGCGGACTCGGGCGTCCTTTCCCGCAGGCTCCAGCGCCTCCTCCACTGCCTCCCTCACTGCGCTGATGATCTTGGCAGCCTCGGCAACCTGTTCCAACGAGGCCTTGTCGCCCGCGGCCTCCACCGACTTCGCTCTGAGAACGAAGTCGGTGAGCGCCCGTGCTTCGGCGACCTTGGGGTCGGCGGCGCGGACGGTACGGTTCAGCCCCGGAATCGCCACCGTCGCGGCGGTAGCAACGGCCGGCACCTGAGACCTGACGAACTCGGGGAGCCGGGTGTCGAGGTACCGCGATGTGAAGTCCGGTTCAATGAGCCGCACATCAGTCTTCGAGAATCCGAGAATGATCGCGGTCAGCCGGCTCTCCTTCATCAGCTCAGCCTTATCCTGGCTGGAGGCCGACTCCTTCACCCAACGTCGGTGAAGCTCCTTCAGCTTCTCCTGGTGATCTTCGAAGTCGAGCAGCCGCAGTTGCGCATCGTCGGCCCTGCTCCGCTCGACCAGGTCGTTCAGCGTCGTGAGAACCCAGTGATCCTGCTCGCAGGCGCGTGTGGTCGTCCGGAACTCGCGTGCGATATCGGCGTGCGTGCGGCCTAGGCCGAGCTGTTCGTCAATGGCCAGCAGGCGGTTGATGTAGGAGTAGTCCCGCCTGTGATCCTTACGCAACTGAAGCGCTAGCTCGACGCGGTTGATGTCGTCCCACGTGCACGATGAGGGGAGCACCCCCACACGAATACTGGGCTCGGCCAGATCCTTGAGCGCGGCCCGGCGGGTGTTGCCGTTGACGAGAATCCCGTCCCGGGTGATGAGGCCGGGGTCGTTCTGCTTGAACCCGCGAAGGCTCTCCAGGAGAACATCGAAGTCAGGATCCCGCTTGGACGGGTCTGCGGGCAGCGCCCTCAGCAGGTGGTGGAGGTAGTCCTGGCTTTCGGCGCTGAACGCGTCCTCGTCCAGACCGCGGTCACGGACCGGGTCGTAGGTGCGCTGGGCACGGATCCGGTGCGTTCCCGGGTTGTAGTACAGAGATTTCACCGGCATATCGATGACTTCGACCTGAATCGGCTGGCCCCGCCATTCGATGCGGAGAGTTTCCTGAACGCCGCCAGCGTCCCGGAGTTCTTTCAGGCGGCGCTCCACCCGGTCCTGGTTCTCGTCGGCCAGAGGCGGGCGTCCGAAGTCTTTACTCATCGTCAGATCTCCTTCAGTGCTGAGAGGAAGCAGCTCACTCGTCGGCCAGTACGGCAGCACTGGCCACTCGCCATCCGTCAGATACCAGCGTGCTAGGACAGAGCCTCACGGAACTTGGCCCGCGACTCAGCCGGAAGCGTCCGGTAGACGGCCCAGAGCTCTTCAGCGGCACTGAACTCGCGCTTGTCCTGGTCGATCCAGCGCAGGAGCAGGCCGCGCTCCAGTGATCCGAGGCGGCCGGCGCGGCCCAGAATCGCACTCAGATCGGCTGCCTGCCCACGGCCACCGACACGGCACCGCTTGCATTCCGCGACCAGCTCGACCTGCTCGCCGCCGGCCATCTGCTTCACCACCCGCCGGGCGATGTCCAGCTGTGCGGACTCGTAGCTGCCGGCGTACACCTCTCCGGGAGCGATTCCGCAGGAACGGCACAGGTGTCCGTCACGCGCCAGGACATCCCGGCGCTGCGTCTGTGTGACGGCGGTCCCGGACTTCGCAGCCTTGCCAGGTTCCCAGACCGGCAGCCCCGGCTTCACGAAGCGCTGCTCGTGCTGCCCGAGTCCCGCGTCCTCACGGTTGGTGTCGATCTGCCAGCCGTGGTCGCGAAGGTCGCGCACCCGCCGGTCGGCCTGGCTCACCCCCGGAAAGGCGCCCTTTACATCTTCCTTCGTGAAGACGTTGCCCTCGCCTACGACGGTGACCAGCCACAGGGCGGCACGCTTCATGGTGCCGTACTTGGTATCCGTCCACGACGGCAGAGTCATCAGGGTCTCCTCGCTTCAGACTTCAGGTGCTTCGACAGACATCAAGTCCCGAGCGGCTGTCCGCGAGGGTCCTCGTGAGGAACACCTTTGCCGTTGCGGGTTCCTCAACACCAGCCCTGACGAGGTTTCGAGGGCGGACGGAAAACCTGTACCGCTTCCCCGGCCACGCCGTGACACGGAGAATCACCCTGACCTGTACGGGTAGTGGCCGGGCCGCACTCTTGAGGAGCAGAGATTGCCGAAGAGATCCCACCGGTGGAAAGAGCTGCGCAGCTCGGTTCCCCCCGCTCAAAGGGCTTTCGTTCTGAGGCTGCGCGAGCTGCGGGAAGTCAGCGACCGGACTCAGGCGCAGATCGCCGAGGATGTGTACCTGGCTCCGACATCGCTCTCGAACCACTTCAACGGCGGCCGGATTCCCGAAGCCGAGCACGTCAAGAAGCTCTACAAGATTCTTCGCGACGAGGCGGCCACGTCATCAAGGCCTATGCCCTGCTCGTTGCACTCGCTGCTGGAGCTCCGCGACAAAGCGCTGGTGAAGCACTGTGACTGCTGCCCTGCCGGTTCGCCCGAAGCCCGTGTCAGCTCCTCTGAGCCACCGCCCATGGTGGCAGGTTCGCCGGCCGCCAAGTCCGTCCGCCGCCGACCGCGCCGACCTCGCGTCCGGATGTCGACTCCGCGCCACAGCATTCCGCGGGCTCCGGCACAAGCGAAGGTGCCGGTCCCCCTGCAAGAGGGGGACCGGCACCTCACCACACCTGCTGATGCCGCCTGGCCTGAGATCAGGACGCTCGCCGACAACCTCTCCGCCGGCCGGTCGAGAGACGCCGACATCATGATGTGGAGCGCCGCGACCACGCTTCCTGCCCGTGATGTCCAGATTTTTGTCGCCCGATGCCGAGCGGTCGGCCTGGAGGAAGCAGCAGATCAAGTGATCACGAACGCAGCCCGTCGCGACGCACAGGCGGTACTCAACATCGCGTCCGCACTCCACGACAGCGAGCAGTACGCAGACGTCGGCCTTCTGCTCGCCGCGGCGGCTCAGGAGGAATGAACGTAACGTGCCGTCACCTCAGGCCGCCTCGGCTTCGTAGTGCATCTGAGCGCGGCCAAGGGCACCGTACGGGTCTCCTCCCTGGGCAGCAAGCCAATGGAGCAGGTCAGCAATGACGTCGGTAACCGTGTCGTCAAGCGCGGCAAGGTCGAGACTCTGCGTACTGCCGTGCTGGCCGTACGCCGAGAGCACCGCGGCCACACGCCCCGTGCGACCCTCACACCCTGCTGGTTTCAAGGAGAGCTCACACCAGATGGCCTTCCCGGTTGCCGTGCGCGCTGCCCCCCAGTCGTGCGCCATCGCGGCGATGAGGTGCAGACCTCTGCCGCACTCATCACTGTCCGCGCAGGTCTCAGTCAAAGGCGCCGGCAGGGCATGGCTCCGGTCATGGACCTCCAGCCGGACGCGTCCATCCCTCAGTTCAAGAACGAGCGAGGCGGCGACGTCCCGGCCGACATGCTTGATGACGTTGGTTCCAAGCTCGGTAGCGACGAGTTCGGCCTCCGCCGTGACCGCTGACGCATCCCACGAGCCGAGCTGAGATCTCACCGCCCGGCGCAGCTCGGACAGCTGGGCCGGCGCCGCGTTGAACGGCACCACATACCGAGGACACGCTTCCTCGCTCTCGTGGTGGCACATGCCGTCTCTCCCCTCACGCCATAGCGGAGCTGCGCCCACCGCATTCGAACGGCGACGCTGCGTAGTGTTCCGATGGAGAGTATGCCAGCGAGAAGTCTCACCATGTAACTTCTCACGGACCTCGATCGAGTGAATGACCCGTGCCTAACCCCGGGCGGCTTTAGCCTTGTTGCACGCCCAGCCCGAGGTTTGCAGCAAGGGAAAGAGCCTTCGATGCCCGTCAGAACGACCACCACGCGTCGCCGTCAGCTCGGCGCGATGATGCGGAAGCTGCGAGCAAGCAGAGGCTTGACCCTTGAGGAAGCTGGCCGGCTGGTAGGTGTATCGAAGGCCACCGTCAGCCGGTACGAGACTCAGGAAGGCCCAGTGAAGTGGCCCATCGTCGACGCCCTGTGCCGGCAGTACGACGCGTCGGAAGCTGAGCGCTGCGCGGTCGTAGCTCTCGCCAAGGACGCGAAACGGCAGGGCTGGTGGGGTCCGTTCAGCGAATCGATCCCCGCCGACATGAACCTCCTCCTCACACTGGAAGACGAGGCGGCGCGCGAGGACCACTTTTCCTGCATGTACGTACCCGGCCTCTTGCAGACGCGGGGGTACAGCACCGCGATTCAGCAGGCCAATGAGATGCGCTTGGCGACTACGGAGGTCGAACGGCTCGTCGATATCCGCATGAAGCGCCAGGAGATCCTCGCCCGCGAACGGCCTCCGCACCTGTGGGCCATCCTGGACGAGTCAGTCATCCGACGTGTGGTCGGGTCGCCCGCGATCATGCGAGAGCAGCTCGGTCACCTCCTCAGGGCGAACGAGTCCCCGGGCGTTACCCTCCAGGTCCTCCCGTTCTCCAAGGGAGCGCATGCGGCGGCTTTGGGCAGCTTCGTCATCCTGGGAGGAGCGGAACCGTCGCTCGATGTCGTCTACGTAGATCTCCATGTCGGCTCTGTGTTCATGGAGAAGGAGCACGAACTGGACCGGTACCGGCTCGCGTTCGACTATCTGCGCGCGCAGGCGCTGGACATGGCGGCGTCATCAGCTGTGATCGAACGCGTCTGCAAGGAGATCTGAAGAATGCCTTCCACCTCGTCCAGCGATGCCCAGAGCTGGTTCAAGTCCTCACACAGCGGCGGCAACACCACTGAATGCGTAGAGGCCGCGCGCCTTGGCGAAGCGACGGCTATACGCGACTCGAAAGCCGTGGAAGAGGGCTCTCTGCTCTTCCGGCCGACTTCGTGGGTTTCCTTCGTATCGGCCCTTCAGGATGGACGCCTTGAGGCATGAACCGCTCTTGATCACGCCGTGAGGGCTGATCTGCCATCCCAGCGGATGCCCTTCAGGCCGCGACGCGGGCGCGTCCCTTACAGCTGCCCCTTCTGCCCTTACTCGCCGTCCCTCAACTTCACCGCGAACTCTTCGTAGGGCATCGCGTGATGCCATGCCGCATCACGGATGACGGAGTACCGGACGACTTCGGCCGGCTCAGTGATCAACTCGACGTCCACGAGCTGGTCATCGCCGTCGAAGCGGAGCTTCGCGGCAAGCCGGCTGTCGAAGACCCAGAAGTCCTCGGCCGGGATTCGGAGACGATCGGCATCCACTCGCCATACGTTCCGGATGTCTTCCCCCAGGCCCCTGTTCCGCTTCGCGTTGTTCAGGAGGTAAAGCTGCCCTGTGGTCGGCGGTTGATCAACGATCCGCACCCGTTCGACACGCTTGCCCTGCGCGGTCTGGGAACGGATCAGCTCGCAGTACGGATCCTCCACGGACCAGTCGACACTGCCGGTCTCGACGAACTGGCGGTAGGTGTCGGTGACTTCGTCACTGGCGAAGCGCCGCCGGGTCTCCAGCCGCCAGGCCGAGTGGCTGAACGTACGGAACAGCCCCTCGAACTCATCCAGTCCGATGATCCGCGCCTGACGGGTCGCGCCCTTCGGCATCCAGTCGGCCAACAGTTCGCGCGGCACGGCCACCGCCACCTCGCCCTCCGACACGTGCTGCAACTGCGCGATGTCGCCGGTATCAGTCAACGGCCGTCCGTGAACGATGACCTCGCCGCTTTCCACGTCCTCATGAACCGAGGGCATCTGTACTTCCACTTCCTGTTCCAATGAGCCGTACCTGCCATGCCGTCATGCGGAGCCCTTCGCTTCGAGGGGTATTCCTCCCGCTGCTCCAAGGCGCCCGCCGACCCGCATACCGAGCTGCACCCGCAGTTGGCAGGAGATCTATCCCTTCATCCCCGCCACCTGTCGCGACCGCTCCTGGAGCTCGCGTGCGGCCCTGATCTTGCCGTACGGCGCGATGCGCTTGCGCATGGTCGTGAAGTGCTCGTCGCCGCGTGCCGACGAGAGCCCCACGTAGTCGTCGAGGAAGGAGCCCCACGTGGTGCAGGCCTCCTCAATGTGGCCGAACTCGAACTGCCGTTGAGCCATGACCGCGTTGGCGTGGAGTCGCCCCTGCCTCTCCTGCTTGGGCTGCACGCGGAGTGAGGTCTTCAGTGCTGCGATGGAGCCCGGCAGATCACGTGTCTCGTACAGAACGTGGGCCACGTGGAACTGGTAGGCGGCCTGGTCGTAGCCACCGATCGACTCCCGCCTGGAATCGGCCTGGGAGAGCGCGGACTCCGCCTCGCGCAGCCTCTCAAAGGCAGCGCGGCGGTCTCCGACCATCGAGGAGGCGTGCGCCTGCTGTCCGCGGAGGAAGGCCACCAAGCGAGGCCCTGCATCCGGTGCCGCCTCAGCTGCTGAGTCGGCGAGCTCCAATGCCTTCTGTCCGTACCGCAGATGAGATGCCTGGAGGCTCATGCCGCGCAAGGTACGGCAGTACGTCACGTGGTCGGATGCTTCCTGCGCGAGGCGCAACGCCTTCACGTAATACTGCTGGCCGAGACCGTGGGCCCGCTCGTACATGGCCATCCAGCCGGTGAGGTAGGTCAGGTCGGACGCGGCAGAGAGCATGTCGCGTCGAACCGGTCCGGTAGCGGAAGCGTGCAGGTACGGCGCGACGGTGTTGACGAGAAAGGCGGCAGCCATCGGACGAGCGTGTCCGGCGCCGAGCTCGTCGAGAATCTCCGCGATCCGGTCCGTCATCGTGCGGACGGTCGCCACCTCTGCCGCACCGATTCGCCCAGTCGGCCGCACCGTGCGCTTCCGTTCCTCGGCACTGGCCTCACCTGCAAAAAGAGGGACGGCAAGGGCAGCCGAGTACAGGCTTGCTGCGAGAACGCCGCGCCGTGAGGGGTCCATGTCAGCCCTTCCGAGATCCAAGAGGGAATCAGCGGTGCTTTCGGAGCCCGCTGACTGGTCCTTCGGTGAGCGGAGTCCTGCTTCGGCATAGGTCACCGGACGGCCGAGCTTCCGTTCGAGCACTTCGACGATCACTGGCCGGACCTGCGCTCGCGGCTGGGTCCCGCTCAGCCAGTGCGAAACGGCGGACTGGTCGTACTTCAGCGCCAGGCCCGCTTCTCCGGCCGTGCGATTCACGGCGTTCGCAAGCTGCGTCCGGGACCATCCAGCCTGTTCAAGGAGGTTCTCAATGCCTGAGTTGCGGTCGCTCCTAGGTGCCACGGGCACACCAACTCCCCGGAAATTCATGGCTTTCACGGTTACGCCTGTCTCCAACGGTACCGGGATGAGCACGGGGCGCAGTTATCTCTACACAGAACGCGATCAAAAGCGGCCATGAGCGGAGAAGCCCAGTGACCGACGTGATGAAGACATGCAGCGCCACAGGCGCGGGCCGCCCCAGGGAGGTAGTGGCAGGTGAGGAGGCGGACACGGAGCACGAAGTGCGGCGCGTACTCGCCTTCCGGCTCGGTACGACCACCCGCGCGGAACTCGACGACGCGGCAGTTTCCCTGCGGGGCAGGGCGGTAGCGCTCGCCGGCGCTCTCTCAGCCGGGGCGCGAGGCATGAGCGGGCCTGACCGTGGCTACCTCCTGGAGGTCACCCACCTCCTCGACAACCCTCCGGCTCCGGGAGCCCTGTCGCATGAGATCCACTGCCACGTCCGAGCACTGGCCCGGGTCCTCCGGAAACTCGCTGCGATGAACATCGTCGACGACACAGGAGGGGCAATCTCGTCCCGACCGCCCCTTCCTGTACGGCCGGTTCCGGGGCGAGGACAAGGCGCGGGGCGGTGAGCGAGCGGGCCCGGCAGATCGCCTACGTCGTCTGCCTTGCAGCCATCGGCTCGTCGATCATCGCGGCAGTGTGGTCAGGCCGGTAGCCAGAGCACCGCGCACCCCCTGCCCCTCACCGCAGCCTTGAACTGCACACGCCACCACGCCCACAGACTCCCGCCCGGCTGTCTCCGTGGACGGTCGGCAGCCGGGCGGGGCCGCGAGCACGACGGTGCGGAGACCGGATCTCCGCGACATCAGCACCGAAGGGACTCTCCCATGAACGGAAATCTCTATGCCCTGTCGGCCCCCGCAGCCGACGCCTTCGCCACCTACTGCGGCGGCAACGCCGGCGGCTCCAACGAGACCTGCGTGAGCCTCGCCGCGATCCCCGGCGCGGAGGCATCCTTCGTCCTCCGTGACAGCAAGCCCGAGGGCGCGGGCAAGGAGCTGCGCTTCACCGGGGCGGAGCTCGACGACTTCGTCGCCGGGTGGGTCAGGACGAGGGGCCTGACGCTCTAACCTGGCCCCCTTCCTGAGCACGAAGCACTACACAGTGGGCCGGACCGGACAGGCTCCGGGCCGGCCCGTCTCCCCTAGCGAAGGGCGCAGATGACCTGGTCAGGGCACTGGCACGGATACGGTCCGTGGACCGGCAGCAGGGACGCGTACGGCCAGGAGGCGCTACGCCGTCCGGGTGGGGAACTGAACTCCGAGCAGACTCGCGCCTTCGTCGCCTCGGCGCTGCCGCCCCTCATGACCGGGCATTGGCTCATGCGGCAGGACCAGACGGCTACGGACCGCACCTGGACCTGTGCGGTGGCCGCCGCCACGTGGCTGAAGAGCACGTACGAGGCGAATCCTCCTGCCGAGAGGGACGACGGCGGCCGTGCCTACGTCACCCTCGAAGACAAGATCGCGCACGCGATGGACTCCCTTCCCCGAGGAGTCGACGTCTGCTGGGTGCACTACACCAAGTCCCAGAGCCTGATCTCCTTCTCGGTGGTGTGCTGCCTCAACCACCACCATCCCGGTCTCCCCTGCCCCCTCCCGCCCGCCTGACCTCCGTACCCCTTCGGCGACGTGAAGCGAGGAAGCCATCCGTGTCACTCAACCTCTTACTGCCCGAACCGGGCGTGACAGCGCTCCTGACCTCCTGGCCGGACAAGCCATGCGTGTACGAACGTGAGGCCGGCGAGCTCGACCGTGTGATCAACGCGGAGACCATCGACCACTACCTGGACACCGGGTGCGTGCCCGCCGACGAGATCGCCGTCGTGAGTGACGGCACGGCGCTGCACCCCGACCGCCACCGCACGGCGGGCCGGACCGACCCGGCGAAGCTGCGGAGTCTGTACGAGGACGGCCATACGATCCGGCTCGGCAACCTCCAGCGGGTCGTCCCCTTCCTGGCGGACGTCTCCCGCGGCATCCAGCAGGAGACCGGCTACAGCAACTACCTGCACGCCTTCGTCACCCCACCCGGCCGCCAGGGCCTGGTCCACCACTGGGACCAGCAGATGGCCGTCATCGTGCAGATCGCGGGCGTCAAGCAGTGGCAGCTCTGGCGCCCGATGTTCCCTTCCCCGATGCGGGCGTACCAGGAATCATTCCGCGTCCGGGATGCAGGCTTCATCCCGCAGTGGGAGGCCGCGGGCCCCGATCTGGAGGTCGATCTCCGACCGGGTCAGGCACTGCTCCTGCCGAGAGGGTGGGTGCACCACCCTCATACGCTCGGCGCGGAGGCCCGCAGCATCCACCTGACGTTCGCGATCCGGGAGCGCACGCCGGTCTGGGTCGCGGAGAAGCTCGTCAGCGGTGTGATCGAGAAGGATGCTTTCCGGCGGGTCATCCTTCCCGGCGAGATCACGGGGCAGCGGTTGTCCGCGCATGTGCGGGACGTCCGTCAGGCGCTGGTCGAGCACCTGGCCGGTCTCGATGTGGACGACTTCGCTCAGTTCCTGGTCCGAGCCGCCGCATCGGAGAAGGAGTACACCACGTGATCCGCTGAGCGAGGAGCCGACCGAACCGGGCGGCGTGATCGGCAGCGTGGGCTGCCGATCACGCCGCTCCGGTGTCACTGCGGCGTCCTCAGAACCGGTCGACCTTCTCGCCGTCCGGGACCTGATAACAGGCGGAAACCACGTTGACGAGCAGGGTGGGCTCGTTGGTGTCCCCACCGCTGTTCTTCTCCCAGAATTCGACCTTGACGGCAAACTTCTTCTCGTCATGATCCGCCGTGAGCTCCAGCGACTTGGCCTTGGAGCTGTTCGGCCCATATCCGACGATCTTCCAGCCATGCTTCGGAAGATCTTCCTTAAGACGGGTCATGGCCTTCATGAGTTCAGCGTCGGAAGGGCCGGTCAGGCTCCAGGGATGGCGCATGAGGAAGAGCTTCCCCCGCTCTGCACCCTCGCACGTACTCACTCCAGGACCCGACTTGGACATCGTTCCCTTCACAGCGATGATGTCGAGAATCTGGCTGGAAATCTGCTTCGTTTCGGCGTCGACATCGTCGATGCTTCGCGTTCCTACCGGTTTCGGGCCGTCAGAATCCGTTTTTTCATTCATGCTACATCCTGTGAGTACGGTAAGTATTGTGGCGCCCAGAAGGACTCTACCGAAGATACTATTCCTCAATTTGCACCTTTCCGTACTGACCCGTTACGACCGCTGCCTGATTCCTCAGACTATCCGTGTCCCGAACCCAGTATTCGCTATGCCCTTCCGAACCATCAGTGGACATCTGATTCGCTCCGAACAATTCATCGCTGGGGATGATGCCCACTCCACCGCCCATGTGCCATTGGCTGCCGCCGTGACCGAAACGTCCGAGGTCGGGCACTGGGTCGTCCTCGGCCTCCTCGTTCCATACATGCCCCTTGGGCACGTCCATCTGTGATGCCTCCCCTACCTGCACACCTGGACTCCCTGCGAACACCACGTCATCCGCGTTCAGTTCGCCCTGACGAGCCGCAGAGCCGATCAGCGTCGTGCCGTATGAGTGCCCGATGGCCGTGTGATGTCCTCCGGAGTCGGTACTGTTGGCCACATTGAGGCCGTCCATGAACTGGTTGAACGCGGGGGCCCCGTCATCGGCATAGTGCCGGAACGGTGCGTCTTTGACCACACTCTGCGGAGCGTCGTACCCCAGCCAAGTGATGGTGGAGACCTCTTTCCCTCCGGACATCGCATCTGACTCTCGCCAGAGTTCAGTCATGCGTTCAACGTCACCCCCAATCGCGCCGAGATTCGACGTGGTGCCAGGAACGTAAACGGCCGTGTGAGCCGCAGTATCGGGATTACCGTTGGCAACGATCGCTCGACCGTCCTTCTCGGTATCAAATCCCAAGAGGTAGGCGGGTGGCAGCCCATTCACGCCAGTCGAGTCGAACCGTTCCTGAATGCTCTTCATGCCGTCCTGATTTTTGGTGAGCTGCGCGAACCGCTCACCATACTTCTCGTTCCACTGGGTCCAACTGGCGTTCTGAATGACAGCCGGGTACGTGCCATTGTTATTGGGTGAGTACCTCGCGGGCTCGGCAGGAATCTTGGCGAGTTCCAGCTCCACATGTGCCCTGGAGTGTGCAAGCACCATGCGGTTGGCCTCGTCACGCGTCACGGCGGGCAGCCCGTCCAGTGCTCCGATCGAAGCAGCGTTCAGGGCGAGGTGCGCCGACTGCTCCTCCGCGCTGAGGCCCTTCCACCAGGCCGCGTTGTCCTTCGGGCTGCCGTCCTTCGGGGGCTCCGGGAGGGAGTCGATGTAGGCCTTGCCCGCCTCGCGGACGCCGCCGGTGTCCGACTGCGCGTCCGCCCAGTCGCGGTGGGAGACCGTCAAGTCGTCGTCGGCCTTCAGTGCGCGCAGCTTCGGCGCCCACTTCGTGTCCGCGTCCGTGGCCTCTTCCAGGGCGTCGGCGATGCGGTTCGCGTAGGCCATCGCCCTGCCGTAGTACGGGTTCGGGTGGATGTTCACCGCCTGGCGCTCCAGCGCGTCGGACGTCGCGCTGCCGCCCGCGCTCCCGGTCACCGTGCCGCCGTCCGCCGTCTTCTCGTCGCCGGGCTTCCTGCCCGCCGGATACGAGACGGAGCCGTTCGCGTTCACCGTGCAGCCGCCGGCCCGTGCGTCCTCCATGGCCGCTTCCAGCTTGCGCTTGGCCACCGCGATGTCGAAGGCGAAGCCGTTCAGCGCGGTGCTCACCAGGCCGCACTCGGTCTGCGTGTAGTGGAAGTTCTTCGAGAGGCTCTTCAGTTCCTCGACCGCCGCCTTCGCCGCTTCGCCCTCCAGCTGGTTGCGGAGTTCCACACTGATCCGGTTGTCGATCGCGTCCTTGGCCTCGGAGGCCATGTCACCGGTCGTCCGATAGCCGTCCGCGGCCTCTTCGTACTCCGACGGCTTGAAGGCTTTGAGTGTCGCAAGGTCCATGACCGGGCTCACTTCTCCTTCGCCTGGCCGCCGACGGGCTCGGTGTCACCGTATTTCACCTTGAGTTTCTCCAGCTCCGTCTTGGCCTCCTCGTCGGACTTCGACAGGTCGTGGCCCGCTGCCCGCAGAAGTCCGCCCAGCGCTTCACAGCGGCCGCTCACATCGCTCACATACTTCTTCCAGGAGGCGTAGAGCTCCTTCTGTGCCGCCGCGCTCTGCGATCCGGTGGTGTCCCCCAGCCCCGTCTGACCGTCGGCCAGCTTCGTCAGCGCCTTGCCGACGCCCTCCTTGAGGCCGGTGACTCCCTCACCGGCCTTCACCCACGTCTTCCTGTTCGACTTCAGATCCCCCGAAGTCGAACCGCCCGTGGTTCCGCCCTGCGCCGGGGCCTGGTTCAGCTGCATGTGCGCCGACCCATTCGCCGCGACGTCAGCTTTGATTTGTTCCCATTCGTCCCACGCCACCGTAGAAATTCTCCCCGTGTCCCCGATATCCCCGTTCCCCGCGGTTCCGTTGCCGGACTCCGCAGGGTGAGCCGACATGATCTCCGGCTGCCTCGGGCCACATCAAATGCGGCCCTGACCTCCTGTTCCTCTGCTCCCCGTTCCAGATCGTCAGGTGAGACAGGAACCCTGTTCGCCCGGTCACTCGTCCTGTAAGCGAGACCAAGCGGATGGGAAGACATGGTGGAGCGGGCAGACCCTCGTGCGGCGTCGGCGGCGGGGCGGGAGGTTCCTGGCGGCGGAGGCGGTCGGCGGGGGCTCGTCCTCGCCGGGCTTGCCGTGCTGCTGGCCGGGGTGATGGCGTTCCACCGGGGGGTGCCCAACGCCGTCGGGCGGGTCGGGAGTCTGCTGGAGTCCTTTCTGCCGTGGGCCGGCGTGATCGTCGTCCTGTTGCTGGTGCTCGCTCTGGTGCGGCGGTCCGCCGTCGCCCTGGTGGCGGTGCTGCTCCCCGTGGGGGTCTGGGTGCATCTCTTCGGTGGGTTGCTCCTGCCCGGTACGGAGGGCGAGGGGCGCGAGCTCGTCGTCGTCCAGCACAACGTCAGTGATGAGAACCCTGATCCCGCGGGGACCGCCCGGGCGCTGATCGAGGCCGGGGCCGATCTCGTCGCGCTGGAGGAGCTGGTGGTCCCGCACCTGTCCGTGTACGAGAAGGCTCTCGCCGCGGACTATCCGCATCATGTCGTCCGGGGCACCGTCGGGCTCTGGTCCAAGTACCCGCTCAGCGGGGAGCGGGTCGTCGACATCAAGCCCCCGAGCATCGCGGATGGGTGGAGCCGTGGCGTGCGTGCCGTCGTCGCTTCGCCGTACGGGGACGTCGCCGCGTACGTCGCCCACCTGCCCTCCGTCAGGGTCGGGGCCGGTGGGCTCGCGTCCGACCGGAGAGACCGGAGTGCCGAGCTGCTCGGGCGCGCCATCGCCGCCGAGAGCGTCGATACGGTGGTGCTGCTCGGGGATCTCAACGGGACCGTGGAGGACCGGGGGCTGGAGCCCCTCACCTCACGCCTGAACGTGGCCGAGCGCGGCTTCGCCTTCAGTTTCCCCGCTTCCATTCCGCTGGCCCGGATCGATCAGGTCATGGCCCGCTCCGCCACCGTCGGCCACATCCGCACCCTGCCCGCCACCGGCAGCGACCATCTGCCCGTCGTCGCCCGCGTCGCCCTGGGATGAGCGCGCGGCTCGGAGCGCGTCCGCCTTCCGTACCGCCTCGACGCGTTGCCTCCAGGTCATGTTCTCGGGGAAGTCGTACGTGTCCGTGTCGACCATCCAGCTCGCGTACGCCTCCGCCCTGCGGCAGTCCGCGCACAGCGTCTCGTCGCCCAGCGGGCGGAAGACGTGTTCCTCCCCCGCGCCCGCGCAGGCGATCAGGTCCCTGACGGGCGGTGGGGGCGGCGGCGCCGGCAGCGGGGTCACCGGGCACTTCTGGATCAGGCGGTGGCGCAGGAATCCCACCGCCGAGCGCACCCCGTTCTCGGGCGGGTCGGCCAGGAGCGCCTGCCGCACGTCCCCTTCCGGCAGGCCGCCCTCCAGCCACTTCACCACCTCCACCGCCAGCCCGCGCGCCTCCCGCACCCCCAGCAACAAGTCACGGCGTGTGTGCCGCAGCGACAGCAGCAGCCGCTCCGCCTTCGCCAGTTGGGAGGCGGGGTGGGGTGCCGGGGCGGGGAGGGGTGGTGGGGCTCGGTGGGGCGGTGGGGGTGATCCGGCCGCATCGGGGGCGTGGTCCGGCGTCGGGTCCCGTAGTGCTTCCGGTTCCGGTTGCGGTCCCGGCTTCGGTTCCGGTTGCGGGTCCGGGTCCGGGTCCGGTTCCGCTAACTGCTGCTGCTCTCGCCGTTCCGCTTCGGAGGGTGGGTGGGGAGTGGTCTTATCACTGTGGTCTTCCTCCGGTTCAGAGCCACCGGCCGCCCGGGACCTCGGCCCGCCGACCGCCGGATACCGCACACCCGGCAGCGGCGTCGGCGTCGGCGGAGGGGCAGCAACCGTCACTCCCTGCGGACGCCCGCCATCCGGCGCCAGCGTCGCCCGTACGATCCTCGCCTCGGCACTCGTCAGCGGCGTGTTCGTGAACAGCTGGTCCGTCGCCCAGCGCCCGCCGTCGCTCTGGGTCCGCCACTCGTGGACGTAACCGTGCTCCACCAGTTGCTTCTTGGCCAGTTGGTACGGGCGGCCCTTCATCTCCAGCTTCCGTGCCAGTTCGCCGAGCGGGCGGTTCGTGGCGGAGTCGGGGAGACCCTGGACGTACAGGAGGAGGATCTTCGCATCGCTGTTCATCCGCCGGTCGCGTACGACCGTGTGCGGGGCTTTGGTCCAGCCCGAAGAGGGCGCGATAACATGACGCAGCATTTCTAGTGGGCTCCTGCCACTGGGGGTGTTAGGCCCTCGGGCGGGTGTTCTAGCACCTCCGGGGGCCGCTCCATGCCCGCCTACGTGCGCGCACAGAGCGTGATGTCGTCGTCACGGTACCGCACGGTTTCGCCCCGTCCCGACGTCCGGGAAAAGTGCGCCCCCCGCTCACCACCCCTCTCGCAACCTGGCTACTGCCGCGCGCCGTTGAACCGCCCGCCGTTGAACCGGCCGGTCCCTGCTACAGGTCCGTGAGCCAGGCATGCCCCGGATGTACCCGCGCGAGCAGCTCCGCCAAGGTCGTGCGCTGGGCTCGGGTCAGATGCGGGACGGTCGCGTCGAAGTCCCTCCGGTCCTTCGGGCGGGCATGCTTGGCCTTGAACAGGAGCACCAGTTCGGGCGCCAGATACGGGATGCCGTCCCCGGTGCGGTGGACGATCTCGCTGTAGGGCAGCCGGATCCTCGCGTCGCGCCGGCAGATCCAGGTGTCGCCGTCGTGCGGTTCCCGGAACACGTCGAGCAGGTAGTTGCCGGTGGCCGGATCACGGAGCCATGTCTGGTGCACGGCGGCCAGCGTCTCCGGCCGGGCGTCCTCCCAGATCCGGCCGCTGCCCGCCGCGTCGAAGACGTAGCCGGGAAAGCGGCGGCGGACCTCGGGAAAGCCTGTCTCCGGAATCGCGATCTCGATGTCCCCGTGAACGCGTGTCTGCCCGCCCCGGAACAGGTCCAGCGCCCAGCCCGCTGCCACACACCAGGGCACGCTGACCCCGGCCAGCCGCTGCGCGACCTCGACCGGAGTCCAACTGGACGACCACCTGGCGTCGAGGGCCTCGATCTCGTCGGGTGACAGTTCCGTGCCGCCGCTCGGCAGTCGCTCACTCATCGCAGGAAGCTATCAGCGGACGCGGACGTCTTTGCCTTTGCCTTCGCCCTTGCCTTTGCGTTTGCCTTTGGCCGTTGGACGGAAAATGGGCCGACTAGCCTTGGCTGTCCGCCAGTGCGGCCACCGCGTCGACCAGGCCCTCCCACGCCTGCCGCGTGTCGGCCGTGTCCGGGTGCCGCGTGCCGAAGACGTCGAGCGCGGCCGCCATGTCGTCCAGGGACCAACGGAGTTCGTAGTACGCCAGCAGCGTCGGGTCCGGGCGGTGGCCGGTGAGTTCGGCGTAGCGGGTCAGGTCCTCCGGGGCGTCGGTGGCGAGCCAGAGGTCGCGCTCCGGCGGTGCGAGGGCGACGGTGTCCCAGTCGACCAGGAGGGTGCGGCCTCCGGGGTCCAGGACGTTGCCGGGGTGGGGTTCGCCGTGGGTGACCACGGTGGCGGCGGTCGACGCGTCGGACGCGAGCTGTGCCGTACCGCTGTCGAAGCGCTCCAACGTCGAACGCAGAGCGGCGTAGTTGGTGGACAGCAAGGCTTGGCAGCGTTGCGCGTACGGGCCCGAATCCGCGCGGAAGCGCTGCGGGTCGGCCAGCGCCGCTTCGATCGCCGGACGGCCCGGCAGCGCCGGTTCATGGACCGGGGTCGTCGACGGAGGCTGTGTGGCGTGCAGTTGGGCCAGTCGCTCCACCAGCTTCCGGCGCGCCCCGGGGGCCAGCACCTGGCCGAAGTGGCCGGTGGGCGCGTCCACGTACGGGAAGACACTCACGGCGTACCGGTCGGTCAGGCGGAGCAGCGTCTCGCCACCGCCGGTGCGCAAGGGTGCCACCAACGCCGCTGCTCCTAGAGCGGATTCGAGGGTCGCCGCCGTGTTCATGGCACGGCTCAGGCCTGTCCAGGCCCCGGCCGCGTCCGGTCCGCAGTGCGGCTTGTGCGCGAGGTCGGCGACCGTGACGAAGGTCCGCCGGCCTTCCGCGTCGGCCGCGACCCAGTGGTGGTCGCCGAAGCCGACCGGAGCGTGGGTCAGCATCGCGGGCTCGATGCCCCACGCTCCGAGGGCGGAGGCGAGGACGGTTACGTCGATGTCGGTCGGGCGGTCCTTCATACGGGACACCGTAGTGGCCTCCCTCGGAGGGCCGCGCTGACTTCCTCCCCCTCCACTCACGGGCGGCGACCTCCTCCGCCTCCACTCGCGGGCGGTGACCCCTCTCCGCCCACTCCCGGGTGGTGTCTCCTCCCCCTCCGGTCACCCCTACACGCTTTGTACACGCTCTCATCACAATTCCGCTTCGCTTCCGACATGCCCCTGATGTAAGTCCGGGCGCACTGCGAACATCGGCTGCTCCACAGCACAGAGTTCGGCGTTGGGGGCAACACATGCAGACGAGGAAGCAGTCACGGCGGCCCAGGCGCGGGTTCCTCCGCATACGGATATCGGCCGGAGCGGGTGTGCTCGCGCTGGTCCTGGCGGGGTGCGGGAGCGACGACGGCAGCGCGGACGACCAGGGTGGGAAGGCCGGTCGGTCGGCCTCCGTGGAACGGGCGCTGGCGCTCATGGACGACGAGCAGAGCGCGGACGCGGGCATCAGCCTGGACGTGGACGTCCTCGACAACGACTCCCTCACCCTGGAGAACGGTGACCGGGCCGCGCTGCTCGACACCTACGACCCCGCCGAACTGGCCCTGAGCATCGACACCGAGCCCGGTCATGGTTCCGCTTCGGTGTCCGGGACCACGGTCACGTACACCGCCAGGGAGGGGTACGCCGGCGAGGACGAGCTCACGTACAAGGTCCTCGTGAAGGGCACCGAGGTCCCCGCCGCCACCGCCGTCGTCCGCATCACCGTCAGCGCGGGCACCGCGGAACCGACACCTGCCTCCGCCTCGAACGCCTCGGACTCCGACCCGAAGGCGACGGACCCGGCGACGGACGCGGCACCCGCGTACTACGAGAACTGCGACGCCGCCCGCGCCGCCGGGGCCGCTCCGGTCGAGGAGGGCGATCCCGGCTACGCGCCCCATCTGGACCGCGACGGCGACGGCGTGGGCTGCGAGCCGTGGGGCGAGTCCGCCTCGTCCTCCGACGAGGGCGGAAGCGGCAGCCGAAGCGGGAGCGGCAGCGGAAGCCGTACGAGTGGTGAGGGCGGTGGCGGCAGCACCTCGTACGCGAACTGCACCGCCGTACGGAACGCGGGCGCCGCGCCCATCCGGACCGGAGACCCGGGCTACGGGCGGCACCTGGACCGTGACGGGGACGGCGTCGGCTGCGAGTGACCGCCGCCGCACCGCCTCCGGGCCACGGGCCGCGCCGCACCTGAACCGCGCGCCGCCCGGTCGTTCACGCCACCTCGTCCTGGGCATCGCACGCCGCCGGGCCGTTCACGCCACCTCGTCCCGGGCGTCGCGCCGCCTCCTGGCGGTCAGCGCCAGGTGCGTCACCAGGCCCAGGACGAGGCCCCAGCAAGCGGATCCGACACCGCCCAGGGTGACGCCCGAGGCCGTGGTGAGGAAGGTGACCACCGCCGCGTCCCGGCCCCGCTCGTCCGCCACCGCCTGGGCGAGGCTCGTGGAGAACGTGGCGAGCAGGGCGATGCCCGCTATGACGGCGATGAGTTCGGGCGGCAGCGCGGCGAACAGCCCGACGAGGGCCGCTCCGCAGACGCCCGCCAGCAGGTAGAAGACGCCGCACGCCAGACCGGCCACATAGCGGCGTCGCGGGTCGCGGTGGGCCTCTTCGCCCGTGCTGATCGCGGCCGTGATCGCCGCCAGGTTGACGGCGTGACCGCCCAGCGGTGCGAGCGCCGTCGAGGCGAGCCCGGTGGCGGTGATGAGCAGCCGGTCGTTCGGACGGTAGCCGCAGGCCGCCAGCACTCCGAGCCCCGGCGCGTTCTGCGAGGCCATCGTCACCACGGCCAGCGGGACGGCCAGGCCCACCACCGCCGCACCGGTGAACTCCGGTGCCGTGAACACGGGAAGGGTCAGCCCGACGTCGACGGACGAGGCGTGGATGCCCGGGGCGACGACGGTGGCGAGCACGGCCGCGACCAGGGCCCAGGCCACCGCGTATCTCGGCGATCGCTGCTTGACGGTCAGGTAGACGGCCAGGGAGGCCAGGACCGGGAGCGGCGCACCGTCCAGCGCCGAGAACAGGTCGACGCCGAAGGAGAACAGCACGCCCGCCAGCATGGCCGCCACGATTCCGGGCGGTACGCGGCGCATGACCCGCCCGAAGACGCCCGTCAGGCCGACCAGCGCCATGAGGAGACCGCTGACCAGGAAGGCCCCGATGGCCTGCGGGTACGTGTAGTCCCCGAGGCTGCCGACGAGGACCGCCGCGCCCGGCGTCGAGAACGCGGTGATCACCGGCATCCTGGTCCACCAGCTGAGCGCGGCGCACGTCACGCCGCTGCCCACGCACGCCGCCCACACCCAGGACGCGGTCTGCTCGTCGGTCAGGTGGCCGGCGGACGCCGCCGCGAGAACCACGAGGAGGGGGCCGGAGCACGAGACCACGACGGTGATCAGGCCCGCGAGGACGGCGGAGAGGGAGGCGTCCGCCAGGAGCCCGCGCCGCCCGGACGCCGCCCGGACGCCCTCGCCCCGGGCCCCGGCGTTCCCGGTCACCGCGTCCGGGGCGCCCGCGGCCCGGGTTCCCGCACCGGTTCCGGTCACCGCATCCGGGGCTTCCGCGGCCCGGGTCCCGGCACCGGTTCCGGTCCGCGTACCCGTGTCCGGCCCGGGCGCCTCGTCCGTGTCGTCCTCGGCGCCCTGTTCGGCCGTGGCCATCGTGTCCCTCTCCCCGTCTCGTCTCCCCGCGGCTCCGCCGTCCCCGCCGCTCCTACTCCGGCCGCTGCGCCACAGCGGCGAGCCGCGCGACGCCCTCGGCGAACTCCTCGCCGCCCAGGGCCTGGAACGGCAGCCGGAGGAACACCGTTCCGGACGGCGGCGCCGAGTCCGCGGGATAGAACGCCGAGCCGCGAGTGAGGGCGATGCCCTCGTCGGCCGCCGCCGCGAGGAACTTCTCCTCCGGGGACCGTACCGGCAGGTGCACGCTGATGTAGTAGCCGCCCTCGGGCACGCACAGCGCGACGTCGCCGAGCGACTTCCGCACCGCCTCGACCGCCGCGTCGTGCCGCGGCCGCAGCAGGTCGCGGACCTCGTCGATGTTCCGCCGGACCAGGCCGCTCGCGAAGGCGCGTGCCGCGACCGCCTGGAGCAGCGGGGCCGGCGAGAGGTAGGTGCTCTCCGCGAGTGCCGCCAGGGCCCTCGGCGTACCGGGCGCGCCGATGACGTAACCGACGCGCAGTCCCGGGCTGAGGACCTTGCTCAGCGAGCCGATGGTCAGCACCCGGGCACCGTCGACGGAGTCCGCCAGCTCACCGAGGAGCGTGGGGGCCGTGCCGGCGAAGCGGAGTTCCCGGTACGGGATGTCCTCCAGGATCGTGAATCCGAACTCCGCCGAGAGCCGCACCAGTTCGCGCCGCTTCTCCTCGCTCGTCGTCACCCCGGCGGGATTCTGGAAGTCCGGGATCACATAGACGAACGCGGGCACCTCCGCCTGGAGGCGTTCGCGCAGGACGTCCAGGTCGAGGCCGTCGTGCCGCAGGGGTATCCCGGACACCTGCCCCCCGTGCCGCTCGAAGATCTGGACGGCGCGGTCGTACGTCGGCGCCTCCGCGAGGACCTTCTTGCCGGGTGCGTCCTTGAGGAGGTGGGCGGCGAGCAGGTCGAGGGCCTGGAGCGAGCCGTTGGTGACGAAGACCCGGTCGGGGTCGACGGTGTGGAACAGGCCGAGCTGGTCGCGGAGTTCGCGGTCGCCGGTGTGGTGGCCGATGGGCGCGTACTGGAAGACGCGGTCCGGTTCGGAGGCCAGGATCGAACCTGTCAGCTCGGCGATGGCGGCGGACGGGATCGCTTCGAGCGGAGGGATGCCACGCGAGAAGTGGACGGTCGCGGAAGACGCTGAGGTCGCAGCGGTCACTGAGAAGGCTCCTTGCCAAGTACCGGATGGAGAGGGCTCGTTCGAGGGTGGCGCGTACGCCTCACCGCGCCGCCGTGCTCGTGGTTCCGCGGGCGTCGACGGCGAAGTCGGCACCGATGTCGGCGACGGAGTCCGCGCCGAGCTGGAGCAGCGTGTCCTCGATCTCGCCCCTGAGGAGGTCGAGGACCGCTTCCACGCCCTGCTGTCCGGCCAGGCCGAGGCCCCAGAGGTAGGGGCGGCCGATGCACACCGCGTCCGCGCCGTACGCGAGGGCCTTGACGACGTGGACGCCGGAGCGGATGCCGCCGTCCATGAGGACCAGGCCGCGGCCGTCGACGGCGGCCGCCACCTGCTCCAGGGCGAACAGGCTGGGTACCGCGCCGTCGAGCTGGCGGCCGCCGTGGTTGGAGACGATGACGCCGTCGAGGCCCAGGGCGACGCAGCGTTCGGCGTCCTCGGCCCGCAGGATGCCCTTGACCACGATCGGCAACCGCGTACGGGACCGGATCCATTCCAGGTCGTCCCAGGTCAGCGGCAGGCGTTCGATGCGCGCGCCGTCCGGGATGTCGCCGGTGAGCACGCCCAGCGCGCGCAGATTGCCGAAGTCGACGTTCGCGGGGGTACGGAAGCCCGCGCGCCGGGTGCTGATGCGGCGGGCCGCGTAGCTGGCGTCGACCGTGACCACGAGCGCGGTCGCGCCGGCGTCCTCCGCCAGGGCGATCGTCGCGGCGACGTCGTCGCGGGACCGGTAGGCGTAGAGCTGGAACCAGCTGTCGCTGCCGACCGCGCCGGTCACCCGGGAGATGGCGTAGTGGCTGTCGGTGCTGACGATCGACACGGTGCCCGTCGACTCGGCGGCGCGGGCGGTCGCGATCTCGGCGTCCTCGTGGAGGAGGCGCTGCGGGCTCGTCGGGGCGAGCAGGACGGGCAGCGCGAGCCGCTGCCCGAGGACGGTCACCGAGGTGTCGGGCTTGACGCCCGTCCCGCCGAGGGCGCGGGGGCGCAGCCAGACCTGGTCGAAGGCCTCCGCGTTGGCACGGACCGTGAGCTGGGTGTCGGCGCCGCCCGCCACGTACGCCCAGGAAGCGGCGTCGAGAACGGACGCGGCGGCCTGCTCGTAATCGGTCAGGGTCAGCAGACCGGATAATTCCCTTGCCATGGATCCTCTTCCGTCGTCGGATGAATTTCCGTCAGGCGAACTGGTCGAATCCCATTTTGGCCACCATTCCGGTGACCACCAGGACCAGGACGACCCGGACGAATCCGGATCCCCTTTTCATTGCGGTGCGCGACCCGATCATCGCGCCGGCGATATTTCCCACGGCCATGCCCAGACCGAGGGCCCACAGGACGTTTCCCTGCCAGGCGAAGACCGCGAGGGCCCCCAGATTGGAGGAGGCGTTGATCACCTTCGCCATGGCCGCGCTTTCCAGGAACTGCGTCGCGAGGAGCGTGGTGAAGGAAATGATGAGGAAGGTACCGACGCCGGGCCCGAAAACCCCGTCGTAGAAACCGATGCCGACGCCCGCGATGAGAATGGCCGCATTACGGCGGCGCGGGGTCACGACGATGTCCGACTTCTGGACCCCGAAACTCGGCCGGAAGGCCACGAAGAGGGCCACCGTGATGAGGAGGCCCATGATGACGGGCCGGAAGTAGCTCGTCGGGACGCTCGACGCGGACAGCGCGCCGAGCGCGCCGAAGGGGACCGCGAGCCCGGCGGCCGGCAGCAGGACCGAACGGTCCAGCTTGGTGCGCCGCTGGTACATGTACGCGGCGGTCGCGGTGCCCATGACCGCCGCGATCTTATTCGTGCCCAGCGCCACCGCCGGCGCATACCCGGGAAAGGCCAGCAGGAGCACCGGGATGAGCAGCACCCCGCCACCGCCGACCACCGCGTCCACCCAGCCGGCCGCTGTCGCGGCGACGAGCAGGCCGAGCACTTCGTACAGTTCCACTCTTCCTCATTCACGTGACATGGCCCCGGCTCCCGGGGCCGGGTCCTGTCGCCGCCGGGTCAGACGACCCCGCGGATCTCCGTCATCGCCGGCAGCACCCGCGGGTGCCGCATCATGCGCTGGGCCCACAGCGGGGCGCTGCGCAGGGAGTAGAACCGGCGCAGCCAGCGGTCCTGGCCGTCGTAGCGGGGGGTGAACGCGGTGCGGCCGTGGACCACGACGTGGTTGTCCAGGACGACGAGGTCACCCGGAGCGAGCACCAGGTCGTGGCAGACCTGCTCCAGGGCCGAGGCCAGGGCCCGCAGCGCGGCCTGCGCCCGGGGGTGGTCGCCCGCGGTGTTGTGCGAGTTGAAGCGCATGAACGGGCGGCCGGCCGGGCCGAAGATCACCGGGTGAGGGCCGGCCGAGGGGCGGGGGCCCGGGATGTTCCGGGTGAACGAGGTCGGGTAGAGGCTGTGGAACTGCGGCTTCCGCAGCTCCGCCAGCTCGCCGTCCGTCAGCAACGGCAGCGCGTCGCGCACGGAGGAGACGCGGGTCGCGGCGATCTGCTCGTGGTCCTGGCGCAGGCAGAGCAGGCCCAGGTAGTCGGGCCGGAGCGGATGGTGCACGTTCTCGGTGTGGAAGTCGAAGGCGACCGATCCGCTGTTCTCGATCCGGCTCTCCTCGCCGCGCACGGGATGCACGTCGTGGAAGAGCGCGCCCGATTGCTCGTCCTGATATCCGGTCAGCGAGCCGAGGAGGTCCGCGACGAGGACGAGGGTTCCGTTGGTCGGGTGACCGTCGAGGACATGGGCCTCGTGTGCCTGCGGGGTCTTCGGCAGTTCTCCCACCGGAACTCCGCGCAGCAAGCAGTATCCGTTGGATTCCACGTCTGCGGCGAAATCCAGGACCATTCTTCGCATTCCTTCGGGGAGGTCCATGAGGAGCCCCGATACGACGATGGGTATCGAGTCCGATAAGCGTGCGGCGAGGGAGGACAACTCGCCTACTTTCTCCGCCTCCGACTCGCTCAATCGGTAGTCGTTCAGAGCCTGGATAACCATTCCCATGATTCCTCACCGATATCCGCGTGCTGGATTTAGCATTACGGTCGGAAACTTATCCTGCGCCGATTCTCTCCGTCAACAATCGGTTTCGGACAGTGACGACTTTGGTTAACGGGCCCGACATCGGTGAGGTATTGCACGGATAGCCGTGACACCATGCAAAGCGCGGCAAACCACCCCTCCGGGCCAGGGGTGCGCGTTCGGCCGCTCCCTCCCGTTCACCGACCTGAGCTGCCTCTATGGCTCCAGATGACCGGGAGATGAACGGCCCGTACGGCCCCGCCGGACATCCTCGGGACCGCGCCACAGAGATCACGAAGGGCTCCTGGGGGCCATTTCCCGCCACCCGAATCGACGGCGACAGCGGTGGTGACAGGTGTGAATGGGGTCACATCAGGCCGCGAGGAAGGCCGCCATCTCCCCGTACACCGCAGCCGTGTTGTCCAGGTGGGCGTCGTGACCGGCCCCCGGAACCACACCGATCCGGGTCCCCCGGTGCCTGGCTCGCATCCGGTCCGCCTCGTCCGGCTTCATCGTGCCGTTCTCACCCCGCACCACCAGCACCGGGCAGCGCACCCGGTCCCAGTCGTCCCAGAAGTGCCGCTGCGCGTTCTCCCGGACGGTGGCCACCATCACGTCCCGGTCGACGCGGGGGTGCAGACCGCCGGGGCCCGGCACGAGCCCCGCCGCCCACGCCCGGCCCGCCGGCCCGCCACCGAAGAACGCCTCGGCCGCCTCCGCGTCCGGGAACGGCACCGGCCACGCGTCGAGCCAGTCCCCTATCTCCTGCGGCAGTCGTGGACTCGGCCCCGCCGGACCCGCCTCGATCAGGACCAGCGCGCGGCACACCTCCGGGTGGGCCGCCGCCGTCAGCAGCGCGGTGAGGCCGCCCATCGACTGGCCGACCAGGACCGTGTCCTCCCCGGCCAGACCGAACCGGTGCGCGACGGCGAGGACATCGCGCACATGTGCCGCCCGCGTCACGTCCCCGGGGCGGCGGGTGCTCGCACCACTGCCCCGGGCGTCGAAGGCGACCACGCGGTGCGTGGCGGCGAACCGGGCCGCCAGCGCCTCCCACTCCCCGGAATGCCCGGCCAGGCCGTGCAGCAGGAGCAGGGGCGGGCCGTCGCCCCCGTGGTCGGTGCAGAAGAGCCGTACGGGACCGGCCGCGCCCGCCGCTTCACCGTCCTCGACCGTCACCGTCTTCGTGACCGCTCCCACCCGGCACCCCCCGTTTCGCCGTGATGCCGTACCGCCCGTCGGCCGGATCGTCCCCGACGCTAGCCTCGGAGAGAAGAGCGGACCACGGATATGCGGGCCCCCGGTACGAGGGCCCCGGATATGCGGGCGCCCTCAGGTATCCCGACGGCTGACAGGAAGCGATGGTGGCGGCGATGACGAAGGTTCCGGCAGCGGCAGTGGCGGCGAGCGGGCTCGTCGGGGGTTACGGCATCGCCCGGTGGACCAAGAAGCGTCCGCTCGGCGGCGTGGCGCTCGCCGCCGCCGGATCCGTCGCCGCGTACGAGTGGAACCGCCAGGCCGGGCCCCGAGCCGCCGCCGGGCTGACCGTCGCCTACGTCGCCGCCTTCGCCGGATCGCACCCGCTCGCCAAGAAGGTCGGCGCGTGGCCCGCCGTCTTCGCCGTCGCGGGCGGCGTGGCCGCCGCGTCCTGGGCCGTCACCCGGCGCGTCACCAACGACTGAGCCGCCCGCCGGCCCGCCGGCCGCCCGGCCGTGCAACGGCTCAGCCGCTCAACCCGCCCAGCCCCCCGGCCCCTCAGCCGGTCAGCCGGTCAGCCGGTCAGCCGGTCAGCCGGTCAGCGCGTGCGACACCGTGTAGATCGCCAGGCCCGCCAGCGCGCCGACCACCGTGCCGTTGATCCGGATGAACTGGAGGTCGCGGCCGATGTGCGCCTCGATCTTCTTCGAGGTCTGGTCCGCGTCCCAGCCCGCCACCGTCTCGCTGATCAGCGAGGTGATCTCCGCGCGGTACGTCGTCACGACGTACACCGCGGCGTCCTCCAGCCAGCCGTCCAGCTTGCCCTGGAGCCGTTCGTCGCTCGACAGTCGCGCACCCAGCGACATCAGCGAGGCGCGCGCCCGCAGGCGCAGTTCGCTGCGCTCGTCCTCCGCCGCCGAGAGGATCATCGTCCGTACGGAGGACCAGGCGGAGGCGATGACGTCCTGGACCTCGCCGCGGCCCAGGATCTCCGACTTCAGCCGCTCCACCCGGGCCCGGGTGTCGGCGTCGCTCTGGAGGTCGGACGCGAAGTCGGTCAGGAACGTGTCGATCGAGCCGCGCGCCGGGTGCTCCGGCATGTCCCGCATCTCCGTGACGAACCGCAGCAGTTCCTTGTAGACCCGCTCCCCCACCCGCTTGTCCACGAACCGCGGCGTCCAGCCGGGGGCTCCGCCCTGCACCGCGTTCATCACCGAGTCGCCGTGCTCCACCAGCCAGTCGTGCGCCCGTACGCAGACGAGGTCGACGACCTTGCGGTGGCCGCCGTCCGTGACGACCTTCTCCAGCATCTTGCCGAGGCCCGGACCGACCTCCACCGCGTCCGCGCGCCGGGTGATGGCCTCGCCGACCACCGCCTGCACATCGGAATCCCGAAGGACCGTCAGCGCCCCGCGCAGGGCGGTCGCCAGCTCGGCGGTGACCCGGTCGGCGTGGGCCGGCTCCGCGAGCCACACACCGAGCCTCCGACCGACCCCCAGAGCGTGAATTCGGTCACGAATGACGTCTCCGGAGAGAAAGTTCTCGCCAACGAAGGAACCGAGGGACTGTCCTAGCTGATCCTTCTTGGTGGGGATGATGGCTGTGTGCGGAATGGGCAGGCCGAGCGGGTGCCGGAAGAGCGCCGTCACGGCGAACCAGTCCGCCAGCGCACCCACCATCCCCGCCTCGGCAGCCGCCGCGACGTAGCCCGGCCAGCCCCCCACGCCTGAGTTCTTCGCCCAGGTGGCCAGGACGTAGACGAGCGCGACGAGCAGAAGGAGGCCGGTGGCCGTGAGTTTCATGCGCCGTACGCCGCGCTGTTTCTCCTCGTCGGCGGCGGTGTACGCGAACGAGGCCAGCGGGCCCGCGCCCGCCCTCGGCCCGCGTGTCCGCTCCGACGGCCCCTCTGCCGGCTCCGCCGGGTCCTGCGACTGCTGCAACTCCTGCACCGCGTCCTCGCCCTGTCCCTGCTCGCCGGATCCGGTCCGTTCCATCCGCTCCACCCGTCCGCGTGCGCCTCGCCCCCGTGACGTACGCATTGTCCCTACCTCCCCTACTCCCGGGCCGCACGTCGAGTTCCCGACGGCCTGTCGCATCATGGGACCAGCACGATCATCACAAGGAGAACCACCGCACATGCCCAGGCGCCAGGGGTATGCCCTGCTCATCGCCCTAGTGGCGGGCACAGCCGTGCTCGCCGCCGCCGTCGCCTTCGCTACGACGCTGCTCTCCGGCCCCCGGTCGGCACCGCTCCCGCCCTCCGAGACGCAGGCCGCGGCCCGTAACCCGGTCGACCCCGCCACCTCGGGCGGCAAGTGGGTCGCCACCTGGGCCGCCGCGCCCGTCGGCGCCGAACCGGGCACCGAGGACGGACTGCCCGGGCGCACCATCCGTAACGTCGTGCACACCAGCATCGGCGGAGAGGTCGCCCGCATCACCCTGTCGAACCTCTTCGGCACGGGCCCCCTGGTCATCGACCAGGCCACCGTCAACACCCGGCCGGTGACCTTCAAGGGCGACGCAGCCGTCACCGTCGCGGCGGGCGGACAGGTCATCAGCGACCCGGTCGTCGTGCCCGTGGCCCCCGACTCCGACCTCCAGGTCAGCTTCCGCACCCCGCGCGCGGGCGGACCGGTCACCTACCACCCCTACACGCACCAGACCTCGTACCTGATCAACGAACGCGGCACCTGGTCCACCACCAACTGGCGCTACCTGACCGCCGTGGACGTCCGCACCGTGAACGCGCGCGGCGCGATCGTCGCCATCGGGGACTCCCTGACCGCGGGCAGCGGCTCCACCACCGACGCCAACGCCCGCTGGACCGACGTCCTCGCCGACCGGCTGGGCGGCCGGTACGGGGTCGCCAACGCGGGCATCGCGGGCAACCGGGTCGTGGGCATCGGCCGCGGCACCGGGGGCCAGTCCGGCACCGACCGCTACGACCGCGACGTCCTGGCGGTCGCCGGGGCCCGGACGGTCGTCGTGGCGCTCGGCATCAACGACGTACAGCAGTACCCGCAGGAGGCCGACCCGCAGCGCATCGTGGACAGCCTGCGCGCCCTCACCGACCGGGCGCACGCCCGCGGACTGACGGTCGTCGGCGCGACGCTGACCCCGTTCGAGGGCTTCGCCACCTGGACGCCCCAGCGCAACGCCGTGCGCCAGGCGGTCAACGAGCAGATCCGGGCGGGCACGGTCTTCGACGCGTACGTGGACTTCGACGCGGCGGTACGCGACCCCGCCGCGCCGAACCGGCTCCTCTTCTCGTACGACTCCGGCGACCATCTGCACCTCAACGACGACGGGTACCGCGCACTCGGCGACCGGCTGGACCTCAAGGTCCTGGAGCGGGCGGGCGCCCCCCGGTCCGACGCGCTGTGAGCCGCTGAGGGGAGCCGGGAGGGAGGGCGAAGGGGCCCAAAGGGGCTGCGGGAAGGAGCCGATCCGCCGCATCCGGCGGAACCGGGGCAGGCCGGCCCCGGCCCCGCCCTCTCAGAGTTCCTTGCGGCCGCCGCCCGCCGCGCCGCCGTCCGGGCCCTCCAGCCCACGCCGGTGGCGCGCCTCCCGTTCCGCCTCCTTCGCCTCCTTCAGCCGGCGGCGCTCCGCCTTCGTCCGCTTGCGGTCCACGCCGACGCCGCCCATCAGGGCGAAGCCGGTGATCCGCACGTACGGGGCGTCCCGGGCGGGCTCGCCCTCCTCGCTGGAGCCCTCCCCGAAGTCGCCCATGATGCCGACGCCCCGGACATCGACGTTCAGCTCGGGCGGCGCGGTCACATGGATGCCGCCCATGATCGCGATGCAGCGGATGACGATCTCGCGGTCCTCGAAGTGCGCCTCGCGCAGATCGATCTCGCCGCCGCCCCACAGGGCGAAGGCGGTGAACACCCGGCCGACCGTCCAGCGGCCCTTGCGGTTGAACCCGCCCCACAGGGCGAACGCCCCCTTCGAGGTGGCGTTGCCGCCGATCCTCGCGGGCCAGTTCGCGGCGGAGCCCCGCAGCGGGGCGGGAGCGGACGAGCCGACCGGAGCGACCACCGAGCCCGGCGCCGGAAGGTCCTGGACCAACGGCTCCAACTCCCCGTGCGTGCGGGCCTTGTAGGCCGTTTCGAGGCGCTGGTCGAACTCGTCCATATCCAGTCGGCCCTCGGCCACCGCCTCGCGCAGCAGTTCCGCGATCCGCTCACGTTCGGCATCGGAGGCACGCATGTCCGGACTCTCACTTGTCATACCGCGCAGCCTATTGAACTCACCCGTTCCCGGCACAGACATGCAGGCCCACGACCTGCGCGCGTCGCCCGGGCGCGTGCCCGCCGCGCCACCCCGGACGGGTGCAGGGCGAGTGCCCGTCCCGACGCGCCTGGTGGGTGCCCGTCACGGCGCGGACTCGTACATCCTCGCGATCACGGCCTCGATGTCCGGCTCCCGTACCGACAGATCGACCAGCGGGTAGTCCGCGGCGATCCGCGCCACCAGCGGGGCCGCCGACGCCGCGGCGGGGAACGCCAGCCACTGGCGCGGGCCCTCCACCTTGACCGCCCGCAGGGCCGGTCCACCGCCCGCGCCCTCCGACTCCAGAACGATCGGGGGCAGTTCGCCCTCCAGGTCCACCACGAGCATGCGCTCGCTCTCCCCCACCTCGTGGAGACCCGTCAGCGAACCGTCGTACATCAGTCGGCCGTGGTCGATCACCATCACCCGGTTGCACAGCTGCTCGATGTCGGTGAGGTCGTGCGTCGTCAGCAGGACCGTCGTCCCGCGTTCGGTGTTCAACTCCTTCAGGAACTGCCGCACCTTGGCCTTGGAGATCACATCGAGGCCGATCGTCGGCTCGTCCAGATAGAGCACCTCCGGATCGTGCAGCAGCGCCGCCGCGATGTCGCCGCGCATCCGCTGCCCCAGCGAGAGCTGCCGTACGGGAACGTCCAACAGCTCGCCCAGGTCGAGGAGTTCGACGCACCGGTCCAGGTTCTCCCGGTAACGCCGGTCGGGGATGCGGTACATGCGGTGCATCAGCCGGTACGAGTCGCGCAGCGGCAGGTCCCACCAGAGAGTGGTCCGCTGGCCGAAGACGACACCGATGCGGTGGGCCAGGCGCGTACGTTCGCGGGAGGGGTCGATGCCCGCGACCCGCAGCCGGCCGCCGCTCGGGGTGAGGATGCCCGTCAGCATCTTGATCGTGGTCGACTTCCCGGCCCCGTTCGGGCCGATGTAGCCGACCATCTCGCCGCGCGCGACCTGGAAGCTGATGCCGTCCACCGCCCGCACCTCACGGCGCTCGCGGCGCAGCAGTCCGGTGCGGCGGCGGACCTGGAAGACCTTCTCGACGCCGTCGAGCGTGATGAAGCCGTCGCCCGCACCCCCGCGCCCGCCGTCGATGCCCGTGCGCGTGGTCGTGCGCGTGGTCGTGCGCGTGGTCGTGTCCGTGTCCGTGGTCGTGCGCGTGGTCGTGTCCGTGGTCGTGGTCGTCTCTGCGCCCACACCTGCGCCCGTGTCCGCGCCCGTGGCCGCGTCCGCACCTGTGTCCGTACCGTCACCCATGCCCGAGCCCTCTTCCGTCATCGTTCCCGCTCAACTGCCCGTGCTCCGGTACGCCCGCAGCCCCGTCCGCCACGCGAGCCCCGCCAGCGCCCAGCAGGCCACCGCCACCAGCGGCGGCAGGAACGCCACCCACTCCGGCAGATCGACCGGGTACTCCCGGTCCAGCACGTACAGCGCGGGCAGCCAGCTGACGAAGGCCAGCGGCACCACGAACGTCACCCCGCGCACGAGGTCCTTCGCGAAGATCGTGGGCGGGTACTGAAGCAGCGTCGTCCCGCCGTACGTGAAGGAGTTCTGGACCTCCGAGGCGTCCTGCGCGACGAACTGGAACGCCGCCCCCGCGACGAAGATCGCCCCGAAGATCGCCGCACCGCTCACCACCATCATCGGCAGCATCAGCACCTTCAGCGGCGTCCACGCGATGTCCAGGGAGACCAGCGCGTAGCCCAGGACCAGCAGCCCCTGCGTGATCCGCCCCAGCCGGCGCAGCGCGAACCGGTCCGCCGCGACCTGCGCCAGCACCGGGACCGGCCGCACCAGCAGGGTGTCGAGCGTCCCGTCCCGGACCCGGCGGCCCACCCGGTCCATCGAGCCCAGCAGCAGATCGCACAGCCCGAACGCGGTGGCCGACAGCCCGTACAGCAGGGCGATCTCGGGCAGGGTGTAGCCGCCCAGCGCGTCGACGTGCGTGAACATCAGCAGGATCGTCGCGAAGTCGAAGGCCGTCACCGCGAAGTCCCCGAACAACGTCATGGCGAACGAGGCCCGGTACGCCATCGTCGAGCGCACCCACATCGCCATGATCAGCCCGTACGCCCGGACGCCCTCCAGCAGCCGGGGCCGCTCCGGGAACGGGAAGTCCTCCGACGCCTCCGGCACCGGGACCTTCTCGGCCGCGGCCACCACGCTCTCAGCCACCCTGCACCACCACCCTCCTGGTCGCGGCGGTCTGCAGCAGACGGCCCGCCAGCAGCAGCACCACCGCCCAGCCGCCCTGGAACGCGTACGCCTCCACCAGCCCCCACCCCGCGTGCTTGCCGAGGAACACATCGGCCGGGACCTGGAGCAGCGAGGACCACGGCAGCATCCGCGCCACCTCCCCCAGCAGCCCGGGGAACAGGTTCAGCGGCAGCAGCATCCCGGAGAAGAACAGCCCGGCCAGCGACACGATCCGCATCGCGCCCGCCCCGTCCATCAGCCAGAACGCCGACATCGCGACCAGATAGCGCAGCGCGAAGCTGACCACCACACCCAGGAACACCGAGACGAAGAACGCCGGCCAGGTCCACAGCGATCCCGGGAGCGCCAGATCGAAGGCGAGCGCCCCCAGGAACATCGGTACGACACCGCGCCCCAGCAGGTGGAACGCCGCCCGGCCCAGGTCCCCCGCCAGCCACCAGAGCTGGAGGTCGACCGGACGGTACAGGTCGACGGCGATGTCCCCCGTACGGATACGCTCCGTCAACTCGTCCTCGAAGCCGCCGCCCATCATGGCGCAGGCCATCAGCAGGGCCTGCCCGAGCCAGACGTAGGTCAGCGCCTGGGACGTGTCGTACCCGCCGAGCTGTGGACGCGCGTCCCACAGGGCGATGTAGGTGTACGCGACGATGAAGCCGAAGACCGTGTTGGTGAACACCCCCGCGGCCGTAGCCGTCCGGTAGGTGGCGTAGCGCCGGAACGCACCCCCCGCCACCACCGCATAGAGCCGCACGTCCGTCCCCTCTCCCTCGCCCCCACCGGCTCCCGACACCAAAGCGCACGAGCCTAGTGCAGACGCCCCGGCCCCCGCGACCGTGTTTTCGGGACCGCGATGACGACCGGTGGAGGGAACGACCCGGGGAGAACCGAAGGTTTCCGGACGAAACGGGCACTATGGGAGAACTGACCACGCCCGAGGAGCCCCACGGACATGAGCGACGAGTCACAGCACTGGGCCCCCCGCGACCCCTCGGGCGCGGCGGCCGCACCCGGGAGCCACCCGGGAGAGCCGCCGGGGAACAGCGGGAAGAACCGGAAGGACCGCAAGGACCGCAAGGACCGCAAGGAGCGGCGCACCGGCTGGCGGCGCGCCATCCCCACCTGGCGGATGACGCTCGGCACCGTCCTCGGCCTCGCCCTCCTCCTCGGCGCCGGCGTCTTCGCCGCCTACCGGCTCATCGACATCCCGGCCGCCAACGCGGCGGCCACCGCCCAGTCCAACGTCTACCTCTACCGCGACGGCAGCGTCATCGCCCGGGACGGCGACGTGAACCGGGAAAAGGTCAAGCTCTCCCAGGTCCCCCCGACCGTCCGGCAAGCGGTCCTGGCCGCCGAGGACCGGGACTTCTACTCCGACGACCGCGCCGTGGATGTGAAGGCGATGGTCCGGGCCGGCTGGAACACCGTGACCGGCAAGGGCAAGCAGGGCGGCTCGACGATCACCCAGCAGTACGTGAAGAACTACTACCTCGGCCAGGAACGCACCGTCCTGCGCAAGGCCAAGGAAGCCATCATCGCGGTCAAGCTCAACCGCGAGGAGACCAAGGACCAGATCTTCGAGGGCTACCTCAACACCAGCTACTTCGGGCGCAACGCCTACGGCATCCAGGCCGCCGCCCAGGCGTACTACGGCAAGAACGTCGAGGAGCTCACCACCGCCGAAGGCGCCTACCTCGCCTCCCTCCTGAACGCCCCCAGCGCCTACGACGTCGTCGCCAACCCCGGCAACAGGCCCGCCGCCCAGCGCCGCTGGGACTACGTCCTGGACGGCATGGTCAAGGAGGACTGGCTCGACGCGGCCGAACGGGCGACGACGGACTTCCCCACCCCCGGCGAGGCCAAACCGTCGACCGGACTCTCCGGACAGCGCGGCTACATCGTGCAGGCCGTCGAGGACTACCTGGACCGGCGCGGCATCCTCGACGAGAAGACCCTCGCCACCGGCGGCTACCGCATCACCACGACCCTCGACAAGCCCAAGCAGGACGCCTTCGTCAAGGCCGTCGACGCCAACGTGATGTCCAGGACCAGCGCCGAACGCAAGGCCGACCGCAACGTCCGCGTCGGCGGGGCCTCGATCGTCCCCGCCACCGGCGAGGTCGTCGCCCTGTACGGCGGCATCGACTACACGAAGCAGTACGTCAGCAACGCGACCCGCCGCGACTACCAGGTCGGCTCCGTCTTCAAGCCGTTCGTCCTCACCTCCGCCTTCGTCAACGACTCCACCACCCAGGACGGCGAACGCATCACGCCCAACACCGTCTACGACGGCGACAACAAACGGATGGTCGTCGGCGTGCAGGGTCCCACCGACTACGCCCCCGCCAACGAGGACGACGTCGACTACGGCGACATCACCGTGCGCACCGCCACCGACAAGTCCGTCAACTCCGTCTACGCGCAGATGGCCCAGGACGTCGGCCCCGGGAAGGTCCGGGACACCGCGGTCGCCCTCGGCATCCCCGACGACACCCCCGACCTCACTGCCTCCCCCTCCATCGCGCTCGGCCCCGCCAACGCCAGCGTCCTGGACATGGCCGAGGCATACGCCACCCTCGCCGACCACGGCCGGCACGGCCGTCACGTCCTCGTCGGGAAGGTCACCAAGGACGGCGCGGAGATCCAGCTGCCCGAGCGCACGACCGACCAGGCCGTCAGCCGAGAGGCCGCCGACACCACCACCGCCGTGCTGCGCAGCGTCGTGGAGGGCGGCACCGGCGCCGCCGCCCAGGCCGTGGGGCGCCCCGCCGCGGGCAAGACCGGCACCGCGGAGGAGGACCGGGCCGCCTGGTTCGCCGGGTACACCCCGGACCTCGCGACCGTCGTCGCCGTGATGGGCCAGAACCCGGACACGGGCGCCCAGACCCCGCTGTACGGAGCCTTCGGCCTGCCCCGCGTCAACGGCGGCGGCGCCCCGGCCGAGACCTGGGCCGCCTACACGGAAGCGGCGCTGCGCTCCTCCCCGGCCCAGGAGTTCGAGCTGGAGACGGCGCCCGGCTCCGACGAGGAGGACGAACCCCGGCCCGACGAGAGCCCCGACGGCAGCACGGACCCGTCCTCCTCGTCCGAACCCGCCACCACGCCCTCCGGCGCCACGGAGAGCGACCCGGCCGGCAGCAGCCCGCCCACGTCCGGCACGGACACCGGCGGGACGGACGGGACGGGCGGCACAGGTGACGCCGACGGCGGAACGAACGACACCGCCGGCGCCACGGGCGGCACCGGCGGTGACGGTGGGTGATGGTGACAGCCGGGGCGGCCACGGCTCCCTCGCGGGCCTCCGCGACCCTGGCCCGGTGACACCGGCCACCAGGCCCCGAACAGCCACAGGCCCCGCGGAGCACTACAGGTACGGAGCCCTGTAGAAGGCACGGAGCCCTACGGAGGGCACGGAGCCCGCCCTACAGATACAGCCCGGTCGAATCCACCGAACCCTCGAACCGGTCGGCGGCCACCGCGTGCAGATCGCGCTCCCGCATCAGGACGTACGCCACGCCCCGCACCTCGACCTCGGCACGGTCCTCGGGGTCGTACAGCACCCGGTCGCCGGGCTCCACCGTCCGCACGTTCTGCCCGACCGCGACGACGACGGCCCAGGCGAGGCGCCGGCCCACCGCGGCCGTGGCCGGGATCAGGATGCCGCCGCCGGAGCGCCGCTCGCCCTCGGACGCGTCGTTCCGCACCAGCACCCGGTCGTGCAGCATCCGGATGGGCAGCTTGTCGTCGTCGGCGGAGCCGGTGGCGCCGCGGTGGCCCTCGTGGGTGTTGTCGCTCACGCCCGCAACCTACCTGCCGGACCCCGGACCGTACGCCTCCGGGTGCGGAACGCCACCGGACGCGCACCGGCCGGCCACCACCGGTCGCTCGCGGCGGCCTACTTGCGGCGGCGCCCGGACAAGGTGAGCAGCCCCACCACGCCGACCACCAGCAGAGCCGCGGGAATCACCCGCTCCAGCCGCGGAGAGCCGTCCTCCGCGACGAACTGCGCCTTCACCTCCGACACCGAGCGGTTCACCGCGACGAAGGCACGGCCGGCCGTCCGGTCCACGGACTGGGCCGCCTTCGCCTTGGCGTCACCGATGATCGTCTTCGGGTGTACCCGCACCCCGATCTCGTCGAGCACCACAGCGAGCTGCTCGCGCCTGCTGATGATGTCCGCCTCGATCTGCGCAGGGGTCCTGGCATCCGACACTGCGCCGCCTCCGTGGTCGTCGTCCGGTAAACCTTCGTCTGAACCTTCATCGACAGTCTGTCAGCTCGAACCCCCGCACACCCGGCGGCACCCCTATTACCCTCGGTCCCGTCCGACCCGTGCACCACCCGAGGAGAACCACATGAGCGAGCGACTGAAGCCCGGCGACACCGCTCCCGCCTTCACCCTTCCCGACGCCGACGGCAACGAGGTGTCGCTCGCGGACCACAAGGGCCGCAAGGTCATCGTGTACTTCTACCCGGCCGCTCTTACCCCCGGATGCACCAAGCAGGCCTGCGACTTCACCGACAACCTCGACCTCCTGACGAGCGCCGGGTACGACGTCATCGGCGTCTCCCCCGACAAGCCGGAGAAGCTCGCGAAGTTCCGCGACACGGAGAACCTCAAGGTCACTCTGGTGGGCGACCCGGCCAAGGAAACCTTGGAGGCCTACGGCGCCTTCGGCGAGAAGAAGCTCTACGGCAAAGTGGTGACGGGCGTGATCCGTTCCACCGTCGTCGTCGACGAGGACGGCAAGATCGAGCACGCGTTCTACAACGTGAAGGCGACCGGCCACGTCGCGAAGATCATCAGGGATCTGGGCATCTGACGTCCCCCGCCCGGGGCGCCGGCGCCCCGGGCCACCCCTCGCACGATTCCGGCGATCACGGCGATTCCGACCGGCGGCCGGCCGGAGAACGTGTTCAGATCATGTGAGGGAGATCGCATCGGCCCACGAAGTCGGTTTGCGACCGCCATGACTGCGCAGAAGCTTTTCCTGGAACGCACTCCGAGGAAAGGACCCGGCCATGGCGGCCTCCGACCCCCACCAGGCGGCCGACCCCGAAGCGGTCAAACGCCACCCCACGCTCTTCCGGGCCATCAGGAAGCGGCGGAACCCGCGGCTGCGCCGGACGGACATCACGGTCACCGACGACGCCGCGGTCAAGCGCGCCGTGAAAGCCGCCTCCCTGGGTAACGCCATGGAGTGGTTCGACTTCGGGATCTACTCCTACCTGGCCGTGACGATCGGACACGTGTTCTTCCCGTCCGGGAACGAGACCACGCAGCTCCTCTCCTCCTTCGCGACCTTCGCGGTGGCCTTCCTCGTACGGCCGCTCGGCGGCATGTTCTTCGGCCCGATGGGCGACAAGGTCGGCCGCAAGAAGGTCCTCGCACTGACGATGATCCTGATGGCGGTCGGCACGTTCGCGATCGGCCTGATCCCCTCGCACGACACGATCGGCGTCTGGGCCGCGGTCCTGCTGATCTTCTTCCGGATGCTCCAGGGCTTCTCGACGGGCGGTGAGTACGGCGGCGCCTCGACGTTCATCGCCGAGTACGCCCCCGACAAACGGCGCGGCTTCTTCGGCAGCTTCCTGGAGTTCGGCACCCTGGCCGGCTACGTGGGTGCGGCAGGCCTCGTGACGGCCCTGTACGCCCTGCTGAACGACGCGCAGATGGAGACCTGGGGGTGGAGGATCCCGTTCCTCGTCGCGGGCCCGCTGGGCCTGGTCGGCCTCTACCTGCGACTGCGCCTGGACGAGACCCCGGCCTTCCAGAAGCTGGAGGGCGGCACGGCGCACGCGAGCGAGGCGGCGGACGGCGTCGAGTCCACGGCCAAGGGTGACCTCGCGAAGATCTTCCGGCAGTACTGGCCGACGCTGATCCTCTGCATCTGCCTGGTCGGCGCGTACAACATCACCGACTACATGCTGCTGTCGTACATGCCGACGTACCTCTCCGACGAGCTCGGCTACAGCGAGACCCACGGGCTGCTGATCCTGCTGGCGGTGATGGTGTTCCTGATGACGATCATCAGCCAGGTCGGCAAGCTGTCCGACCGCTTCGGCCGCAAACCGCTGCTGATGGCGGGGATGCTGGGCTTCCTGTTCCTCTCCCTCCCCGCGTTCCTCCTCATCCGGGTGGACGGCATCCTCCCGATCACCATCGGCATGCTGATGCTGGGCCTCTCCCTGGTCTGCATGCTCGGCACGATGTCGGCGGCCCTCCCGGCCCTGTTCCCGACGAACGTCCGCTACGGGTCCCTGTCGGTCGGCTACAACCTCTCCGCGTCGATCTTCGGCGGCACGACCCCGCTGGTCATCACGGCCCTGATCAGCTGGACCGGCTCCAACCTGATGCCCGCGTACTACGCGATGGCGGCGGCCCTGGTCGGCCTGATCGCGGTCGCCTGCATGAAGGAGACCGCCCAGCAGCCGCTGATCGGCTCCCCGCCGTCGGTCGAGACGGACGAGGAGGCGGCGGAACTGGTCCAGTCACAGGCGCCGGACCCGAAGTTCTGACCCGCTCCCTTCCGGCCCCCTCGGAGGAACGGCCCGTTCCGCGTCCTCACCGGAATCCGGGCGTGACTGTCCGATAAACGGTTCGTTACTCCGTACGGGGCTGCGAACGCACGGCCGGGACGGAGGGGGCAGCTCATGGGGAACAGCCCGTACACACGGGAGCGGCTGGCGGAGGCGGCATCGTCGTCGCGCACGCTCTCGGAGGCGCTGACGAAGCTGGGGGTGGATCCGAAGAGTCCGACGCGGCGGTACGTTCGCGACCGTATGAGGAAGATGGGCATTCCCACCCAGCACTTCCAGCGCGAGGGCGCCCGGTGGACGAAGGAAGTACTCGAGCCCGTGGTCGCCGTGTCCACGAGCGTCTACGAAGTGCTGCGTCGTATCGGCCTGGAGTCCGTGGGGGGCCACCACACCAACATCAGCAGACGCATCAAGGCATACGGCATTGATACGTCGCACTTCGCCCGGCCCTCACGGGCGGGGACGAAGCATCGCCGGCTCTCGCCCCAGGACCTGCTGGTGGACGACCGCTCACCGGACGCTCGCCGGATCCCCAGCTCTCGTCTCAAGCTCGCCATGGCCGAGCTCGGCGTGCCGGAACACTGCGCCCACTGCGGAACGGAACCGCTGTGGCGCGGTCGGCCGCTTCCGCTGGAGGTCGATCACATCAATGGGAGGTGGACGGACAACCGCCTGGACAACTTGCGGCTCCTCTGCCCCAACTGCCATTCGGCGACCGACAACTATCGCGGCCGGGGCAAGGGCAGCCGTGCCCGGCTCGGAGGAAACCGGTGAGCCAGAGACAGCGGTACACCCGCGAGCGTCTGGCCGAGGCCGCAGAACGTTGCGCCAACATGGACGAAGTCATCACGTTCCTGGGCACCCGCCCCTACGGACAACTGCGGCGCCATCTACGGAGACGGTTCACCCACTTCGGCATAGACGTATCCCACTTCGAGCACCACGGTTCGGGCGCTGCCGCCTCGTGCCCCTCCGGGGACAAGCTCCGCGAGGCCGTGGCGGTCTCACGCTCCGTCGCGGAGCTGCTCCGCAGACTCGGGCGCCGCGACAACGAGTATCAACGGAACCTGTTACGGCGATGGATCACCGAAGAGGGCTTGTCGACCTCGCACTTCCTCGGTCAGGCCCACCAGCGCGGCCGCCCCGGACCGACCCCCGCCAAACGTCCCGACGAGACGCTGGTGAAGCGCACGGGCGGGCTTCGCACGAAGACCACGCTCCTGCGCCGGGCCCTGCGCGAGATCGGCATACCCGAGCAGTGCGACGAGTGCGGAACCGAGCCTGTCTGGCACGGGTCGCCCATCACGCTGGAGGTCGACCACATCAACGGTGACCGGAGTGACGACCGCGCCGAGAACCTTCGACTGCTGTGCCCGAACTGCCACGCCATCACCACCACCTGGTGCCGCGGCGGAGCACGCGGCCTCACCCATCGATGAAAGTCGCCCATCACCTCCGGGACTGGCCCGGTACGATGACATGCGTCTGGCGGCGGTGGTGCAACTGGCGACACAGCAGACTTAGGATCTGTGGCCCGTGAAACGGCTTGAGGGTTCGAATCCCTTCCGCCGCACCGAGAACGGCCTGCGAACCGAAGACTGGTTCGCAGGCCGTTTCTGTCACCCCGCCAGCTCCCGCACCACCGGCACCAGCGCCCGGAACGCCTTCCCCCGGTGGCTGATCGCGTTCTTCTCCGCCGGGGTCAGCTCCGCGCACGTGCGGGTCTCGCCCTCCGGCTGGAGGATCGGGTCGTAGCCGAAGCCGCCCGTGCCGGACGGGGTGTGGCGCAGGGTGCCGTTCAGGCGGCCCTCGACCACGTGTTCCGTGCCGTCGGGGAGGGCCAGGGCGGCGGCGCAGGCGAAGTAGGCGCCGCGGTGTTCGTCGGCGATGTCGCCGAGCTGGGCCAGGAGCAGGTTCAGGTTGGCCACGTCGTCGCCGTGGGTACCGGACCAGCGGGCCGAGAAGATGCCGGGGGCGCCGCCCAGGACGTCCACGCAGAGGCCCGAGTCGTCGGCGACGGCGGGGAGGCCGGTGGCGCTCGCCAGGGCGTGGGCCTTGAGGAGCGCGTTCTCGGCGAAGGTGACGCCGGTTTCCTTGACGTCGGGGATGTCGGGGTACGCGTCCGCGCCGACGAGGTCGAGGTCGAGTCCCGCGTCGGCGAGGATGGCGTGGAGTTCGGTGATTTTCCCGGCGTTGCGGGTGGCGAGGATCAGGCGCTTCATGGGGCGATTATCGCCCTGGGCGGCCAGGGCGGGCCGTGGTGCCCCGCCCTGGCCGCCCGACCGCCGCCGATCGGGAGAGGGCGCCCTACGGGCTGCAGACCTTGCCGATCTCCGTCGCCGCGTCCGTCACCGGGGTGATGTCGGGGGTGGCGTCGCCGGCCTCGACGGACTTGCGGACATCCGAGACGCCCGCCTGGAGGTCGTCGACGGCCTTGGAGAGGTCGGCGTTGTCCGTGGTGTCGTCGAGCTTCTTCAGCTCGCGGTCGATCTCGTCCAGGGACTCGGAGGCCTGGGTGATGTCCTCGGAGGCGTTGGAGACGGCCTGCTGGAGCTTGCCGACGCTGGTGGCGATCGCGTCGGCGGTGCGGACGCAGTCGAGCGCCTTGTCGAGGCCGGCGCAGCCCGCGGCCGTGGTCAGCGTCAGCAGGGTGGCGGCGGTGGCGAGTGCGAGGCGTTGGTGGCGGCGCGATGCCATGGTTCGGTCCCTCCCCGGGGATCGTTACGTGGACGGGCGCACGGTTCGACCCGTGCGCCCGTATCCGTAACGACGCTCTGTGGTGCGTATTTGGTTGCTTCTTTACCCGCGGAGGGCGGGTCGCTACGCGTCCTGGGTGCGGGCGAGTGCGTCGCGCTGGAGTGCGGCGAGGTCGACGCAGCCGGCGGTGGCGAGGTCGAGGAGCGCGCCGAGTTCCTCGCGGTCGAAGGGTGCGCCCTCGGCGGTGCCCTGGACCTCGACGAAGCGGCCGTCACCGGTGCAGACGACGTTCATGTCGGTCTCGGCGCGGACGTCCTCCTCGTAGCAGAGGTCGAGGAGCGGGGTGCCGTCGACGATGCCGACGCTGATGGCGGCGACGGTGTCGGTGAGCGGCTTGCGGCCGGCCTTGACGATCTTCTTGCCCTGGGCCCAGGCGACGGCGTCGGCGAGGGCGACGTAGGCGCCGGTGATGGCGGCCGTACGGGTGCCGCCGTCGGCCTGGAGGACGTCGCAGTCCAGGACGATGGTGTTCTCGCCGAGGGCCTTGTAGTCGATGACGGCGCGCAGCGAACGGCCGATCAGGCGGCTGATCTCGTGGGTGCGGCCGCCGATCTTGCCGCGTACGGCTTCGCGGTCGCCGCGGGTGTTGGTGGAGCGGGGCAGCATGGAGTACTCGGCGGTGACCCAGCCTTCGCCGCTGCCCTTGCGCCAGCGCGGGACGCCTTCGGTGACGGAGGCGGTGCAGAAGACTTTGGTGTCGCCGAAGGAGATGAGGACTGAGCCCTCGGCGTGCTTGCTCCAGCCGCGTTCGATGGTGACGGGGCGGAGCTGTTCGGGGGTGCGGCCGTCGATGCGAGACATGGGCCCGACCTTATCCGGTGGCGGGGGTGGCTCCGTTCGGGTGTGTTGGCGGCCGCCGTGGACCCGCGGTGGTGACCTCCGTGGACCGCGCGCGGGGGTGTTCGGGACATGGCGCGGCCCCGCCCTCCGGTGGGGGACGGGGCCCGCGGTTCCGGCGTGGGGTCAGCCGGTCACATCATGTCTTCGATGTCGGCGGCGATGGGGTCCGCGTCGGTGCCGATGACGACCTGGATCGCGGTGCCCATCTTGACGACGCCGTGGGCGCCGGCGGCCTTGAGGGCGGCTTCGTCGACCTTGCTGGGGTCGTGGACCTCGGTGCGGAGGCGGGTGATGCAGCCTTCGATCTCGTCGATGTTGTCGATACCGCCGAGCCCGGCGACGATCTTCTCAGCCTTGGTGGCCATGTCCTTCTCCCTGGTTTCGCGCGCAGACGGCCGCCCGCTGCGGGTCCGTTTCGTCACGGTAACGCACGGTTGGCCCAACTTCACGAGCGGGTAACCGGATGATCCCGAAAGATGATGATCACCGGCGCCCTGCCTTCGGGACGGACCCCGGACCGTGACGCAACTGGTCTACACCAGTTTGCAACGACCGCCAAACGTGAAGTGTTCCGGGAGGACGCCCATGAGTTCGAGCGCCGCTGCGGTACCGCAGCAGAAATGGTGGAACGGACCGGTCCAGGGCCTCCAGAAGGTCGGGCGGAGCCTTCAGCTCCCGGTGGCCGTCCTCCCCGCCGCCGGTCTGCTCGTCAGCCTCGGCAACCTCTTCAGCTCGTATCTGGACGGAGCCTTCTGGGACAAGACCTCCAAGGTCCTGCTCAACGGCGGCGGCGCGATCCTCGACGGCGAGCTGGGCCTGCCCCTGCTGTTCTGCATCGGCGTCGCCATCGGCTTCGCGAAGAAGGCGGACGGCTCGACCGCCCTGGCGGCCGTCGTCGGCTTCCTGGTCTACCGGGGCGTACTGACCGCCTTCCCCATCGACGGCACCGTGACGGAGGCCCTGCCCGACGGCGAGCCGCAGAACCCCGGCGTGCTCGGCGGCATCCTGATCGGGCTGCTGACCGCGGTCGTCTGGCAGCGCTACCACCGCACCAAGCTGGTCGACTGGCTCGGGTTCTTCAACGGGCGGCGGCTGGTGCCGATCCTGATGGCGTTCCTCTGCGTGATCCTCGGCGTGCTGTTCGGCCTGCTGTGGCAGCCGGTGGGCGACGGGCTGACCTGGTTCTCCAAGCAGCTGATCGACCTCGGCTCGTGGGGTGCGGCGATCTTCGGCTTCGCGAACAGGCTGCTGATCCCGATCGGCATGCACCAGTTCCTGAACACGTTCTTCTGGTTCCAGGCGGGCGAGTACACCGGAACGGACGGCCAGACCGTGCAGGGCGACATCTCCCGGTTCTTCGCCGGGGACCCGTCGGCGGGCCAGTTCACCTCGGGCTTCTTCCCGATCATGATGTTCGGCCTGCCGGCCGCCGCCCTGGCCATCACCCACTGCGCGCGGCCCGAGCGCCGCAAGGAGGTGGCGGGCCTGATGGTCTCGGTGGCGCTGACCTCGTTCGTGACGGGTGTGACCGAGCCGCTGGAGTTCTCGTTCATGTTCGTCGCGCCGCTGCTGTACGGCGTGCACGCGGTGCTCACCGGGGCGTCGATGGGCATCACCTGGCTGCTGGGGGTGCACGCGGGGTTCAGCTTCTCGGCCGGGTTGATCGACTACGTCGTCAACTGGCATCTGGATACGAAGCCCTGGCTGATCATCCCGATCGGCGCGGGCTTCGCGGTCGTCTACTACGTGGTCTTCCGGTTCGCGATCACCAAGTTCGACCTCAAGACACCGGGGCGCGAACCGGAGGAGATCGAGAGGGAGATCGAGAAGGACCTCACCAAGTAGCGCGACGCGGCAAGGATCCCGGGCCTTCGGACCCGGCCCGCACGGCACGTACGAGGCCCTCGGACCACCCGGTCCGGGGGCCTTCGGCATGTCACCGAAAGTGCCGGATCTGCTACTGCGAATAAGCAGGGAATTGCAGGTTCCTTATCTAACCCTCACCGTGCTAAAACTGGTCTACACCACTGAGTGGTCCAGACCACGGCTGTCTGCCGGCGTCTGTCGAGTCGCCGCCTCCCCGCATCAACGACCTGGGCGGCACCGTGTCCCATGGAGGAAGTTGATGACCACGGCTGAGACCGCACCCGCGGCCGAGAAGAAGAAGGGCGCCGGCGCGATGGCCGTCATGCAGCGCATCGGCCGCAGCCTCATGCTGCCGGTCGCCGTGCTGCCGGCCGCCGCACTCCTGGTCCGCCTCGGCGACAAGGACATGCTGGGCCGTGAGTCGTTCCCGACCTTCGTCACGAAGCTCGCCGGCTACATGTCCGCGGGCGGCAACGCGCTCCTCGACAACATGGCCCTGCTGTTCGCCGTCGGCATCGCGATCGGCTTCGCGAAGAAGTCGGACGGCTCCACCGCTCTGGCCGCCGTCACCGGTTACCTGGTCTTCAAGAACGTGCTGTCCACGTTCACGGACCCGAACCTGGACAAGGTCGCCAAGGTCATCGACGGCAAGATCGTCATGACCGAGGCGCCGGTGGACGCCAAGGTGCTCGGCGGTGTCGTGATGGGCATCGTGGTGGCCCTGCTCTACCAGCGCTTCTACCGCACCAAGCTGCCCGACTGGGCGGGCTTCTTCAGCGGCCGCCGCCTGGTCCCGATCCTCTCCGCCCTCGCGGGTCTGCTCATCGGTATCGTCTTCGGTCTGATCTGGCCGGTCCTCGGCACGGGTCTGCACAACTTCGGTGAGTGGCTGGTCGGCTCCGGCGCGGTCGGCGCGGGCATCTTCGGTGTCGCCAACCGTGCGCTGATCCCGGTCGGCATGCACCACCTGCTGAACTCCTTCCCGTGGTTCCAGGCGGGCGAGTACAACGGCAAGAACGGCGACATCGCCCGCTTCCTGGAGGGCGACCCCACCGCCGGACAGTTCATGACCGGCTTCTTCCCGATCATGATGTTCGCCCTTCCGGCGGCCTGCCTCGCGATCGTCCACTGCGCCCGCCCGGAGCGCCGCAAGGTCGTCGGCGGCATGATGTTCTCCCTCGCGCTGACCTCGTTCGTCACCGGTGTGACCGAGCCGATCGAGTTCACGTTCATGTTCGTCGCCCCGGTGCTGTACGCGATCCACGCGGTGCTGACCGGTGTGTCGATGGCCCTGACCTGGGCGCTCGGCATGAAGGACGGCTTCGGCTTCTCGGCCGGTCTGGTCGACTTCGGGCTCAACCTGGGCATCGCCACCAAGCCGTGGCTGCTGGTGCTGGTCGGTCTCTGCTTCGCGGTGGTCTACTACGTGATCTTCCGGTTCGCGATCACCAGGTTCAACCTGCCGACCCCCGGCCGGGAGTCGGACGAGGAACTCGCCGAGCTCCAGAAGGCCGAGGCGAAGTAGCCTCCGCCGCACGGAGCACGCACCACGCCGAAGCCCCCGCCGCCCGAAGACGTCTTTCGGGGGGCGGGGGCTTCGGCGTACCCGTCACACCGGGCGCCCGGCTCTCAGATCTCGTACACCGCGCCCGGGGCCGCCAGTTCCACCGGGCCCGGGTAGACCGCACGGGCGTCGGCGGCGTTGCGGTCGGCGTCGGTCCACGGCGGGATGTGGGTGAGGACGAGCCGGCGCGCTCCGGCGCGGGCCGCCGCCTCGCCGGCCTCGCGGCCGTTGAGGTGCAGGTCCGGGATGTCCTCCTTGCCGTCGACGAACGACGCCTCGCAGAGGAACAGGTCCGCGTCCCGGGCCAGGTCCTCCAGGGCGTCGCAGGTCCCCGTGTCGCCGGAGTAGGCGAGGACGGAGCCGCCGTGCTCGATCCGGATGCCGAAGGTGTCGACGGGGTGGCAGAGCTTCTCCGTACGGACCGAGAAGGGGCCGATCCCGAAGGACTGGGACTTGAGGGTGTGGAAGTCGAAGACCTCGCTCATCGCCCGGTCGGACGGGGTGTCCCCGTGGGCGGCGGTCAGCCGCTGCTCGGTGCCCTCGGGCCCGTAGACCGGGAGGGGGACGGGGCGGGCGCCGTCGTGGCGGTAGTAGCGCACGACGAAGTACGCGCACATGTCGATGCAGTGGTCGGCGTGCAGATGGCTGAGGAAGATCGCGTCGAGGTCGTAGAGACCGACGTGGCGCTGCAACTCGCCGAGGGCGCCGTTGCCCATGTCGAGGAGCAGCCGGAAGCCGTCGGCCTCTACGAGATAGCTCGAGCATGCCGAACCCGTGGAGGGGAACGAGCCGGAGCAGCCGACGACGGTGAGCTTCATGGAGCGTGAACCTCCGGTACGCGGGAACGGGGAGGGTTCGTGCGATTCCGCCGGAGCTTCGTACGGTGCCTGCGGAATGGGTTCTGCGGTTTGTCGAGCGTAAGGCGCGAAACTCCGCGTCGCTCCTCCGCTGCCCTCCGTTGTGGGGGAACTCACCTGCTCTGTCACCGGTTCGATGGAAGCGCGCCCACCGGCCGCCCCGTCGTGCCCGTCCCGGCCGCCGGTACGGTCGGGGGATGAACACGTTCTGGTGGGTGGCGCTGGTCGCCGTGGTTCTGCTGGCGCTCGTGGCCGCGGTGGTGGACGGGCGGGGGCGCTCGGACCGCGGTCCGCGCTCACGCCGGCCCCGGCAGCCGGTGGGGTCGACCCGGCCGCCGTCCCGGCCATCGCGGCCTTCCGGTCCGGAGGGGCGTGGGGACGGGCGTGCGCCTCGGGCCGGTGAGGTGTGGTGGGCCGATGTGCCGTACGAGGACGGGCCCGGGTCGAAGGACCGGCCGTGTCTGGTGATCTCGGTACGGGGGCGGGGCCGGGGGCGCACGGCGCTGGTCGCGAAGATCACCAGCAAGCATCACGAGGAGCGGCCCGGGGTGATCGCGCTGCCCGCGGGGACGGTCGGGGACCGGCAGGGGCGGCAGAGCTTCCTGGAGACGGACGAGCTGCGCGAGGTCCGGATCGCCGGGTTCCGGCGGCGGGTGGGGGCGGTGGACCCGGAGCTGTGGGAGCGGGTGCGCGGGCTGGGGGCGGGGTGAGGGGCGGGGCCCTTGCGGGGCGCTGCCCCGGGCCCCGCTCCTCGATCGTCGGAGGGGCTTGAGAGACGTCCTCAAGCGCCGGACGGGCGGAGGTGGCCCGGACCGGACCGGTGGAGGGAGTGTCCTCGACCGCCGGACGGGCCGGATCGGCCCGGGGCGGGGTGCGGGGTCACGCCCAGAGCTGGCCGTGCAGCGTTTCGATCGCCGCTTCCGTCGTCTCCGCCGTGTAGACGCCCGTGGACAGGTACTTCCAGCCGCCGTCCGCGACGACGAAGACGATGTCGGCGCTCTCCCCCGCCTTGACCGCCTTGTTGCCCACGCCGATCGCCGCGTGGAGGGCGGCGCCGGTGGAGACGCCCGCGAAGATGCCCTCCTGCTGGAGGAGTTCGCGGGTGCGGGTGACCGCGTCGGCGGAGCCCACGGAGAAGCGGGTGGTGAGGACCGAGGCGTCGTAGAGCTCGGGGACGAAACCCTCGTCGAGGTTGCGCAGGCCGTAGACCAGGTCGTCGTAGCGCGGTTCGGCGGCGACGATCTGGATGCCGGGGCGGTTCTCGCGGAGGTAGCGGCCGACGCCCATGAGGGTGCCGGTGGTGCCGAGGCCCGCGACGAAGTGGGTGATGGACGGGAGGTCGGTGAGGATCTCGGGTCCGGTGGTGGCGTAGTGGGCGCCCGCGTTGTCCGGGTTGCCGTACTGGTAGAGCATCACCCAGTCCGGGTGCTCCGCCGACAGCTCCTTCGCGACGCGGACGGCGGTGTTGGAGCCGCCCGCGGCCGGGGAGGAGATGATCTCGGCGCCCCACATGGCGAGCAGGTCGCGCCGTTCCTGGGAGGTGTTCTCCGGCATGACGCAGACGATGCGGTAGCCCTTGAGCTTGGCCGCCATGGCGAGCGAGATGCCGGTGTTGCCGCTGGTGGGCTCCAGGATGGTGCAGCCGGGTGTCAGGCGGCCGTCCTTCTCCGCCTGTTCGACCATGTGGAGCGCGGGGCGGTCCTTGATCGAGCCGGTGGGGTTGCGGTCCTCCAGCTTGGCCCAGATCCGTACGTCGTCGGACGGGGACAGCCGGGGCAGACGCACCAGAGGTGTGTTGCCCACGGCTGCCAGCGGGGAGTCGTACCGCATCAGCGCATGCCGCCGGCGACGGCCGGGAGGATCGTGACGTTGTCGCCGTCGCTGAGCTTGGTGGAGATGCCGTCGAGGAAGCGGACGTCCTCGTCGTTGAGGTAGACGTTCACGAAGCGGCGGAGCTGTTCGCCGTCGACAATGCGCTCACGGATGCCGGTGTGGCGGCTCTCCAGGTCGGCGAAGAGGTCGGCGAGGGTGTCCCCGTTGCCTTCGACGGCCTTCGCGCCGTCGGTGTAGGTGCGGAGGATGGTCGGGATGCGGACCTCGATGGCCATGGCGTGGGCTCCTGTCGAAAGCGTGGAGGTGGCGTGGGGCGCGCGTTTCTGCCCCCGCGCAGGGGGTGGTGCGGGTGGTGGGCGCGCGGACCGCGGCTCAGGCCGGGCGGCTCACGGGCAGGCTGCGGGCGGGACAGATCGCGCTGGCGAGCCTGCACAGGTCGACGTGCAGCCGCGCTACGAGCAGCGTGCCCGGCGTCCTGTTGCTCACGTCATGGGGAACCATGCGGGCATCGTATCGATTCCCTGTGCGGAAACCCGAGTGTCGTATCAGATGGTGGATGGTGGACGACCGCTATGTGGACAACGCGGGGCGGGCGAGCCCTTCCGGCAGGTAGACGACGGTGGGTGCGCCGGTCTTCGGGTGGGTGCTGACCTCGGCGGCGACGCCGTACACCTCGGCCAGGAGGGCGGCCGTGAGGACCTCTTCCGGGGTGCCGGAGGCGACGACGCCGCCGTCCTTGAGGACGTAGAGGCGGTCGCAGTAGTACGCGGCGAGGTTGAGGTCGTGCAGGGCGAGGAGGTTGGTGGTGCCGAGGTCGCGGACCAGGGAGAGGATCTCCAGCTGGTAGCGGATGTCCAGGTGGTTGGTCGGCTCGTCCAGGACGACGAGCGACGGCTGCTGGACCAGGGCGCGGGCGACCAGGGCGCGCTGGCGTTCGCCGCCGGAGAGGGAGGCGAACGTACGGGGTTCGAGGGCGGCGATGCCGACCCGGGCGAGGGCCTCGGTGACCAGGGCGGTGTCGGCGGCGGTGTCCGTCTCCCAGAACCGCTTGTGCGGGGCGCGGCCCATCGCGACGACCTGGCCGACGGTGAGCTCGAAGCCGGCGTGGCCGTCCTGCGGGACGGTGGCGATGCGCTGGGCGCGGGCCTTCACGGGGAGGGTGGCGAGGTCGTCGCCGTCGAGGAGGACGCGGCCGTGGGTGGGGCGCAGGGTGCCGTAGACGCAGCGCAGGAGGGTGGTCTTGCCGCTGCCGTTGGGGCCGACGAGGCCGACGGTCTCGCCGTCGGCGGCGGTGAGGTCGACGGCGTCGACGAGGTGGCGGCCCTCGCCGACGCCGTACGAGAGGCCCTCGGTGCGCAGGGTGGTCACGGGCGGGCTCCTCGGGCGGGCGGTGTCGTCGGGCGGGTTCCCCCGGAGTGCGGCAGCGTCACGCGGGTGCTCCTTCGGGGCGGCGGCGGAGCATCCAGAGGAAGAACGGGCCGCCGGTCAGCGCGGTGAGGACGCCGACCGGGATGTCCTGCGGGGCGGCGAGCGTCCGGGCGGCAAGGTCGGCGAGGACCAGGAACACCGCTCCACCGAGGGCGACGACCGGGAGCAGGGCGCGGTGCGCGGCGCCGACGGCCATCCGGGCCATGTGCGGGACCATCAGGCCGACGAAGCCGATCGCCCCGCTGTACGCGACGAGCGCCCCGGTCATCAGGGAGGCGAGGACGAAGACGGCGGCCCGGAAGCGGGCGGTGTCGAGGCCGAGGACGGTCGCGCCCTCCTCCCCCACCAGGAGCAGGTCGAGCGGGCGGGCCAGGGTGAGGAGGACGGCGGTGCCGACGGCCAGGGTGACGGTGGGGAGCGCGAGCATGTCCCAGCGGGCCGCGCCGAGGCCGCCGAGGGTCCAGTAGAGGACTTCCTGGAGGTGGTCGGCGCGGGCGGAGGTGACCAGGATCAGGCTGGTCAGGGCGGAGAGGACGTAGGAGACGGCGACCCCGGCGAGGACGAGCCGGTTGGTGGTGAGGCCGCCTCCGCCGCGGGCCAGGGTGTAGACGAGGAGCAGCGAGAGCAGCGCGCCCGCGAAGGCCGCGGCGGGGATGGTGACGGTGGTGGCGAGGGTGGCGCCGATGCCGAGGACGATCACGAGGACGGCGCCGGTGGAGGCGCCGGAGGAGACGCCGAGGAGGAACGGGTCGGCGAGCTGGTTGCGGACGAGGGCCTGGAGGACGGTGCCGATGACGGCGAGTCCGGCGCCGACGACGATGCCGAGGAGCACCCGGGGCAGCCGGACGTCCAGGACGATCGTGCGGAAGGGGCTCGCGTCCGCCCGCCCGGTCAGGATGTCGAGGACCTGGCCGGGCGGGATGCGGACGGAGCCGAGAGCGAGTGCGGCGAGCACGGCGGCGGCGAGGAGCGCGGCGAGGGCGCCGAGCACCAGGGTGTAGCGGAGCAGCCGCCGCGGTGCGGGGGTGCGGCAGCTCACGGGGTGGTGGCCCCCGGGTGGAGCTGGGCGGCGAGCTTGTCGACGGCGGCGGGGACGCGGACGCCGAGGACGGCGTCGGAGAGCGGCATGACCGCGAAGCGCTTGTTCTTGACGGCGGGGACGTCGGCGAGGGCCGGGTCGGTGAGGAGGCGCTTCTTCTTCTGTTCGACGGTGGTGGCGCCGTAGTCGTAGATCACGATGACCTCGGGCCTGCGGTCGACGACGTTCTCCCAGGAGGCGTCGCCGAAGGGCTTGTCGAGGTCGGCGAAGACGTTGGTGCCGCCGGCCCGTTCGATCAGTTCGTTGCCGATGCCCTCGCCGCCCGCGGTGAAGGCGGTCTTGTCGCCGCTGTCGTAGACGAAGACGGAGACGGGCTTCAGGTCGGCGAGCTTCTTCGCGGTGGCGGCGTTGTCGGCCTTGGCCTGCTTGATCCAGGCCTCGGCGCGGTCGGCGACGCCGAAGGTGCGGCCGACCTCGCGGATCTCCTCGTAGAGGGTGTCCATGGGCTGGTCGCCCCGGGTGCAGCTCTCGGTGTTGAGCCGGGTCTCGATGCCGGACTTCTTCAGCGCCTCGCGGCCGCGGCCGTCGCCGGCGGTGAAGGCGCTGCTGTAGCCGCCGTAGACGAAGTCGGGGTCGGCGGCGAGGACCTGCTCGTAGGAGGGGTACTCCTTGGCGATGACCGGGACGGAGGCGTAGTCCGCCGCGTACTTCGGCAGGACCTGGTCGTCGAGGTAGGCGGTGCCGACGAGGGACTTCTTCAGGCCCAGTTCCAGCATGATCTCGGTGACGTGCTGGTTCATGGTGACGACGCGCTTCGGCGGGGCCTGGAAGGTGGTGGTGACACCGCAGTTCTTCACGGTGTACGGGAAGCCGTCGCTCTTCGCCGCGGCCTTCTCCCCGGTGGCGGCGTCGCCGTCCGGGGTGGAGCAGGCGGTGAGGGCGAGCGGGAGCAGCACGGCGGCGGCTATGAGCGCGGGGGTGCGCCGGGACATGGCGAGGCCTCTCCGGGGGATTTCCGCGTCCCCTGGTCGATGCGTGAAGGCGGCGGGCCAGTTCCTGACTTCCGGGCCGCCCTCCGGTGCGTCGTCGTCCGCTGGGGAGTCGTCCGCGTGGGAGGGGGCCCGGTCACAGTGGCGGGACCGTGCCGGATTCGCACCGGCTTCCTGGTTCCTGCTGCCTTGATCGGTTCTGGGGGCAGTGTGCCAGACCCGTGCGGGGGCCCCGCGCGGGCACCCCGGTGCGCCCCCGGTGGGTCAGTACGCCTCGACGACCCGCACGTCTTCCTCGGTGATCTCGCCGTCCACGATGCGGTACGAGCGGAACTGGAAGGGCCCGGCGTCGTCGGTGTCGGCGGTGGAGACCAGGACGTAGTGGGCGCCGGGCTCGTTGGCGTAGGTGACGTCGGTGCGGGAGGGGTAGGCCTCGGTCGCCGTGTGCGAGTGGTAGACGATCACGGGCTCCTCGTCGCGGTCGTCCATCTCGCGGTAGAGCTTGAGGAGGTCGGCCGAGTCGAACTCGTAGAACGTGGGCGAGCGGGCGGCGTTGAGCATCGGGATGAAGCGCTCGGGGCGGTCGGTCCCGGCCGGGCCCGCGACCACTCCGCACGCCTCGTCGGGGTGGTCGGCGCGGGAGTGGGCGACGATCTGGTCGTGGAGCGCCTGGGTGATGGTCAGCATGGCGCCAGGATAAGACCGGCCGGCAATGGGGAGGTGGGAGAAGGAGCGGGGCTGGGTGCGTGCAGCTGCAAGGCGGAGGAATGAGCCAACGCGGAGCGTTGGTGATGGACGACAACGCCGCAGATGCGCGTGCCCAGCCCCGCGACGCCGCCCCCCAATTGCCGGCCGGTCTGCGGCAGAGGCCCCTCGCGTACCGGTGGGTGGTACGCGAGGGGCCGCATGCTGGACGCCGTCGGCCTTTGGGGCGGCCGGGGCGGTCCGGGAGGAGGGCGGTGTGGGGCCCGCCCCCGGGGTCAGCGGGTCTCGGCGGAGGTCTTCTCCGGGGCCGACGGGTTGCGCGACCGGAGCGCCCGGTAGGAGACGAAGAGGATGAGCGCCCACAGCGGTGCGCAGTAGAGCGAGATCCTGGCGTCCTTGTCGATCGCCATCATCACGATGACCATGCCGATGAAGGCGAGGGCGAACCAGCTCGTGTACGGGGCTCCGGGGGCCTTGAACGAGGACTGCGGCAGGAGGCCCGCGTCGGCCATGCGGCGGTAGCGGATCTGGCTGACCAGGATCATGATCCAGGCCCACATGCCGGAGATCGTGGCGAAGGAGACGACGTAGTTGAACGCCTCGCCGGGCCACTGGTAGTTGATCCCGACGCCGACGAGCATCAGGGCGGCGGAGAACGTGGTGCCCACCAGCGGCAGGCCGTTCTTCGTCAGCTTGGTGAAGGCGCGGGGACCCTGGCCGTTGAGGGCGAGGTCGCGGAGCATGCGGCCGGTGGAGTACATGCCGGAGTTGCAGGAGGAGAGCGCCGCGGTGAGGACGACGAAGTTGACGATGGCGGCGCCGACGCCGAACCCCATCTCCTCGAAGGCCTTCACGAACGGGGAGACGCCGGGCTTGAAGGTGGACCACGGCACGACCGAGAGGATCATGATCAGGGCGCCGACGTAGAAGACGGCGATGCGCCACGGCACGGTGTTGATGGCCTTGGGCAGCACGGTCTTGGGGTCCTTGGACTCTCCGGCGGTGACGCCGACGAGTTCCACGGCGAGGAAGGCGAACATGACGATCTGGAGCGTCATGAGCGTGCCGGTGATGCCGTTGGGGAAGAAGCCGCCGTCGTTCCAGAGGTTGGCGACGGTGGCGGTGTCGCCGGCGTCGGAGAATCCGACGGTGAGGACGCCCGCGCAGATCAGGATCATGCCGATGATCGCGGTGACCTTGACCATGGAGAACCAGAACTCCAGCTCACCGAAGAGCTTCACGGAGATCAGGTTGGCGCCGTACAGAATGACGGTGAACACGAGGGCGGAGAGCCACTGCGGAATGTTCCACCAGTACGTCATATAGGTGGCGGCGGCGGTGACTTCGGTGATTCCGGTGACGACCCAGAAGAGCCAGTAGGTCCAGCCGGTGACGAATCCGAAGAACGGGCCGAGGAATTCCCGGGCGTACTCCGAGAAGGAGCCGGAGACCGGGCGGTACATGAGGAGTTCGCCCAGGGCCCGCATGATGAAGAAGATGACCAGGCCCGCGATGACGTAGGCCAGGATGAGGCTGGGCCCGGCCCGGTCGATGGCTTTGCCCGCGCCGAGGAAGAGCCCGGTGCCGATGGCCCCGCCGATGGCGATCATCTGAATCTGACGAGCGCCCAGACCGCGCTGGTATCCCTCGCCACTGGTCCCGGAGTCCCCGGCGTCGCCGCCGGGCCGACCCTTGTCGATGTGTCCCTCGTCGACCTGCGCCGATGTCATGGTGGTGCGCCTTTCTCCACGCCGATCCGCGCCTCACAAGGCTGCGGATCAGGTCCTGATCCCCCCGGATATGGATGGAGTGCCGCCGGCGTTCGGCCGGTTTGTGGCGCCCCCGGGAACAGGGGTGGCGTCCCCGGGTGGTCGTGAAGATTTATCACGGCCGTCACGGGACACCGTGGGACATTCTGTGGCGCACGACACAGGAAAAAGCGGGCAAGGGGTTCCGTCGGGGCACGAAAAGCCCGGATCACTTGGTCCGATCGTTATGCGGATCTGAGCGTCCGTTGAGCGAACGGAGGGTGCCCACCCGCCCCGGCGCGGCGGATGGGCACCCTCTCCGTTCACGGCTTCGCCGCATTACGGCATTACGGCATGAGCGTTTCGACGAGTGTTTCCTGGAGGGCGCCGAGCCAGAGGTAGGCCATCACCATGGGCTTGCGCGGATCGGCGTCGGGGAGCCGGTAGAGCGAGCCCTCCTGACCCTCGTCCTCGTCGGAGACCTCCAGCCGGGTGCCGATGGTCAGGCGCAGGTCGTTGAGGGAGCGGAGCCAGCTGCGGCACTCGTCGCCGGTGAGGGTGAGGACGGCGCCGCCGTCCCCGGCGGGCGAGAGCGCGTCCAGGGTGCGGACGACGGTGACGGCGTCCTCGCGCTTGCCCGAGCGCAGGTCGTTCTCGGTGAAGCGGCGGAATTCGGAGGACAGCTCGCGCAGCTCCTCCTCCGGCTTTCCGCCCTCGGCCGGCCGGTCGGGGCCGCCGTAGGCGTCGGGGAAGAGCCGGGCGAGCGCCGGGTCGGACGGCGGCTTGCTGGGGCCCTCGGCGAAGAGGGCGGCGAGCGGGTCCTCGCCGTCGGCGGGCGTCACGCCCGGGCCGATCAGTTCGAGCAGCTGGACGGCGAGGGAGCGCAGGATGGAGATCTCGACCTCGTCGAGCGCGACGGCCGCGCCGCCGCCTGGGGTGGCCTCGAAATGGCCGGCCATGGATTCTCCGATGGTGGGTCGAACGGGGCGGGTGGGGGCGGGGCGAGGGGCGGGGGCGCGGGAAGCCCTGGAGGGGTCAGTCGCGGTCCTGGGTGAGGGTGGCCCACAGCCCGTATCCGTGCATGGCCTGGACGTCGCGTTCCATCTCCTCGCGGCTCCCGCTGGAGACGACGGCGCGGCCCTTGTGGTGCACGTCCATCATGAGCCGGTGGGCCTTGTCCTTCGGGTAGCCGAAGTAGGCCTGGAAGACATAGGTCACATAGCTCATGAGGTTGACCGGGTCATTGTGGACGAGCGTCACCCACGGGACGTCCGGCTCGGGGACCGCGAAGGTCTCCTCGGCCGAATCGGGACGTTCGATCTCTAGCGGGGTAGCAACGCTCACCTGTCCCATGCTGCCACCCGGGCGGGTCCCGTGCACAAACGGACCCCACATCTCGTCACTTTGACGAATAGGGGGTAGCATCCCAGCCATGAACTCAGCGGACCTCGGGCGACGGGTCGGCGTTCCGTCGACCGCGCTCTTCACCGACCAGTACGAGCTGACCATGGTGCAGGCGGCCCTCAAGGCCGGTACCGCCGACCGGCACTCGGTCTTCGAGGCGTTCACCCGCCGGCTGCCCGAGGGGCGGCGCTACGGGGTCGTCGCGGGCACCGGCCGGGTGCTGGACGCGGTGGAGAACTTCCACTTCGACGACGAGATGATCGGCTTCCTCCGGCAGCAGGGGATCGTCGACGAGCCCACCCTCGAATGGCTGGCCGGCTACCGCTTCAGCGGCGACATCTGGGGCTACCCGGAGGGCGAGGTCTACTTCCCCGGCTCCCCGGTCCTGCGGGTGGAGGGTTCCTTCGCCGAGTGCGTGCTGCTGGAGACGGTGATCCTCTCCATCCTCAACCACGACTCCGCCATCGCCGCCGCCGCCTCGCGGATGTCGGCCGCCGCCGGGGGCCGCCGGCTGATCGAGATGGGCGCGCGCCGCACCCACGAGCTGTCCGCGGTCGCCTCGGCCCGCGCCGCGTACGTCGGCGGTTTCGACGCCACCTCCGACCTGGCGGCGGGCTTCCGCTGGGCGATCCCGACGGTCGGCACGAGCGCGCACGCCTTCACCCTGCTGCACGACACCGAGCGCGACGCGTTCCGGGCGCAGGTGGACTCGCTGGGCCGGGGCACGACCCTGCTGGTCGACACGTACGACGTGACCGAGGCGGTCCGGGCGGCCGTCGAGATCGCGGGGCCCGAGCTGGGCGCCGTACGGATCGACTCCGGAGACCTGCTCCTGGTGGCGCACCGGGTGCGGCAGCAGCTGGACGAGCTGGGGGCGACGGGGACGAAGATCGTGGTGACCTCGGACCTGGACGAGTACGCCATCGCCTCGCTGGCCGCCGCTCCGGTGGACGCGTACGGGGTCGGCACCCAGCTGGTCACCGGGAGCGGGCACCCCACGTGCTCGATGGTCTACAAGCTGGTGGCCCGCGCCGGCTCGGCGGAGCCGGACGCCCCGCTGGTGCCGGTGGCGAAGAAGTCGCTCGGCGCGAAGTCCTCCAAGGGTGGGCGCAAGTGGGCCGCCCGCCGGACCGACGCGCACGGCGTCGCCGAGGCCGAGGTGATCGGCACCGGCCCGGTCCCCGCCGAGCCGGCCAACCGGCAGCTGCTGGTGGAGCTTGTCCGGGGCGGCGAGGTGGTCGCCCGCGAGCCGCTGGACGCGGTGCGGGAGCGGCACGTGGCCGCGCGCGCGGGGCTGCCGATGTCGGCGATCCAGCTGTCGCGGGGCGAGCCGGTGATCCCGACCGAGTACGCCTGAGAACGGCGCGGGGCGGCCCGCCGCGGGCCGTCCCGGCGTCCGGACCGGCCGGATCCGCAACCGGGGGTTTGGCGGACGGGCTTGATTGTGACGGTCCAGTGCCTAGGCTCGGACCCGCGGGCACACCCGAAGACCCCGGCATCCCCGTCCCGCCCGCCGCCGCCCCGCTCCGACCCCAGCCGCTCCCGCCCTACCCGCTCCGCCCGCCACCCGCTCCCCATCCGCTCCCGCCCCCACCGAAGGACACCCGCCATGCACCGCGCATTGATCGTCGTGGACGTTCAGAACGACTTCTGCGAGGGCGGCAGCCTCGCGGTGGCGGGCGGTGCCGACGTCGCCGCAGCCATCACCGACCTGATCGGCGACGCCCAGCCCGGCTATCGCCATGTGGTGGCCACCCGCGACCACCACATCGACCCGGGCGACCACTTCTCGCCCAACCCGGACTTCGAGCACTCCTGGCCGGTGCACTGCGTCGCCGGCACGGAGGGCGTCGGCTTCCACCCGAACTTCGCTCCCGCCGTCGCCTCCGGCGCGATCGACACGGTGTTCGACAAGGGGGCCTACGCGGCCGCGTACAGCGGGTTCGAGGGCTCCGACGAGAACGGGATCGGGCTGGCCCAGTGGCTGCGCGACCGCGACGTCACCGAGGTCGACGTCGTCGGCATCGCCACCGATCACTGCGTGCGGGCCACCGCGCTGGACGCGGCGCGTGAGGGCTTCGTCACGCAGGTGCTCCTCGACCTGACCGCGGGCGTGTCCGGGGCGACCACGGAGCGGGCCCTGACCGAGATGCGCACGGCGGGCGTGAAGCTCTCCGGCACACCGGTCGTCGCCTAGCGCCTGCCGGACGCCCCGCGCCGAAACCGGACCACGCGCCTCCGCCCGCCTACGCGGCCGGGCGGGCCGGTCCGGCGTACCCGGCGGGGCCCAGCAGGGCCCTGATCGGGTGCCACAGCTCCTGGGACGACTGGGATGCCTGGGGCGACAGGGAGGACTGGGGCGACCGGGGTGTGAGGCCCGGCGGACCGGCCTGGTCCGCCTGCGGGGCGGCCCGCCACAGCAGACCGTCCGGATGGTGCAGCACCGCCGTGACCTCGTCCGGCGTGGGCGGCCGGTCGTTGCCGCGCAGGTAGACCGCCCGCAGCCCCAGATTGCGCAGCCTGGTCAGGGCGCGCGCCCGGTTCGCCGCGTGCACCAGCACCCGCACCGGGGCCCCGGGCCCCGCTCCCGTACCGCCGCAGGGGCCTGTTCCGTCGGCCGGTCTGGTCAGGGTCAGTGCGACCACCACCGTGCCGTTCGGCAACCTGCAGAAACCTCCGCCAGCCATGCTCCGCGCTCCCCCGTGAGACGTCGTGTCAATAAGGATGTGAACAAGACGCACCTAAACACGATCGGCCGCCGCCCGCTAGGGGGCGACGGCCGATCATGGTTTGACCTGCGGTTCTACTTGATCAGCGGCCCGAGGGGCTGACCATCACCCGCATCGTCGAGCCGTTGCGGGGCTCCTGGACGATGGAGATGCGGGTGTTCGTGTCAGAAACCTTGACACTGCCCGTGGGGTTCTCCTTGTACCAGTAGGTGCCCTTGCGGTCGTCGAAGGCCGGGGAGCCCAGGGAGGGCTTGATGCGCAGCGGCACGTCCGCGTTGTGGAGGGTGAAGCCCTCGTTCGGGTACCAGCTGAACGGCGCGTCGAACGGCTGGATCTTGTTGCGCAGGAGCGAGCCGTCCTTCCACTTCAGCGGCTTGGCGTGCGCGTCGACCGGCAGGATCAGACCCTGGCCCGGGTGGACCGAGGTGTTGTTGTCCTTCTGGGAGGTGTCCCAGAGCCAGACCAGCAGACCGTTCTGGTAGGCGTAGTGCTCGACCCAGTCCGGACGGGTGCCGGAGAAGCCGAAGTTGTACGGGCCGACCTTCAACGTCTCGTCGTAGCTGACGTACTGGCGGTTCTCCGCGATGTAGTACTGCGGGTAGTCCTGGGTGAAGGACTCGCCGATCCGCGAGAAGCCCTTCGCGGTCCAGCCGTTGTCGTCGCCCTCGGCGTTGTCCGAGAACAGCGCGGCGCCGTCGGCCGTCACGGTGATGGCGTCGGCCGCGAAGCCCTTGCCGCCCGCGCCGCCGTCCGTCTGGTAGCGGAAGCGGAGGTCGACCTTCTTGCCCGCGTAGGCGTCCAGCGGGAAGGACAGCTTCTGGTACGCGCCCGAGACGCCGGTCAGGGCCGGCTTGTCACTGGCGTCGCGCGGGAGGGCCTTGCCGTCGGCGGTGCCGTCGAGCGCGGTCCAGTTGGCGCCGCCGTTGTCGGACACCTCGGTGTAGAGGTAGTCGTACTCGGCCTCGATGTCGTACCAGCCCGAAAGGTCCAGCGTGGCCTTGGACTTACCGGTCAGGTCGACCGAGCGGGTCAGGGTGTTCGACAGGTCGTCGCCCATGTCGCTCCACCACTGCTTCGCACCCTCGGCGGGCTTGACGACGGTGGTGGTGACGGCCTTCTTCGGCAGCTCGACGAGGAGGGCCTGCGGGTTCTCGGTGTTGTACTCCGAGACGCCCAGCTTGTGCAGCGAGGTCTTGCCCGCCTTGGCCTTGTCGTAGTCGAGCCAGCCCAGCTGGAGCTTGTCCCACGAGGTCATGTCGCCCGGCAGGTTGCCGATCTCGCCCTTGCCGGTGCCGAGCCAGGAGCCCGCCGACATCAGGGACCAGAAGCCGACGGAGTTCTCGCCGCCGCCGGAGGTGTCGTAGAGGTCCGGGAGACCGAGGTCGTGGGCGTACTCGTGGGCGAAGACGCCCAGGCCGCCGTTCTCGGGCTGGACGGTGTAGTCGCCGACCCAGATGCCCGTGTCGCCGATCTGGGCGCCGCCGGCCTTGTTGCCCGCGGGACCGGTCGCACCGGCGTTGGTGCCGTACGCGTACCAGCGGTGCGCCCAGATGGCGTTGGTGCCCTCGGCGCCGCCGCCGGCCGACTCGTCCTCGCCGGCGTGGACCAGCTGGAAGTGGTCGATGTAGCCGTCGGGCTCGTTGAAGTTGCCGTCACCGTCGAAGTCGTAGCGGTCCCACTCGTCGTACTCGGCGAGGTTCGCCTTGATCTCCGCGTCGGTGCGGCCCTTGGCCTGCTGGTCCGCGACCCAGGCGTTCACGCCGTCGCGCACCGCGTCCCACACGTTGGCGCAGTTGGTCTGGCCGCAGTAGTTGGAGCCGTAACGGGCCTCGTTGTAGGGGACCTTGACCCAGTCGGAGACCGCTCCCTCGACCGAGTAGCGGCCCGAGGAGGTCTTCTCGTAGTAGGTCTTGAGCGAGTGGACGCCCTTGCCCTCGCCGAAGTAGAGCTCCTGGAAGTGCTTCTGGTTGTAGTCGGCCTTCCAGGCGGTGCTGTTGTCCTTCTTCGGGTCCGGCTTGGCGATCTTGTTGTGCGCCGGGCCCGGGGCGCCCCCGAACTTCTTGACGGGCGGCTTGGGGCCGTCGCCGTCCGGGTCGAACATGGTGGTGTTGTCGACCTGGTCGCCGAACTCCAGCAGGATGGTGAAGATCTTGTCGGTCTTCTCCCGGCCGAGCTCCACGTACTTCTTGTCGCCGAGCTTGACGACCTTGGAGCCGCTCCGGTTCGCCACCTTCTTGTCCCCGGACAGCACCAGCTCCAGCGCGGCCTCGCGCTGGGCGGCCTGCTCCTTGCTGAAGGGACCCTCCAGGTTGTGCTCCACGTGCCCCTTGGCCGGCGCCGGGTCCCGGCGGTCGACGGTGGAGACACCGGAACCTGATGAGCTGTCATGCGCCTGGGCGGTGGCGAAGGTCGACGCCGTCGCGGCGGTCGCGGCCATGGCCACGACAACGGCAGCGGCGCGAAGCGCCCGTCTCTGATTGGTCACTTGATGCAGTCCTCCCCGGGCGTCCGCGCAGCGACCAGGGGGGTGGAAAAAACGGGCCGCGCGCGTAAACGCGTCACAAGTGACGACATTCGATCGGAGTTACGAGAGAAAAGACAGACCTTGACTTGAACAGACCAACTGCACTATGCGGAGCGCCCTTCCGGTATGCGGACGGTATGGGGAGGGCATGGGAACGGCAAAGGAACACCGGAAGCCCGGACCAGGCCGTTCGCCACCTCCCAACGGGCGCGTCCCGCCGTCCGGTTGGTGAGAGGCGTGACTCCGTGCGCCCCCTGTGCACCGGTACCGTGCGTTAGGTCACGCTTACTACCGGTCCGGGTCGGGCATTCACCGTCGTAGGGTCGTTCGGCACGCACGATCGCGCCGAACGCCGCCCGCCCATCCGACGTCCCGAGGACGGAAACCGCCATGCCGCGTCCGACTGCCGCACAGTTCGCCTACGGTTCGGCCACCGTCGTCGTCACGACGCTCGCCCTGCTGCTGCTGTTCCGCACGGAGTCCGGCATCGGCATCGCCGCCGTCGGCACGACCGCGCTGGCCCTCGGCCTCCTCGTCGCCGTACGCCTGCCGCTCCCCCGCCACCGTGGAGCGGAGGGGTCCGGGCGGGCGGCGACCGCCGACGCCGCCGCCCGGACCCGCCACGCCCTGGAGGGCGTGGGAACCCGGGAGCGGGTCGCTGCGGGCCGTTCGCCGGCGCGGGCACCGGCGGACAAGCACTCGCTGCGCCGCTGAGCGGGCGGCGGCCGGAGGGCGACCGCCCGCTAGCGGGCCGCCACCACGACCGTCTTGGCCGCCTTGTCCTGCAACCCCTGCCGGTAGGGCTTGTCGGTGAACATCAGCACGATGTTGATCAGCCACCACAGGCACGGGCAGCACAGCAGCGCCGGGGCCCACAGCACGACGGCCCGCATCAGCGCGGCCCCGGTGTCGGGCACACGCCCGTCGTTGAGCATCGCGACGCGCAGCTTCAGCAGCCGCTTGCCCAGCGTGCGGCCGTCCTTGTGGGTGAAGTACGTGTCGTAGGCGACGTAGACCACCAGGCCGATGATCGACCACAGCAGCTGGTGCCCGCTGTACCCGTTGGCGACCGCGTCGCCGAAACCGTCGTCGCCGTCCCCGTTGACGTCGACCGCGCCGCCCCAGGGCAGCGAGATCAGGTACAGCGGGATCGAGATGACGAGGAAGTCGATGAGCCGCGCCAGGATGCGCTTGCCCGGCTCGGCGAGCGGCGGCATCCCGGCCAGTGGATCGGGCGCCCCGAAGCCGCCGCCGCTGCCGTACGGATCGTTCGGCGGGGGCGGGGGCGGCGGGGGCGGCGCACTGCCGTAGGGCTGACCCTCGGACGGCGGCGAGGGCTCCTGCGGCTTCTTGAGGAACGGATCGTCGTCCTCGGGCGGCTGGCCGGGCGTCGGCTGGTCGTTGCTCATGGGGGCAGTGCATCCCGCGTCACCGGGGCCCGCAACGGCTCAGGTGCGTTCGGGGGACACGGAGTGGCAAACGAGTCTAGACCGGCCCCTCGCTCCGCGCCCGGCCACGCGTCCTCCCGGGTCCGGCCGCCCGGCCCGCCCAGCCCTCGGCCCGCTCAGCCCGCTCAGCCCGCCACGAAGGTGCGGGCCGCCTTGTCGTGCCAGCACTGGCGCCAGGGCTTGTCGATCAGGCACCAGAGGACGTTGACCACGCCGATGACGAGCAGCCCCAGCACGCCGTAGACGAGCCAGCGGCGCAGGGCCGCGCCCAGGGTGGGCGCGTCGTGGGACTCGATGTCCCGTACGTCGAGCCCGCAGAGCTTCTTGCCCAGCGTCCGGCCCCACTTGGCCGTCGGCAGCGCCTCCAGGAGGAAGCCGATGAGGAGGAACGCGGCGAGCAGAGCCCCCAGCAGCGCCCCGGTGGTGGAGTCCAGCAGCCAGACGGTGACCGTCTCCCCCGTCTCCTTCGCCGCGGTGATCTTCCGGTCGATGTGGTCGAGCGCCCGGGTCGCCAGCGGGACGGCCGCCGCCCCGACGACCGCACCGAGCACGAGACTGTCGACCAGCCGGGCGGCGAACCGCTTGCCGAGCCCCGCCGGCCGGGCCGAGGCCTGGTTGCGGGCGAGTTGCTGGAAGGGATCGTCGACCGGCGGCTTCCAGGGCACGACGGGCTGGTCCGCGCCCGGCCCCTGGTGCTGGAGCTGATGCGGTTGCCGCTGGTGCGGTTGCCGCTGCTGTTGCGGCTCGGGCTGGGCCAGTTGGTGGGCCTGCTGCGCCCAGGAGGCCGAGCCGCCGCCCGGACCCGGCGTCAGCGGCGTGTGCGGGGCCGCCTGGTGCACGGGTGCGGGAGAGGGCGCCGGAGCGGGGGCGGGCGCGGGAACCTGGACCGGCCCCTGCCGCACTTCCTGCGGTACGGGGGCGGGAGCGGGAGCCAGGACCGGGGAGGCAGGTGCGGGAGTGGGCGGCGGTGCCTGCTGCACCTGCTGCGGCTGTACCGGTGCGTGCTGTGCCTGCGCCGGCAGGGCCCGGCGCGCCGGAGCCGGCGCGAGGCTGTTCCGGGCCGCGTCCACGTTCTGCGGACCCTGCTGCGTACCGGCGTTCGACGGCGCCGGGGCGGGCTGTGCGGCGTCGGGCTGTACGGAGTCGGGCCCGCGGCGGCGCGGTCCCACCGCGCGGATCGTGACCGTCCCTTCGGTCGGCGGACGCTCCCCGGCCTCCTCGGCGGAGCGGCCGTCGCCGTCCCGCGCCCCCGGCAGCACGCCGCCGGCCGGGTCCTGGGCCAGCGGCGCCCTCGGGTCGGCCTGCGCCGACGGCCGGGCGGCCGGATCCTGCGCCGGCCCGCCCCAGTCGACCCGGCGGTCCCGGTCGCCGCCGAAACCGTTCTGGCGGGCGGTGTCCGCCTGCCAGACGGACGCGGCGTCCCCGTGGTCCGCGACGGGTTCGCCGGATCCGGCCGGGGAGTCCTGGTGGCCGTCCTGCCGGCCGTCCCGGTGGTCCTCCTCCTCGTCGAAGAAGATCGGCCCGGTCTCCTCCACCGGCGCGGCCTGCGCACCTGCGGCGGGGGCGGCGGCCGGACCCGCCTGCCGGGGCGCGGGGCGGCTCGTGCCGGGGACCCAGGACGCGCCGTTCCAGTACCGGACGTAACCGGGGATGGAGGGGTCGGGGTAGTAGCCCTCGCGGGGGCTTTCGTCACCGGGTGCCGGAGTTGGCGCGCTCATCAGCGGGTCCCGTATCTCTTCGAGGCCTCAGGCCGTCCCCGCCGGGCGGGCGGACGGCCTCAATACAAGGGTCCACATCTATCAGACAGCCGCACGCCCCCGGGCCGGTCCACCTGTTTGGGACCACTTTCGGGGCCGCGTGAAGTTTTTTTGAGAAGTCGCGTAATAGGTGGCGAGGAGGGCGCTCTCTCCTTGTGCGGGACGGTCACGGGGCCGGCCCACGAGCACCGGAAGGTTGTGCATTCTCATGATGAGCATCGTGGAACGTGAGCTGGAGCTGAAGCTGGTCCTGTCCCCCGAGCGGTCCATTCCGGTACCCGCCCGGCTGACGTATCGCACGGACGACCCGTACGCCGTGCACATCGCCTTCCACATCGGCTCCGAGTCGCCCGTGCACTGGACGTTCGCCCGGGAGCTGCTGGTGGAGGGCGTGTTCCGGCCGTGCGGGCACGGGGACGTGCGGATCTGGCCGACGAAGGTCGCGGGCAGCAGCGTCATCTGTGTGGCCCTCACCTCGCCCGACGGCGACGCCCTGCTCGAAGTGAACTCGGCCGCCGTGGCCGCCTGGGTGGAGCGGACCCTGCGGGTGGTGCCGCCCGGTTCGGAGGGCGACCGGCTCGGCCTCGACGAGGCGCTGGCGGAGCTGCTGGCCCCGCTGCCGGCCGACGACCTCTGGCTGAGCGACCCGTGGGCGTCGGACGACGCGCCGTCCCAGGACGGCGAGGCGTGAGGGCGGCCGGGCAGGAGCGCCGCCGTCAGAAGAGCTTGCCGGGGTTGAGGAGGCCGAGCGGGTCGAAGGCCGCCTTGATGGAGCGCTGGAGTTCGATGCCGGTCTCGCCCAGTTCGCGGGCGAGCCACTCCTTCTTGAGGACGCCGACGCCGTGTTCGCCGGTGATGGTCCCGCCCAGTTCGAGGCCGAGGGCCATGATCGCGTCGAAGGACGCGCGGGCCCGGCGGGACTCGTCGGGGTCGGTGTGGTCGAAGCAGACGGTGGGATGGGTGTTGCCGTCGCCCGCGTGGGCGCAGACGCCGATGGTGAGGTCGTACTCCTCGGCGATGGCGGCCGTGCCCGCGAGCAGCTCGCCGAGTCGGGAGCGCGGTACGCAGACGTCGTCGATCATCGTGGCGGACTTGACGGCCTCCAGGGCGGTGAGCGCCAGCCGGCGGGCCTGGAGGAGGAGTTCGGACTCGGCCGGACTGTCCGCCGGGACCACCTCGGTGGCTCCCGCCGCCGTGCAGAGCGCTCCGACGGCGGCGAGGTCGGCCTGCGGGTCGGGGGTGTCGAAGGCGCAGAGCAGCAGGGCCTCGGTGGTCTCGGGCAGGCCCATGGAGGCCATCGCGTTGACCGCACGCACGGCCGTACGGTCCATCAGTTCGAGGAGTGACGGGGTGTGACCACGCTCCATGATCCGGCACACAGCGTCACAGGCGGCGGCCACCGAGGGGAACTCGGCGGCGAGGACGAGCTGCTGGGGCGGCTGCGGTTTGAGCGCGAGGACGGCCTTGACGACGATGCCGAGGCTGCCCTCGGAGCCGACGAAGAGCCGGGTCAGGTCGTATCCGGCGACGCCCTTGGCGGTGCGGCGGCCGGTGGTCAGGAGCCGTCCGTCGGCGAGGACGACGTCCAGACCGAGGACGTACTCGGCGGTGACCCCGTACTTCACGCAGCACAGGCCGCCGGACGCGGTGCCGATGTTTCCGCCGATGGTGCACGTCTCCCAGCTGGAGGGGTCCGGCGGGTAGTACAGGCCGTGTTCGTTCACCGCGCGTGACAGCACCGCGTTGACGACGCCCGGTTCGACGACGGCGATCCGGTCGACCGGGCTGATCTCCAGGATCCGGTCCATCTTCACCAGGGACAGCACGACGCAGCCGTCCGAGGCGTTGGCCGCGCCGGACAGACCGGTACGGGCGCCCTGCGGGACGACCGGGACGCGCAGCGCGGTGGCGGTGCGCATGACGTGCTGGACCTGCTCGACCGTGCGCGGGAGCACGACGACGGCCGGGGTGCCGGCCTCGCAGAAGCTCGCCATGTCGTGGGCGTAGGCCGCGGTGACGTCCGGATCGGTGATCAGCGCCTCGGGAGGCAGTCCCGCGCGCAGCCGTTCGAGGAGATCGCTCATGATCCAAGCGTGACACCCGGGGCCAATGGTGTGAACCCGTAGGCGGCGGCGATCCCAAGGCGCGGTGTGCTCGTATGACTGACGCACAGTGATGGCCATGGATGTCATGCCGCAGCAGGATCCGGAGTCCCGCCAGCCGCCCGAGCCGTGCCCGCAGGACCCGCAGGACCGGCAGGACCCGCAGGACCCTTACGTGATGCCGGCCGAAGGCGCCACCGCCGTACCCCCGCCGCCTCCCACCCTGCGGACGACGCTGCGCAGGGCCGCGTTCGGCGCGGTCGCCGCCGGGGTGCTGCTGGCCGGGGCGCTGGTGGCGGTGGAGGACGGGGAGGGCGGCGGGCCGAAGGAGCCGGGGCCGGTCGAGCGGGCCGAGGCGGCGACGACCGCGGGCTCCCCTGCCTCGCTCTCGGACCTCACCGCGCTGATCGGGGACCGGCAGAAGTGGGTGGAGGCCCACCCGGAGGACGCCCCGTCCCTGGCGACGCTCGGTACGGCGTACGTGGAGTGGGCGCGGCGTTCGGCGGACGCGACGTACTACGCCCGCGCCGAGGAGACCCTGAAGCGTTCGCTGGAGGCGCGGCCGGGCGAGCGCGGGAACGGGGAGGCGTGGGTGGGCCTGGCGGCCCTGGCCAACGCCCGGCACGACTTCCTCGCGGCGAAGCGGTGGGGCGAGACCGTGAGGAAGCAGCAGCCGAAGACCTGGAGCGTGTATCCGGTCCTCATCGACGCGTACACCGGGCTCGGCGACCAGAAGGCGGCGACCGCGGCGACGGAGAGGTTCGGCGAACTGCGCAAGGGCGTCCCCGCGCTGGCCCGCACCGCCGAGCTGTACCGGGGCCAGGGGTGGCGCGAGGACGCGCTGGCCACCGCCCGGGAGGCGGCGGACCGGGCGACGCAGCCCGCCGAGAAGGCCGATGCGCTGCACCGGCTGGGCGAGCTGGCGTGGGAGCGGGGCGAACCGGAGGAGGCGGTGGCGCAGTTCGACGCGGCGCTGCGCACGGACGCCGGTCACCACACCTCGCTGGCGGGCCGGGCCCGGGCCCTGGTGGCGCTGGAACGGACCGACGAGGCGCTGTCCGCGTACCAGAGCGCGCTGGAGAAGCTCCCGCGCCCGGAGTACGCCCTGGAGCTGGGCGAGCTGTACGAGTCGCTGGGGCTGGACGGGGACGCCCGCACCCAGTACACCGCGCTGCGGGAGATGGTGGCCGGGGCGGAGAAGGCGGGGGTCGACGAGTCCCTGGTGCTGGCCCGCTTCGAGGCCGACCACGGGGACCCGGACACGGCGGTGGAGCTGTTGCGCGGCCAGTGGGCGAAGCAGCACCGCAGCGCGGCGGTGGCGGACGCGCTGGGCTGGGCGCTGCACCGGGCGGGCGAGTCGGAGGAGGGCCTGGAGTACGCGCGGCGGGCCGCGGACACGGGCGTGCGGAACGCCTCGTACGCGTACCACCTGGGGGTGATCCAGCGGGAGCTGGAGGACTACGGTCCGGCGCGCCGCAGTCTGGAGCAGGCCGTGCGCACGAACCCGGCCTTCTCCCCGCTCGCGGCGCCGCTGGCCGAGGAGGCGCTGGAGGCGCTGGGCGAGCCGCCGGCGGGCGGACCGGGTGACATGCCCCCGCCCCCGCCCCCGGCGCCGCCCGCACCGGAGCCGGAGCCGGAGACGAAACGGGAGACGAAGCCCGGGACTTCGGCCCCTTCGGCGTCGGCTGCGGCCCCGTCGAAGTCCCCGGCCCCGTCGGAAGCGGCGCCTGGCGGCAAGACGGCCGAGAAGCCGGAGACGGCCGGGGCGTCGAAGAGCGCCTGACGGCGTCGAACGCCCCTGACGGGAGCCGTGAACGACGTGGGCCGCCGCGGTCCGGGGTACTGCCCCGGGCCGCGGCGGCGTTCCGTGTGGGAGACGCGGGTCAGAGGTTGCCGCGCTTCTCCTGCTCGCGCTCGATCGCCTCGAACAGGGCCTTGAAGTTGCCCTTGCCGAAGCCCATGGAGCCGTGGCGCTCGATCATCTCGAAGAAGACGGTCGGCCGGTCCTGGACCGGCTTGGTGAAGATCTGCAGCAGGTAGCCGTCCTCGTCGCGGTCGACGAGGATCTTCAGCTCGCGCAGGGTCTCGACCGGCACCCGGGTCTCGCCGGCCCACTCGCCGAGGGTGTCGTAGTACGAGTCCGGCGTGTCCAGGAACTGGACGCCGGCGGCGCGCATCGCGCGGACCGAGGCGACGATGTCGTTCGTGGCGAGCGCGATGTGCTGGACGCCCGCGCCGCCGTAGAACTCCAGGTACTCGTCGATCTGCGACTTCTTCTTCGCGATGGCCGGCTCGTTGATCGGGAACTTGACCTTGAGCGTGCCGTCGGCGACGACCTTCGACATCAGGGCGGAGTACTCGGTGGCGATGTCGTCGCCCACGAACTCCTTCATGTTGGTGAAGCCCATGACCTGGTTGTAGAAGCCGACCCACTCGTTCATCCGGCCGAGCTCGACGTTGCCGACGCAGTGGTCGATCGCCTGGAAGGTGCGCTTGGCGGGCGGCTCGACCATCGGCGAGGCCGCCGCGAAGCCGGGGAGGTAGGGGCCCTCGTAGCCGGTGCGCTCGACCAGGGTGTGACGGGTCTTGCCGTACGTGGCGATGGCGGCGAGGACGACGGTGCCGTGCTCGTCCTTGACCTCGTGCGGCTCGGTGAGGCCGCGGGCGCCGTGCTCGACGGCGTACGCGTACGCGGCGCGGGCGTCCGGGACCTCGATCGCGAGGTCGATGACGCCGTCGCCGTGCTCGGCGACGTGGTCGGCGAGGAAGGTGCCCCACTCGGTGGACGGCTTGATCACGGAGGTGAACACGAAGCGGGCGGCGCCGTTGGTCAGGACGTAACTCGCGGTCTCGCGGGTGCCGTTCTCCGGTCCGGAGTAGGCGACCAGCTTCATGCCGAAGGCGGTCGAGTAGTAGTGCGCGGCCTGCTTGGCGTTGCCCACGGCGAAGACGACCGCGTCCATTCCCTTGACCGGGAAGGGGTCGGCCTGCCGGGCGGTTTCGGGGCTGGTGTGCAGAGTCTCAGTCATGTTCGAAGGCTCTCCCCACATCGCAAGGTGCGCAATAGTTCGCACATCAGCTGGTCAATGTGCCCAGTGAATCGCCATGATGGCCGGACTATCTGTACAGGGTGACCACAGAAGGCGGCCTCATGGCGATCGATCATCTGGACGGGCGGCTCATCGTGCTCCTGGCACGCGAACCGCGGATCGGCGTCCTCGAAGCATCCCGGCGGCTCGGGGTGGCGCGCGGGACCGTGCAGGCGCGGCTGGACCGCCTTCAGTCGAACGGCGTCATCCGGGGGTTCGGCCCCGACGTGGATCCGGCGGCGCTCGGCTATCCGGTCACCGCGTTCGCCACGCTGGAGATCAAGCAGGGCCAAGGGGCCGACGTACGGGCCCACTTGGGCGGCGTACCGGAAGTGCTGGAGCTGCACACCACCACCGGGCACGGCGACATGTTCTGCCGTCTGGTCGCCCGTTCCAACGCCGATCTCCAGCGGGTGATCGACCGGGTTGTCGGATTTGATGGCATTGTCCGGGCCTCCACGGCGATCGTCATGGAGAACCCGGTTCCGCTGCGGATCATCCCGCTGGTGGAACAGGCGGCCGAGGACACCGACCGCCCCGAGGCCTCGGGGCGCCATTGATCCGAAGGAGTGCCGTGTGAGCTTCTGGGAGTATCTGAGCACCCGCCACCAGCAGCTCCTCACGGATGCGTTCCAGCACGTCAGCGCGGTCTTCCAGTGCATGGTCATCGCCACCGTGCTGGGCGTGTTCATCGGGGTGGTGAGCTACCGCAGCGGCTGGGGCGGCTCGCTCGCCATCACCTCCACCGCCACGATCCTCACCATCCCCTCGCTCGCCGCGATCGGTCTGCTGATCCCGCTGGTCGGCCTCGGCGTCGCGCCGACCGTGATCACCCTGACGCTGTACGGGCTGCTGCCGATCGTCCGGAACTCCATCGTGGGGCTGCGGGGGGTCGATCCGTCGCTGGTCGACGCGGCGACGGGCATCGGGATGTCGCGGCCGGCCCGGCTGTGCCGGGTGGAACTGCCGCTCGCCTGGCCGCCGATCCTGACCGGGATCCGGGTCTCCACCCAGATGCTGATGGGCATCGCCGCCATCGCCGCGTACGCCTCCGGGCCCGGCCTCGGCAACGAGATCTTCCGGGGCATCGCCTCGCTGGGCAGCGCCAACGCGATCAACCAGGTCCTCGCGGGCACGCTCGGCATCGTCGTCCTGGCCCTGCTCTTCGACGCCGCGTACGTCCTGCTGGGACGGCTGACCATCCCGAGGGGGATCCGTGCCTGAGACCGAGACCGACACCGGGACCGACACCGGGGCGGGCGCCACGGGCGAGGCCACCGCCACCTCCGGGGCCACCATCCAGCTGGAGAACCTCACCAAGAGCTACCCGGGCACCCCGAACCCGGCCGTCGAGAACGTCTCGATGGAGATCAGGGCGGGCGAGACGGTGGTCTTCGTCGGGCCGTCCGGCTGCGGGAAGTCCACCACCCTGAAGATGATCAACCGGCTGATCGAGCCGACGTCGGGCCGGATCCGGATCGACGACGAGGACGTCACCGACATCGACCCGGTGAAGCTGCGCCGCAAGATCGGCTACGCCATCCAGTCCTCCGGCCTCTTCCCGCACATGACGGTCGCGGACAACATCGCCCTGGTCCCGAAGATGGTCGGCTGGTCCAAGTCCCGGGTGAAGGACCGCGTGGAGGAGATGCTCGACCTGGTGGGCCTGGACCCGCGCGAGTTCCACGGCCGCTATCCGCGCCAGCTCTCCGGCGGGCAGCAGCAGCGGGTGGGCGTGGCGCGGGCGCTGGCCGCCGACCCTCCCGTCCTGCTGATGGACGAACCGTTCGGGGCGGTCGACCCGATCACCCGCGACCACCTCCAGGACGAGCTGATCCGGCTCCAGCACGAGCTGCACAAGACCATCGTGTTCGTGACCCACGACTTCGACGAGGCGATCAAGCTCGGCGACCGGATCGCGGTGCTGCGGGAGCGCTCGCACATCGCGCAGTTCGACACCCCCGAGGCGATCCTCACCAACCCGACGGACGACTTCGTCTCGGGCTTCGTCGGCGCGGGCGCGGCCCTGAAGCGGCTGAATCTGACCCGCGTACGGGATGTGGGCATCGCGGACTTCCCGACGGTGACGGTCGAGGACCCGCTCCAGTCGATCTTCAACAAGCTGCGCAGCGGCCCGCACAACGAGCTGCTGATGCTGGACCGCCGCAACCGCCCGTACAAGTGGCTGCGGCGCGGAGACCTGATGCGGGCGCGCGGTTCGCTGGCGCGGGCCGGGCAGTTGGTGCACGACACGGTGACCCGGGACGCCACGCTGCACGACGCGCTGGAGGCGGTCCTCACCGACAGCGGGGGCCGGGTCGCGGTGACCGGGCGGCGCGGGGAGTTCATCGGGGTCGTCGACATGAAGACGCTGATGGACAACGTGCAGGAGCTGCTGGAGGCCGACCGGCTGACGGCGATGGAGCACCAGCACGAGCTGGAGGAGCTGCGGGTCCACCGGACGGAGCAGGAGCTGGAGGGGGGTGGCGGCGGAGTATGAGCCCCAGCCATCGGTCCGGCTCCGGCAAGGGCCCGGCCGCCCCCACCCGGCCGCCGGGCGAGCACGACGTCAAGGGCCACGCGTTCCACGACGAGGAGAGCGACCCCTCCCCCGCCCCGGGCGCGCCGGAGCGCCGGTTCACCTGGCGGAAGCTGGTGATCCTGCCGGTGGTGCTGGTGGTCATCGTGGTCGTCACCTACGTCTGGATCACCAACATCCACCTGGACTCGATCGCGGAGAACTCCCTGACCGGCGGCAATGTGCAGCTGCGCTGGTGGCAGCACGTGCGGCTGACGGCGATCTCCACGTTCTGGGTGCTGATCATCGCGATCCCGCTGGGCATCGCCCTGACCCGGCGGCGGCTGCGGAAGGCGGCCCCGGCGTTCACCGCGCTGGCCAACATCGGGCAGGCGACGCCCGCGATCGGTCTGCTGGCGCTGCTGGTGATCTGGCTGGGCATCGGCCCGCGGACCGCGATCATCGGGATCGTGATCTACGCGGTGCTGCCGGTGCTCTCCAACACGGTGGCGGGCCTGCGGGCGATCGAGCCGAACATGATCGAGGCGGCGCGCGGGATGGGGATGTCCGGCCGGGGCGTCCTGATGAAGGTGGAGCTGCCGCTCGCGGTGCCGCTGATCCTGGCCGGGGTGCGTACGGCACTCGTCCTGAACGTCGGTACGGCGACGCTGGCGACGTTCGGCGGGGGCGGCGGGCTCGGCGACCTGATCACCTCGGGCATCCAGACGCAGCGGATGCCGGTGCTGATCATCGGCTCGGTGCTGACGGTGGTGCTGGCCCTGCTGGTGGACTGGCTGGCGTCGCTGGCCGAGCTGGCGCTGACGCCGCGCGGGCTGGAGGAGCGATGAGGAGGAGACTGCTGCTGGTGGTGGTGCCGGTGCTGCTGGTGAGCGGCTGCGGGCTCAAGAGCGGTTCGCCGATGGTGGACGAGGTGTCGCCGGGGTCGGTCGGGCAGGGCGAGCCGCTCAGGGGCGCGACGCTGACGGTGACGTCGAAGAACTTCAGCGAGAACATCATCCTGGGCCAGATGACCGGCCTGGTGTTCAAGGCGGCCGGGGCGGAGGTCCTGGACCGGACGAACCTGCCGGGTTCGATCAGCGCGCGCGAGGCCATCATCAACGGCGACGCCGACGCGCAGTGGGACTACACCGGCACCGGGTGGATCACCTTCCTCGGCCACGCCGACCCCATCGTCGACCCGAGGAAGCAGTACGAGGCGGTGCGGGACGAGGACAAGGGCAACGGGGTGGTCTGGCTGCCGCCGGCCCCGCTCGACAACACGTACGCGCTGGCCATCAGCAAGAAGAACAACGCCAAGTACAGGCTGAAGACCCTCTCGGACGTCGCGGCTCTCGCCAAGAAGGACCCGGGCGCGGTGACGATCTGCGTGGAGAACGAGTTCGCCTCCCGCGACGACGGGCTGCCCGGCATGGAGAAGAAGTACGGGATGAGGATCCCGGCGGGCAACATCCGGAAGATGGACGCCGGGATCATCTACACCCAGGTCTCCGGGTCCGACTCCTGCCTGCTGGGCGAGGTGTTCACCACCGACGGACGGATCAAGGCGATGGACCTGGACGTCCTGGAGGACGACAAGAACTTCTTCCCCAACTACAACGCCTCCCCCGTCATCCACGAGGCGACCTTCGAGAAGTACCCGGTGATCGCGGAGCTGCTGGACCCCCTCGCGAGGAAGCTGACGACGGAGGTCGCGCAGACGCTGAACGCCAAGGTGGACGTGGAGGGCGAGGACCCGCACGAGGTGGCGAAGGACTGGCTGGTGGCGGAGGGGTTCATCGAGGAGGAGTGAGGTGCAAAGAACCGTTGCAAAGAATCCTTGCAAAAAAGTCTTGCAAAGGTTTCTTTGCATCGCTACCTTCGAGCCATGGCAGAGAACGAGGACGCCCGCCCCTACCGCTACGACGGCACCGACCGGAAGATCCACCAGGTCGACGCCCGCACCTTGCGGGCCATCGCACACCCCCTCCGGATGCGGCTGCTGAAGGCGCTGCGCGAGTCCGGCCCCGCCACCGCCTCCAAGCTCGGCGATCGGCTGGGCGAGTCGAGCGGCGCGACCAGCTATCACCTGCGCCAGCTCGCCGAGTCCGGCATGGTCGAGGACGCCCCGGAGCTGGGCAAGGGCCGCGAACGCTGGTGGCGGGCGGCCCACGACGGCTCGACCGTCGAGAGTGCCGAGTTCCGGACGCACTCCGACCCCGAGGTGCGCGGCGCCATCGACTTCGTCCTCCACGAGACGGCCACCGGCCACGCCGCGGAGCTGAACACCTGGCTGGGCACGATGGACGACTGGCCGCAGGAGTGGCAACGCAGCTGGGACATGAGCGACTTCACGATCCGCCTCACCCCCGAGCTGGCGCTGGAGCTGGCCCAAAAGGCCCAGGAGCTCGTGGAGAGCTACCGGGGCCGCGTCCCCGACGACGCCGAGGGATCGGCCGTCGTCCGGACCCACCTGCACACCTTCCCGCGCCGTTCCGAGTGAGCACCGAGAAGCCAACAGCCCGCCATACGAAGGGAATCGCCTGATGCACGCCGACGTGCACCACGTCCTGCACACCGCCCGCGCGTCCGAACTCCAGCGCGAGGCGACGGCGTTCCGCCTCCCCCGCACCAGCCTGCGCACCCGGGTCGGCTGGACCCTGGTCGAGGTCGGCCTCCGGCTGGCACAGAGCCAGGACAGGTCGGCGACCCGCGCGCCCCGCACCGGCACCGTCCGTACCGCATAAGAGCCCAACGACCATCTCGGGGGAGACAGCACCATGGGGAACCGCACCCCGCTCGCCGCCACGCTCGCGGCGAACTCCGTATCCACAGCGGGCACTTCACTGACCCTGATCGGCGTCCCCTGGTTCGTCCTGGAGACCACCGGCAGCGCGGGCCGGGCCGGGTTCGTCGCCTTCTGCGCCACCCTGCCGATCGTCGTCGCCGCCCTGATCGGCGGACCGGTCATCGACCGGATCGGCCGCCGCCGGGTCGCCATCGCCTCCGACGCCGTGTGCGCGTCGGCCATCGCCGCGATCCCGCTGCTGCACTTCGCCGGTGTCCTCGACTTCTGGATGCTGTGCGTGCTGATGGCGGTCAACGGGTTCGCCCACACCCCGGGCAACACCGCGCGCTACGTCCTGATCCCGGATCTGGCCGAACACGCCGGCACCACGCTCCCCCGGGCCGCCAGCCTCTTCGACGCGGTCTCGCGCGGGGCCCGGATGGTGGGCGCGGCGCTGGCCGGCGTCCTCATCGCCTTCGCCGGCGCGGAGACGGCCCTGCTGCTGGACGCGGCGACCTTCGCCCTGTCGGCGCTGCTGATCGCCGCAGGAGTGCGGGGCATCCGCGCGGCCGAGCCGCGGAAGGCCGAGGCCCCGGTCTCGCTGCGCGTCTACGGCTCCGAACTCCGCGAGGGATACACCCACTTGCTGGGCAACCGGCTGCTGCTGGCCATCGTGGTCATGGTGATGTTCATGAACGGCACCGACCAGGGCTGGTACGCCGTCCTGCTCCCCGTGCACGCCGAGGCCGAGCTGGGCGGCGCGACCGCCATCGGACTGCTCACCGCGATGTTCGGGGCGGGCGGGCTGGTGGGGGCCCTGCTGTACGGGGCGGTGGGGCACCGGTTCTCGCGGCGGACGGTGTTCACGGTGTGCGTGATCCTGTGCGGTGCGCCGAGGTTCCTGGTCGCCGCGGTGACCGGGACGACGCTGCCGCTCGCGGTCACCATGCTGCTGGGCGGGATCGCGGGCGGCGTGCTGAACCCGATCCTGACGACGGTCGTCTACGAGCAGGTGCCGGACCGGCTGCGCAGCCGGGTGTCGGGGGCGCTGACGGCGGGCTGCGAGTTCGCCATGCCGCTGGGCGGGCTCGCGGCCGGGCTGCTGGTGGAGGGCGTGGGCGCGACGGGGGCGCTGCTGGCGCTGGGCGGGGTCTACTTCCTGGCCACGCTGAGCCCGCTGGTGTTCCCGTCCTGGCGGACGCTGGACGACGTGCCGGGGGCGGAGCCCGTACGGCCGGCACCACCCGTACAGCTGTCGCCACCCGTAGAGTCCGTGCCGTCGGCGCAGGTCAGCAGCCCGGCACCTTCCCGCCCGACTCCAGGGCCCTGAGCGAGGCGACCGCGTCCTTCAGCGTGGAGACGGGCACGATCCGCAGCCCGTCGGGCGCCTCGGCCTCCGCCTGTGCGCACTCGGCCTTCGGCACGAGGAAGACGCTCGCCCCGTCGCGGTGGGCGCCCTGGGCCTTCATCGACACACCGCCGACCGCGCCGACCTTGCCGGCCGCGTCGATCGTCCCCGTACCGGCGATGGTGCGGCCGCCGGTGAGGTCGCCGCCGGAGCCGTCGCCGTCGAGCTTGTCGATGATGCCGAGGGAGAGGAAGAGGCCGGCGCTCGGTCCGCCGACGTCGCCGAGGTCCACCTCGACGCGCATCGAACCGGGCTCGCGGTCCAGGTAGTCGAGGGCCGCGTCGACGGCGACGTTCTGCGACTGCCTCATGTCGTCGAGGTTGTGCTTCTCGATCTCCTTCTCGGAGCCGCCGGTGGGGTAGACGGAGTCGCGCGGCATGACCGCCCGGTCGGTCCGGAACCAGCCGTCGACCACCTCGCCGATGCGGACGTCCGCCTTCGGCCCGGTGGCGAGGATCGTCGTCATCCTCAGCTGCCCGTCGGTGGGCCGGGTCTCGGCGCCGGTGATGGTGATCACCGGCCGCCCGTCGTCCTCGCCGAGCACGTCCGCGGTCAGCCCGGGCCGGGCCAGGGTGAACGGCAGCGGTGCGAAGGCCGCCGTACCGAAGAGGGCGAGGACGGGCAGCGCGCAGAGGGCGAGGACGCGGGGGCGCGTGAGACGAGTGAGCACGCACCCAATCTAACCGCCGCCCTGCGCCCGGAACGCTCCAGGCGTACGCCGCCCCCGCAGCCCCAGCCGCCCCGGCCGCCCCCCGCGTCCCGGCGAGGGGAGGGCGGGCCCGGGTGCTCCCCGGCCGGTACGCGCCTACCGCAGCGCGTCGGCCACCTCCCGGGCGGCGTCGAGCACGCGGGGCCCGACCCGCTCCGGTACGGCGTCGGCGAGCATGACGACACCGACGCTGCCCTCCACGCCCGAGACCCCGACCAGGGGCGCGGCCGCCCCACTGGCCCCGGCTTCGAGTTCGCCGTGGGTGAGGGTGTAACCGGGGTGTCCGGCCTCCGTGGTCTGCCGGGCGGACAGGATGGCCCGGCCCGCCGCGCCCCGGTCCAGCGGATGCCGGAAGCCGGCCCGGTAGGCCACGTGGTAGTCGGTCCAGGTGGGCTCGACGACGGCGACCGCGAGGGCGTCGCTGCCGTCGACGAGCGTGAGATGGGCGGTGGCCCCTATGTCCTCGGCCAGGGAACGCAGCGCGGGCAGCGCGGCTTCCCGGACGAGCGGGTGCACCTGTCGGCCGAGCCGCAGCACACCGAGGCCGACCCGGGCGCGGCCGCCCAGGTCACGGCGGACCAGGGCGTGCTGCTCCAGGGTGGCGAGCAATCGGTAGACGACGGTCCGGTTGACACCGAGCTTGTTGGACAACTCCGTGACGGTCAGGCCGTGATCGGTGTCGGCGAGCAGTTTGAGGACGCGCAGTCCTCGGTCGAGCGTCTGGGAGGTCTCCGCTGTCACGACGCCCTCTCCTCTTCGGGGTGAGCGACGACGGTCCTGCTCCGGCGGGGTTGCGACGCCGGTCCCAGCGGCGACGCACGGAGAGGCCGCCGGCCTGGCAAGGCACCGGCTGCGCTCCGCGGCGGCGTTGCCACGGGGCGTTCATATGGCGGGGACAGTAGCGATCCAGTCCGCTCAGCGGAAGTCCTCGTCCAGAATCCGGTCTCCGGACCCGGAGCCCCGGAACGGCCCGCGCATAAGGGCCGGTCAGCGGGACTACGTCCGAAAAGCGAACATCTACGCGCGTTCACGTGTCACGACTGGCGCACGACAGGGCGCGGCCGGGGGTGAACCCGCGTTAACAGTGCGTGAAGGATTGGTACACGATTCCCTGCCCTGCTGCCCCGCCCTCCTGCCCACCCTGCTCCCGGCGAGGACGGGAAGAGGGGAGGGCGGCACGCGTATCCGTATGCGTGCCGCCCTCCCCTTCTCCCGTCCTCCCGATCACGTCATGCGCGTCGCCCACTCCTGGACCTTCACGATGCGCGTCTGGATCTGGTGCGCCGTGGCCTCCGCGCTCGGCGGGCCGCCGCAGACCCGGCGCAGTTCGTTGTGGATCACGCCGTGCGGCTTGCCGCTCTGGTGGGTGTAGGCGGAGACCATCGTGTTGAGCTGCTTGCGCAGGCTCAGCAGCTGCTTGTGGGTGACCACGGGCCGGGCGTCGGCGGGCTTCTCCAGGAGGTCGGCGTCCTCGGCCGGCTTCTGGCGGCTGTGCGCGATCTGCCGGCTCTGCCGCTTCTGGAGGAGAAGCTGGACCTGGTCCGGTTCGAGGAGCCCGGGGATGCCGAGGTAGTCCTGTTCCTCCTCGGAGCCGGGGTGGGCCTGCATGCCGAACTCGGCGCCGTCGTACAGCACCCGGTCGAAGACCGCGTCGGACTCCAGCGCCTCGAAGGGCAGTTGCTCCTCGGTCTCCTCGTCCTCCAGCCGCTCCGCGTCGGCGAGGAGCTTGTCCTCCTCGGAGAACGGGTTCTCCTCGTCGCTGCCCTTCTTCGGCTTGTCGAGCACGTGGTCGCGCTCGACCTCCATCTCGTTGGCGAAGTCGAGGAGCATCGGGATCGTCGGCACGAAGACGGACGCGGTCTCGCCGCGCCGGCGGGACCGCACGAAGCGCCCCACCGCCTGGGCGAAGAAGAGCGGCGTGGAGATCGTCGTCGCGTACACGCCGACCGCGAGGCGTGGCACGTCGACGCCTTCGGACACCATGCGGACCGCGACCATCCAGCGCGACTCGTCCCCGCTGAACTGGTCGATCTTCTTGGAGGCGGCCTTCTCGTCGGAGAGGACCACGGTCGGCGTCTCGCCGGTGACCTTCTTGAGGATCTTGGCGTACGCGCGCGCCGACTCCTGGTCCGTCGCGATGACGAGCCCGCCCGCGTCGGGGATGCCCTTGCGGACCTCGGTGAGCCGCTTGTCGGCGGCGGAGAGCACGTTGGGGATCCAGTCGCCCGTGGGGGCCAGCGCGGTGCGCCAGGCCTGCCCGATGGCGTCCTTGGTCATCGGCTCGCCCAGCCGCGCGGCGATCTCGTCGCCCGCCTTCGTGCGCCAGCGCATGTTGCCGCTGTAGCTGAGGAAGATGACCGGGCGGACGACGCCGTCGGCGAGCGCGTTGCCGTAGCCGTAGGTGTAGTCGGCGGAGGAGCGGCGGATGCCGTCGTTGCCCTCCTCGTACGCGACGAACGGGATCGGGTTGGTGTCCGAACGGAACGGCGTGCCGGTCAGCGCGAGCCGTCGGGTCGCCGGGTCGAACGCCTCCTGGCAGGCCTCGCCCCAGGACTTCGAGTCACCGGCGTGGTGGATCTCGTCGAGGATCACGAGCGTCTTGCGCTGCTCGCAGCGGTTGCGGTGCAGCATCGGGCGGACGCCGACACCGGCGTACGTCACGGCGACCCCGTGGTACTCCTTGCTCAGCGGGCCCGCGCTGTAGTCGGGGTCGAGCTTGATCCCTATCCGCGCGGCCGCCTCCGCCCACTGCTTCTTGAGGTGCTCGGTCGGGGCGACGACGGTGATCTGCTGCACGACATGGTGGTGCAGCAGCCACGACGCGAGGGTCAGCGCGAACGTGGTCTTGCCGGCGCCGGGCGTCGCGACGGCGAGGAAGTCGCGCGGCTGCTCCTGGATGTACCTCTCCATGGCGCCCTGCTGCCAGGCTCGCAGCTTGCCGGCGGTGCCCCAGGGGGCGCGGCCGGGAAAGGCGGGTGAGAGGTGGTGGGAGGCGGTGGTAGTAGTCACGGTCTCCGGTTCGGGGCTCTCGGGTACGTGGGGCGCTGTCCGCACCGGGCCCGGCCCTGATCGGACCGGCCCGCGATACGACAACCGGGCCACCCTACCGGGGGCCCGGAGAAGATCTCGTACGAACGAGCCGTGGTGCGGTTCCGTTGAGACGCTCTTCACAGAGTCGCCAGCGGGGCCGGTACCCGACCCGCGGGCGGGCCCCGAAGCCCGCCCGCACGCCCCTCACCGGGCGGGCTTCTCCCGCACGACGACCCGGGTCGCCACCCAGGCCCCCACCAGCGCCACCCCCGCCATCGGCAGGAACACGGCGGCGAACGCGCCCGGGTGCGAGCCGGCGGCTCCGGCCTCCACCGCCCCGTGCCCGGCCGCGCCCACCGCCCCGCCGCCGAGCGCGGCGAAGGCCGCGCCGCCGCCGGCCAGGAGCAGCACGTTGGAGAGCCCGTCGGAGATCTGGAGGGCGGCGGAGTTGGAGCCCGCCTCCTCCGGGGCCGACAGCTTCAGCAGCAGCACGCTGGTGGAGGCGATCACCATGCCCATCCCGAAGCAGCCGAAGGCCCAGGCGACGGCGACGGTCCAGACCGGGACCCCCTCGATCAGCACCGAGGGCGCGACGGCGATCGAGGCGGCGACCAGCACCATGCCGCTGACCATCAGCCGCTCCCGGTGGGGCTCCATGCGCGGCCGGGACTGGACGAACGAACCGAGCGCCCAGGTCGCCCCGCCCACGGCCAGCGAGAGCCCGGCCATCGTCGGGGACAGCCCGCGCTGGGTGACCAGCATCAGCGGTACGAAGGACTCGGCGGCGATGAACGACCCGGCGGCGACCCCGCGCAGCAGGACCACCGAGGGCAGCCCGCGCCCCGCCCGTACGGTCCCGGCGGGCAGCAGGCCGCGGACGGCGGGCACCAGCAGGGCGACGCCGAGGGCGGCCGGCAGGAGGGCGAGCCAGTTCAGCTCCTGCCCCGCGTACTGGAGCAGCCCCGCCCCGGCGGAGATCCCCAGCGCGAGCCGGATGCGGCGGCGGTCGTACGGCTCGGTGGCGGCGGCCGGGTCGGCGGGCCCGGAGGCCGTCCGCCGGATCGCCGGGAGGGCCAGGACGAGCGGGATCACGATGAGGGCCGGGATGCCGACGAAGACCCAGCGCCAGCCGAGGTGCTCGGTCACCGTCCCGGAGGCGAGCGGCCCGACGACGGAGGGGATCACCCAGCTCGCGGCGAAGGCCGCCAGGATCGCGGGCCGGATGCGCTCGGGGTAGGCCCGCCCGATGACCACGTACAGGGCGACGATGACCAGCCCGCCGCCGAGTCCCTGGACCGCCCGGCCCGCGATGAAGACCCACATGCTGGTGGCCGCCCCGGAGAGCAGCAGACCGACGCCGAACGCGGTGATCCCGGTGGCGAGCGGCTGGAGCGGCCCGCGCCGGTCGGCCCACTGCCCGGAGAGGACCATGGCGAACAGGCTGGTGGTGAAGTACGCGGAGAAGGCGAAGGCGTAGAGAGGGATCCCGTTCAGCTCGCGCGCGGCGACCGGCATGGCCGTGCCGACCGCCGTGGCCTCGAACGCGATGAGGAACACCACGGAGACGATGCCGATGCTGAGCGCCCGGTAGGTGCGCCCGAGGACCCCTTCGACGGCTGCGAGGGGGATGTCGGACAGCGGGTCCGGGGAGCGGTCGTCGGTCGCGGGCGGCGCGAGGTGTGCGGCATCGGCGCCGTCACGCGGTTCGAGGGCGGTCATGGGCCCAGCGTAAGGGGCATGGGGCGGTTTGAACCCTGTCGATGTGCGGCACCGCACTCGGCCCTTGGTCGTAGGTCCCGGGCCCCGGCACCGGCCCGGGTGTGAACGGCGTATGGCAGTCGCGTTGCGGGCCTGCCGGATTCCTTGAGGCTACGGGCGACTGCCCGTAGCGTCGTGGACAGCAAGGAAGCACCGCAGGAGAAACACCGCAGGAGAACGAGAACAGCGCCACCGCACCACGCTCGACCGTGTGCCCGAGAGGTTCAGGGGCTCGACTGCAACTCGAGTTACACCGGTTCGAATCCGGTCACGGTCTCCATCGCGAAGCCGCCGTCCCCGCCATCGGGGGCGGCCGCTTCCGTTTCCGCACGGGCCGTGGCTTCCGTTTCCGCACGGTCTCTCACCCGGTCCTCAGGGCCTTCATCACCTCGCGGGTGTCGCTGATCAGATCGCCCTGGTAGGCGAGCATCTCAGGCTGGTCCACCACGTCGGGCAGGCCGCCCCTTCCGTCGTCGATGTCCGGAGGAGACATCCAGGAGGACAGGGTGAGCGTCACGACGGCACCGCCGTCCACCACCTGCACGCGCATGGACTCGTCCTCCATGATCAGCAGATAGGCCAGGTCGCCGAGGTCCGGTACGCGCTCCACCCGGTCCACGCCCGTGCCGTCGATCTCCGTCAGCGTGCTGCTCGCCTCGAACTCGGGGCGCGGGTCGGTCTCCTTGTGCAACTCGGCCGTGAGGGAGGCCTGATAGCCGCTGGACCAGCCCGAGGCCTCCTCGCCGTCGGGCGGCCGCACCACCGCCACCGTGAAGTCGACGGTGCAGCGGATGCGGCGGAGGGCGGGGTGCTCGATGCCGTCCAGTTCGGTCGACGGCTCGGCCGCCGGCTCCCCCACCGCCTTGCCGAGCGCCTTCAGCTCCACCGCCGCGCAGGTGTCGGACTCCACGCGGTAGCCGCGCGGGTCGGGCTTCCGGTCGCCGCCGATCCCGTAGCCGAAGACCGCCGTCGCCCACACGGCCGACGCCGTCAGCGCCCCCGCGGCGGCCCACAGCAGCCCCGGCACCCGGCGTCGGCCGCCGCCCGCGGGCCCCTGCCCCGGATCGAACCCGCTCACCACGTCCGTGGGCCCGTCCGGCCCGGGTTCGCCCACCAGTTCCGGTTCAGTGATCACGTACGGGCTCTCCCCTGGTCGGACAACGGTGCGAACCTTCGGACGGGTTCGGCCCTCCGCCGCATTCTCCAGCTCTCCCGGCCCGCCGGAAAGCCTCGGGGCGTGTTCCTCCCCCGTCGCTGACCGTTGCCGAGGAGCGAGCAGAGCCGCGCGTCACCGGGTCACGCGGGGTCCAGTGACGGCCGGGCCTCCAGCCCTCCGTCGTTCTCGCAGTCCAGTTCCTTCGCCATGGCCAGCGAGACGGAGTGGGCCACGGTCGCGTAGGCGTCCTTCAACTTCTGCGGGTCGCCCTCGGGTTCCCCGGATGCCCAGCGCTCCACGCCGACGGAACCGGCGCGACCGCCGGACCGCCCCCTCACGCGGACGGCGGCGCCGGGTACGGGGCGTTTCTCACCCACCGCACGCAGCCGGGCCCCGGTCCCGGCTGCGCGTACCCGACCACAGGAGACTCACTCCGACTCACGTCCGACCGGCGGGAGTTGCCGCAGGTCCTGGTCCAGTTCCGCCGGGAGGCCGGCGTTGTCCTCGCACTCCAGCTTCTCGGCAACGGCCAAGGATGCGACATGGACAACGCGAAGGTTGTCCATCAAGTTCTCCGGAGCGTCGCCCCGGTCGTGGGCTTTGCTCAGTCCTCCGTAGATCCGCGCCGGGCGGTTCTTCGAGCCATCCAGCCGCGGGCTGACGCATTCGAAGTAGATCCCCGCCGAGCGGACGTTGGCCACCGCCTCCTTCCCCAGGGAGAACCGCTTCGCCCCTTCAGGATTCCCTGGGTAATTGACGTCCTGTGGAGCATATATGTGGAAACTCAAGGTCGTGTCTTCGGTACTGCGACCCCCCTTCGCAGCCATCTCGCAGAGCTCTTCCCTCGGCGACCAGCTTCGATCGGAGGCGTACCCCTTCTTGATCTTTTCGATCAGCTGCTCCACGCCACCACCCGCTCGCCGCTCGAAGGACGTCGCGCCCGTCACGCTCTCCACCGTCTTCTCCAGGCCCCCTGCAAACACCTCATCGCACACCTCCGCTGCATTGACGTACGGCGACTGAGGCTCCGGGCCCGATGAGCATGCGGTAGCGCAGACGGCCACGAGCAGGCCAGCGATCAGGTTTTTTCCGTTCCGGTTCACACCCATGCCTTTCATCGCGGCCCGGAGGGCAGCCTCAGCCCGTCTCCGGATCCGCACCCTGCTGATTCTCTCTTTGGTTACCGACCCCGTAGCCCAAGAGCATCGATTCCTTCAGGTCCTCCCGGAACTGCGAATCTTCCTTGGTCGTATGACGAGCGAGGAAATCCTCCATCGGAGCCTCGGCCATCGACTCACCGGAGCGATAGATGCTGTTCCATTCCTCTCTGGTGAGTTCCTCCGCCTTCTCCTTGCTCTTGTCGACCGAATTGTCCGAGACATCCCCGACGACCTGGCCGATGACCTGCTCCGCGGCGCCACCGGCCGTGTCGGTCGCCAGGGGGATCAGCACAGCGGCGGCACCGACCGCAGCCGTCGCCGGCAGGAACGCGACGCCGGCGGCGATTCCCACCCCCGCGCCGAACTCCACCCAGCCCGCACGCTTGGCCACCGCCTTCTCGTAATCCTCATGCTTCTTCATGTGATCCGCCTGGACCTGGTCGGCCCTGGACTGGTCGAGCATGCCCTGCACCTCCGCACCGACCCGGACGGTCGTGCGTGCGGCGCCCTCGTCAATGGTTCCGTCGGGGCCCACGTGCGTTTCCAGAGCGCTCCTGGTGTACGCCTGCTCCGCCGTGGAGAGGGTGGCGTAGGCGTCCGGGTGCTGGCCGAGAGCACTGAGGAATTGGCGAGCGTACGATCGGGCCTCGTCCCCGTCATCGCCGAAGGGAATGTGCCCTTCGATATTCTTGGTGGGGGCGAAGACGCTGTTCGCGTCGCCCTTGTCCAGTGCCCAGTTGATGTCGTCGATGTACCCAGCACCCATGACGCCCATACTGTCGGCCAAGCCCTCCTGGTGCTTGAGCAGGCCCGCGTCCGACCCGTACTTCTCCATGACCTGCTGCATGACCGCGGCGTTGTCGGCGTCCCGTTTCACGCTCGCGTCCGGGTCGCCCGCCGGGTAGCCGAGGGTCGCCGCTTCCAGGGCGTGGCCCAGCGCGTCCGGCATGTGCTGGAGGGTGGGCGCCAGCTTGTCCGGGTCGGTGGAGTTGGAGTCCGGGAACGACTCCCACTTCTCGTTGCCGAAGAAGTCGAGGTAGTTGGCGATCGCCTTGTCGTCCTTCTTCCCGAGGTCGGCCGTGGCGCCGTGGTCGACCGTGCCGTCCTCGTTGTAGGCCGTCGGTTCGTCGGTGAAGAACTTCTTCGCCGCCTCCGGGCTGTTCCCCAGCGCCTCCAGCATGGCCGTGGTCGGGTCGTAGCCGGCGCCGTTCTTTCCCGAGGGGTTGTACGGGTTCTCCAGGAAGCCGTTCACCTGCTTGTTGCCGGCGAACCGGTAGGGGTCCTGCTGGTGCAGCTGCGCCACGTGCTCGGCGATCGGGTTGAGGAACTTCGCGTCGTAGTTCCCGTACCGCATGATGCCGCCGAGCAGCTGGTAGCCGTACGCGCCGCCGCTGTTGTCGTACTTGGACAGCGGGATCTGCTGGGTCCCCAGCTTGCGGAGCTCCGGCCCCCACTCGGCCGAGAACGCCTTGTCGTGGGAGGCGGTGGCCAGGTTCAGGCCGAGGTTGCGCTGGAGTTCCTGCACGTCCGCCAGGCGGGTCTTGTCGACCTTGGCGTAGTCGTGCGTGTCCGTGGCGAGCTGGCCGAAGAAGGCGAGGGACTTCTCCGGTCCGAGCTTCTCGTAGAAGGCCTTCGCGAACTCCGGCGACTTTCCGTTGTCGCGCAGCAGTTCGTTCAGCGACTGAAGTTCGGTGTGGGTGAGGTCGCGGCCCTTGGCGGCCAGCGCGGCGGCCCGGTCGGCCTCCTCCTGGTCGAACTTCGTGTACTTCGGGGCGCTGAAGTCCTTGCGGTCGGTGACGTTGGCCTCAAGGGAGTTCTTGAAGGTCACATCGGTGTCGTTGCAGTTGTCGACGATGAGGTCGATCCTCTTCTGCCACGACTCGATGTTCTCCCTCTCCTGCTGGAGGTACTTGCTGAAGTCGGGGTCGTGACGCGCCGTGTTGTCCTCGGAGATCGGGGAACGCGCCGTCACCTTGCCCCTGCCGTCCACCCGGATGCCGGCCGCAGGCCCTTCGTGGTCCCGGATGCCGACCAGGTCGTCCTTGGCCTTCTTGAAGGCCGTGTAGCCCTCTTCCAGCAGCGTCTTGACGCCCTTGGCCTCGGCGGCGGCGTCCGTGAACTCCTTGGCGGTCTTGCCTATGAACTCCCTGGTGACCCCGGCGTTGAGGCCCTCCCAGTTCGCCTTGCCCGCCTTCGCCTTCATCCCGTCGGAAGCCTGAGTGGCGAGCTTGTCCAGGTTGGTCGCCATTTCCGACCAGTCGTCGGCCGCGGCCTTCAGCTTTCCCAACGGGGCTTCGACGATGTCTTCGTAATTCAGCATTGCGCGTGCTCCCCCGAGCCCTACTTCATGTATTCCGAAAGCACGGAGACCGATGTCAGATCCCCGCCGATCTTCACGTCGTCCTTGGCGTGCTGGGCCTTGGTGTAGTCCAGGTGGTTCGAGATGTGCGCACAGGAATCCAGCAGCGTCCTGAGATGGGTCTGCCAGAAGTCGTGCACCTTCAGCACCGCCGAACCGCTCGCGAAGTTCCCGTTGGTGAGCGCGATCGCCGCCTCGAAGGTGGCGGGACGGGCGTGGTCACCGTCCTTCGAGAGCTTCGTCCTGAGGTCGTAGGCGTCATTTCCGATAGCGCCGAGATCGTCCCGGTTCACCACCAGATCGGACCCACCGCCGCCCCCCGTGCCCGGAGCGCTGTTGAGCTGCATGGCGCTTCGTTCTGCCGCTGCCGCGCGCAGTTCGGCCCATTCCTTCTCGAACGTCACGAATTCCCCAAGTCCGCTTGCTCAGACCGCTTCGTCGGAAGAATGCGGCCACCGGCCCGCTTACCGTATCGGGTTCCTTTCCACCCGAGGTGAGCAAAGGGTGAAGACCGTTTCACCGGGGCGTCGCCACCGCCGCCTGCGGCCTGATCGGCAGCCGGTTCACCGGGCGGCCCGTCGCCGAGCGGACCGCCGAAGCGACCGCCGCGGGGGCCGTGACGACCGGGACGGCCGAGGCCGGCTTCGCGCCGAAGGGGGCCACCACGTCGCGTTCCTCGATCAGTTTCACGATGCGGATGTCCGGGGCGTCCAGCGAGGTCGGGAGCGCGTAGCCGGTGAGGTCCGGGTGGCGGATGACGCCTCTCGCGGTGCGGAGGTTCTCCGTGAGGGCCGCGCCGATGCCCTGGGTGATGCCCGCCTCGATGCGGATCGCCAGCTGGGCCGGGTTCAGGACGCGGCCGACGTCCTGGGCGACCGCCATCTCGACCACGCGGACGGAGCCGAGTTCGATGTCGACGTCGACCACCGCCCGTACCGCGCAGAACGCGAGGCCGACGAACGCGTCGCCCTGGCCGGACTCGTCCAGCGGTTCCGTGGGGTGGGGGCGGCACTGGGCGGTGGCCCAGAGCTCCTTGCCGTCCAGCTCCTCGGTGACCGTCGTGGACAGCACCCCGTCGTACGAGGTGATCTTGCCGTCGGCGATCTGGAGCAGCTCCGTGGACATGCCGAACTTGTGGGCCAGCGGCTGGAGGAGCTGGGTGCGGACCATCTTCGCCGCGCGCTCCACCGCTCCGCCCGACACCCAGGTGTGGCGGCCGTGCGTCGCCGGGCCCGCCGGGGGCTGGTCGGTGTCGACGGCGGCCACGTGGACCTCCTCGATGCCCAGGGTCTCCTGGACGATCTGGCGGGCCAGCGTGGTGAAGCCCTGGCCCGTCTCCACGGCCGCGCAGATCACCGTGGCCACGCCGTCGTGGACCCGGACCGTGGCCGTGGAGACCTCGTCCGTGCCCTCGGCCCCGAGCATGTGCACCATGCCCAGGCCGTAGCCCACGCCCCGGCGCACCGCCCCGGGCTCCCCCGCGCCCTCGGGACCGCCCGGCAGCAGCCAGTCGTCCTCCGGGGCGTCCTTGGGGAGGGCGGGGAGGGGGAAGTCGCGTACGGCCCGGAGGAGTTCGGTGACCGGGGCCGGGCAGGTCACCGTCTGGCCCGTGGGGAGGATGTCTCCCGTGGAGAGCGCGTTGCGCAGGCGCAGTTCGGCCGGGTCGATGCCCAGCTTCGCGGCCAGCTTGTCCATCTGGCCCTCGTAGGCCGCGCAGACCTGCATCGCGCCCTCGCCGCGCACATGGCCCGACGGCGGGTTGTTCGTGCGGACCGCCCAGCCCTCGATGAAGGCGTGCGGCACGACGTACGGACCGCAGGCGAACGCCACGGCCGCGGCCAGGGATTCGGAGGAGGCGTCGGCGTACGCGCCCGCGTCCAGGAGGATCTGCGCCTCCACCTTGACCAGCCGGCCCTCCGCGTCCGCGTGGTGGCGGTAGCGCAGGAGCGTGGGGTGGCGGTGCGTGTGGCCGAGGAAGGACTCCTCGCGGCTCGCGGCCAGCTTCACCGGGCAGCCGGTGCGCAGCGCGAGGAGCCCCAGCGGGATCTGGAAGCCCGGGTCCTCGCGGTCGCCGGTCGCGCCCGGCACCCCGGTCACGACGACCTTGACCCGGTCCGGCTCCAGGCCGAAGCAGGCCGCGATCAGGTCGCGGTCGGTGTGCGGGTCGGTGGAGGCCGTGTAGATCTCGACGCCGCCGTCGGGCCTCGGCACGGCGAGGCCGGCCTCCGCGCCGATCGGGGCCGGGTCCTGGCGGCCGATGCGGTACAGGCCCTCCACCACGACCTCGCCCGTCGCCTCCGCGTCGCCGTAGCGCAGCGGGATGTGGCGGATCAGGTTGCCGTCGGGGTGCAGGGGCTCCGCCGTGAACGCCTTCTCCGGGTCCGTGACCGGCTCCAGCACCTCGTACCGTACGGCGATGGCGGCGGCGGCCAGCCGTGCGGTGTCCGGGTGGTCGGCGGCGACGGCGGCGATCGGCTCGCCGTGGTGGCGGACCAGGTCGGAGGCGAACACCGGACGATCCACGACGTGGCGGCCGTAGTTGCTGTCCCCCGGCACGTCCTCGTGCGTGACGACCGCGCGCACCCCGGGCATCTCCTCGGCACCCGAGGTGTCGATGGACAGGATCCGCGCGTGCGGGTGCGGGGAGCGCAGCACGGCCGCCCACAGCAGGCCCTCGGCCCAGAGGTCCGCGGCGTACGGGAAGGTGCCCTCGGTCTTCGCACGGGAGTCGGCCGCGGGGAGCGACGCCCCCAGGCCCATCCGGGGAAGCTCCTGGTCCGCTCCGCCTCCGGATCCGCCGCTCAGCGCGTCGATCCTGGGCAGGCTGGTGCTGGTCGCGTTGGCCGCGTCGCTGCTCACGCCGCCTCCTTGTCGATCACGTGGTGCTGGTGTCGCGGGTGCCACTGCTGTGCGGCGGGGCCGCGGGCGTGGCTCACAGCGCCTCTCCCTCGTGCGGGTGTGCTCCCGGGTGCACGCCGCCCGCGCCCGGCTCGGCCTGGTGCGGGATGCGGGCCTCGTCCTGGCCCGCCGTGGCCGCCTCGGCGCTCGCCTCGCGGGCCGCGACGACGTCCGCGACCGCGTCGAGCACGCCCCGGTAGCCGGAACAGCGGCAGAGGTTGCCGCAGAGCGCCTGGCGGGTCTCCAGCTCGCTGGGGGCGTGGTTGCCCTCCAGCAGGTCGTGGACGGTCATCGCCATGCCGGGGATGCAGAAGCCGCACTGGACGGCGCCGCAGGCGGACAGGGCGCGCTGGACGTCGGACGGTTCGCCGTCGACGGCGAGGCCCTCGACCGTACGCACCTCGCTGCCCGCCGCCGTGGCCGCGGGGACCAGGCAGGAGGCGACCAGCCGGCCGTCGACCTGGACGTTGCAGGCACCGCACTCGCCCTGCGAGCAGCCGTCCTTGGCCCCGGCCAGACCGAGGCGCTCGCGGAGCACGTAGAGCAGGGACTCGCCGATCCAGGAGTCGCTGACGGGTCGGTCCACGCCGTTCACATGGAGCAGGTAGGACGCGGCCGGGTGCTCGCTCGGTGCGTCGAGGAGGGCGGGGGCGGGGACAGGGGTGCGGTCGGCTTCCGGGCCGGCTTCCGGGGGCGCGGCGGGGGCCGCTTCCGGGGCTCCGTCCAGGGCTGTGTCCGGTGCCGCGTCCGCTTCGGCCTCGGGAGCGGGTGCCGCCTCGGCGTTCTCGGCGGCCGGGTCCTCGATGTCGGCGGTGGCGGCGGGCTCCGCGTCCGCCTCAAGGGCTGTCGGCTCCGCCGGTTCGTCCGTCGCCGGTTCCGCCGCCGGGGTCTGCTCCGCCACGGGTACGGGGTCGGCCACCGGCTCCGGCTCCGGTGTGGCCCAGGGGGCGGGGGCGCCGCCGGGCAGCGTTGCCGGGCGGGCGCTGTCCGCGTACCACCGCGGTGTGTGCGCCGAGGCCAGGAACTCGCCCGATTCGTCCGGGAGATCCCCGTCCGCCACCGGAATCGTCCACTGGCCGGTGTGGCCCGTGTGGTCCGCATGACCGGCGTGGCCGGGAGCGTCTGCGTGGCCGGGGGCGTCCGCGTGGCCGGGGGCGTCCGCGTGGTTCGTGTGGCCGAGGTGCCCGGCCTCCGGGCCCCGGGCCTCCGGAGCCGCGGTCGGTTCCGGGGCCGCCGCCGCCTCGCCGAACGCCTCGGTGAAGTTCCACTGGGCCGTGGCGTGCGACGTGTCCTGGTACGGGCCCTGATAGCCGCCCTGCTGGTTCGGGTCCGGCCAGTGGACCGCGCCTGGCTCCTGGGCGGCGGCGGTCTCCTGGGCGCGCTGCTCGGCCTGCGCCTGCTGGGTCTGCGTCTGGAGCACCCAGCTGCCCGTCGCCGCCGGGTCCAGACCCGCGGCCGGGGTCAGCGGCAGGATCATCGGGGGGACGTACCCGTGGCCGGGCGCGGCCAGGGGGATGTTCGCCAGGTCCTCCGGCGGGAGGTGGACGAACGCGGTGGCGTCCGCGTCGAACCCGTCGCCCTGCGGCGTCGGCTCCCAGCCGCCGTAACGGGGGTCCGGGCCCTCGGAGTGGCCCTGCCCTCCCTGCTGGTCGTGCTGGTTGGAGGTTTCCTCATTGCTCACGACAGTGCCCTCCCCAGCGCGCGTCGGGCGAGCGCGGCGACGGTGCGCCGCAGGTGCAGTACGGCCGGGGACAGCGGCGGGGCCTCTGTTCCGTCGGCGGGTGGTGCGTGGTCCGGGATGCAGGCCGCGGCGACGTACTCGCCGAAGGCGGCCAGTGCGTCGGGGGCCAGGCCCCGCTCGCCGTCCCAGTCGATCAGCGAGGCGATCCAGCGCTCCGCCTCCAGCGGGCGCAGCGGCATCGGGGCGATGGCGCCGACCGCGCAGCGCACGCCCCGCCGGGCCGGGTCCAGGACGATGGCGACCGAGGCGGTGGCGCGGCCCGGGCCGGTGCGGCCGGTGGCCTTCAGGAACACCTGCGGGGCGTGCAGCAGCGGTACGCGGACGAAGCCGATCAGCTCCGCGGGCTCCAGCAGTTCGCGGCCCGCCAGCAGGTGGGAGACGGGGATCTCGCGGCGGGCACCGTCGGGGCCCGCGATGACCAGCTCGGCCTCCAGCGCGGCCAGCACGGGCAGGGCGTCGCCGGTGGGCGCGGAGGTGACGATGTTGCCGCCGAGCGTGCCGGCGTTGCGGATCTGCGGCGGTCCCGCGGCGCGGGCGGAGGCGGCGAGGGCGGGGATCAGGGCGGCGAAGTCGGGGCGCCCCATGCGGGCATGGGTGAGGCCGGCGCCGAGGAGGGCGTGGCCGTCCTGGTAGTGCCAGCCGCGCAGCTCGCTGATCCGGCCGAGGCCGACCAGCCCCGAGGGGCGCAGGAGCCCCTTGTTGACGGCTGCCATCAGGTCCGTGCCCCCGGCAACCGGAACGGCTGCGGGCATGGCGCCGAGTGCCGCCACGGCCTCGTCCAACGAGGCCGGCAGCGTCACCGACTGCATCGCCTGCGGTGCGTGCGTGGTCAACCCAGCTGCCCCTTCCCGGTCTCCCGGCTGTCCCGCCTGTTCCGCCGTACGGTACGTGTTCACAGCCCGGACGTGGCAACTCTGGCACATCTTCCGATCGGACCGTCGCGAGGGTCCGCGAAGGGTGGATCCGTCCCTGACCTGCGAGATGGCCGGGTTTCGCACTTCTTCGGCGAGGAGGGTGAATTGCCACTCTTCAGCGAGGCTTATGCGACTTATCATGGTTCGCGTCCTCGCTCCGGCGTGTGAGCGGCGGAGCCTCCGGCGCGTGCGGGCAGGGTCGTTGGGCCCCGGACGCGCGCCGGCCGCGGCGGTCCCGGAGGACGGCCGCGGCCGGCGGGGCGGTGCGGGGTCACACCAGCGGCGGCGCTCCCTCGCGCGGGAAGCCGAGGATGCCGGGGCGCTGCTGCCGGGGGTACGGGCCGGCCGGCGGGCGGTAGTCCACGCCGAGGGCGTCGAGCCGGGCGTAGTGGGCGCTCATCCGGGCGTCGAACGCGGCGAAGTCCCGGTCGGCCGGGGCCGGCAGGGCGGACCAGGCGACCTCGGCGAAGGCGGCGAGGCGCGGGAAGACCTGGTAGTCGACGCGGGCCCGGTTCTGCATGACCTCGGTCCAGACGTTGGCCTGGGTGCCCAGGATGTGACGGGCCGCCTCCTCGCCGAGGCCCGGCGGGACGGGCTCGAAGCGGTAGACGTCCTCCAGGCTGCGGACGTATCCGATGGGCATCGGCTCGTCGGGGCCGCCGTCCTGACGGTGGTCCAGATACACCTGCTGCTCGGGGCACATGACGACGTCGTGCCCGGCCTCCGCGGCCGCGATGCCGCCGCCGTAGCCGCGCCAGGAGGAGACGGCGGCCCCTTCGGCGAGGCCCCCTTCGAGGATCTCGTCCCAGCCGATGAGGCGGCGGCCCCGTTCGGTGAGCCAGGCGTCGAAGTGGCGGATGAACCAGGACTGGAGCCCGTCCTCGTCCTTCACGCCGAGTTCGGCGATCCGGGCCTGGGCGAGCGGGGACTCCTTCCACTGGTCCTTGGGGCACTCGTCGCCGCCCATGTGGACGAACGGGGAGGTCTCGGCGGGGAAGAGTTCGAGCACCTCCTCCAGGACGCCTTCGTAGAAGCGCAGGGTGGCGTCGGTGGGGGCGAGGACGTTCGGGGTGACGCCCCAGGTGTCCCAGACGGTCAGGGCGGTGGTGTCGACGACGTCGGCGTTGCCCAGCTCGGGGTAGGCGCTGATGGCCGCCTGCGAGTGGCCCGGGATGTCGATCTCGGGGACCACCCGGATGTGCCGCTCGGCGGCGTAGGCGACGATCTCGCGGATGTCGTCCTGGGTGTAGAAGCCGCCGTAGGGGGTCTCGTCCCACAGCTCGGAGGCCCGGTGGCCGTATTTGGTGCGCGAGCGCCAGGAGCCGACCTCGGTCAGGCGCGGGTAGCGCTTGATCTCGATGCGCCAGCCCTGGTCGTCGGTGAGGTGGAAGTGGAAGACGTTCAGCTTGTGGGCGGCCAGCAGGTCCAGGTAGCGCAGGACGTCTTCCTTGGGCAGGAAGTGCCGCGAGACGTCGAGCATCATGCCGCGCCAGCCGAAGCGGGGCTCGTCCTCGACGACGACCGCCGGGACCTCCCAGGCGCGGCCCGCGGCGAGCGGCGCACGCCGGAAGGCGTCCGGGCCGAGGAGCTGACGGAGGGTCTGCGCACCCCGGAAGACGCCCGCGGCGCTGCCGCCCGTGAGGCGTACGGCATCGGCTCCGACGGCGAGGCGGTAGGCCTCGGGGGCCAGTTCCCCGTCGAGGGCGAGCACGATGCCGCCCTCGCCCGTGCCCTCGGCCAGCGGCAGTCCGGTGGCCGCGCCGAGGGTGGTGCGCAGCCAGCGGGCGACGCCCTCCGTGCCCGGTGCGGCGCTCAGCGGGGTCGCGTGGCCCAGCGGGTACGGCCCGGAGGGGGCCGGGGTCACGGTGCGCGGGGCGGGGATCAGACCGAGAGCCGCGGTGTCCACGGGCCCCGTGTCGTCGGTGTGCCCGGTGTTCCGGGGTGCCATGCCATCAGTCCTTTACCGCTCCGCCCAGTCCGGAGACGAGGCGTCGCTGTACGAGTACGAAGAAGACCAGTACGGGGATGGTCATCACCGTCGAGGCTGCCATGATCCCTCCCCAGTCGTTCTCGTCCGGTTTGAAGAAGACCAGCAGCGCCATGGGCAGCGTCGACTGGGAGGTGTCGCTGATGATGAACGACTTCGCGAACAGGAAGTCGTTCCAGGTGGTGATGAAGGAGAAGACGCTGGTCGCCACGAGGCCCGGGAAGACCAGCGGGAAGAGGATCTGCCACAGGAAGCGGGTGCGGCTGGCCCCGTCGATGTAGGCGGCCTCCTCCAGGGCCTCGGGGACCGCCTTGACGAAGCCGCGCAGCATCCAGATGGCGAACGGCAGCGAGAAGGCGAGGTGCGGCAGGATCAGCGAGCCGAGCGTGTTCAGCTGGCCGAAGTCCCGCATCAGGAAGAACAGCGGGATGGTCAGCGCCTCCACCGGCACCATCTGCGCGACCAGGAACATGATCAGCAGCGTGGTGCGGAACTTGAAGCGGAAGCGCGTCACGGCGGTGGCGGCGAGGAAGGCGATCAGCGCGGAGAGGATGACCACCGTGCCCGCCACCAGCAGGCTGTTGAGGAAGTAGCGCCCGAAGTCCTGCTGTTCGAAGACCCGGCGGAACGAGTCGAGCGAGGGGGCGAGCGTCCAGGGGCGGGCGTCGGTGGACTGGATCTCCCCGGCCGGTTTGAAGGCGGAGAGCACCATCCAGTACAGGGGGAAGGCGACCGCGACGGCGAGCAGCAGGGCGGTGGCCTCGGCGGCCAGCCTGCCGGGCCGCTTGACGCGCAGCAGCCTGGCGATGCCGCCGCCGCGCGTGGCGCCGCTCGCGGGACCGCGTACGGGGCCCTCGCGTACGGGACTGTCGGTCGTCGCGCTCACAGTTCCTCCCCCTGGCGCCTCACCAGGCGCAGATAGACCAGCGTGACGGCCAGCAGGATCACCAGCATCACGACGCCGATCGCGGATCCGAGGCTGTACTGCGAGGACGCGAACGCCTTCTGGTACGCGTACACGTTGAGCACCAGGTTCTGGCCGGCGATGCCGCCGCCGTTGGTCATGACGTAGATCTGGGTGAAGACCTTGAAGTCCCAGATGATCGACTGGATGGTGACGACGATCAGGATGGGCTTGAGCATCGGCGCCATGATGGTGCGCCAGATCCGCCACTGGGACGCGCCGTCCAGCGAGGCGGCCTCCAGCACTTCGGTCGGGATGGCCCGGATGCCCGCGTACACGGTGACCATCACGAACGGGAAAGAGCACCACAGGACTTCGAGGAGCACCAGGGCGAAGGCGCTGTAGCGCCCGTACGTCCAGGAGAAGTCGCCGAGTCCCAGCACCTTGTTCACCGGTCCGAAGTCGGGGTCGAAGAGGAAGACCCAGACGGTGGAGCCGGTGATCGCGGGGGTGGCCCAGGCGCCGAGCGCGGCCATCATCAGCGCGAGCCGGGGCAGGGCGCGGATGCGGGTGAGCAGGACGGCCAGCGCGCAGCCGACGAACAGGGTGGAGACCACGCAGGCCGCGGCGAAGACCACGGTGGCGAGGAGGACCTGCCAGAACTGGCTGTCGTTGAAGAGGGTGGCGTAGTTGCCGAAGCCCTGGAAGGTGGTGGGTTCGCCACCGCTGACCTGGGCCTGGGTGTACTCCAGGAACGAGATCAGGCCGAGCTGGTAGATCGGGTAGACCAGCAGTCCGGCGAGCAGGACGAGCGCCGGCAGGAGGTAGAGCCACGGGGTCCAGCCGGAGCGGTTCGCGGGCGAGACGGACCGGCCGCGCCGGGGCGGGCGGGCGGGCGGGGTCCCGCCGCCCTTCCCGGCCGCGGGCGGCACCTTGAGCGAGGTGGTGTGCGTGGTCATCGTCAGCCCGCGTCGGTGAAGGCCGTGTCCATCTTCTTCGCCGCGTCGTCCGAGGCCCGGGCCACGTCCTTACGGCCGGAGACGATCTCCTGGAACATCGTCGGCAGGATCAGCGAGGCGTCGATCTGGCCCCAGGCGGGCGACGCGGGGACGAACTTGGCGCCCGCGCCCAGGGTCTGGACGAACGGGGCGACGAAGGGCTCCTTCTTCGCGGCGTTGTCCAGGACGTCGGTGTAGGTGGGCAGGAAGCCCATCGCGTCGAACATCTCGGCCTGGGTCTTCTTGCCGCTGAGCGACTTCATCAGGTCGACGGCGAGGGTGCGGTGCGCACTGCTCTTGAGGACGCCGAGGTTGTTGCCGCCCGCGAAGGCGGGGGCGATGGAGTTCTTGGCGATGCCGGGCAGCGGGACGACGGCGTACTTGCCCTTGACCGCGCCCGCCTCGACGGCCGCGTGGCTGAAGTCGCCGCCGATGGCCATGGCGGCCTTTCCGGAGGCGAAGGCGGTCACGGTGGCGTTGCCGCCCATGGAGGCGCACTTGGCGGCCGGGCAGTTGTCGTCGCCGAAGAGGGAGGTGTAGGCCTCGATGCCCTTGCGGGCCTTCTCGCTGTTGATGCCGGACTTGTACGTCCCGTCGGTCTCGCCGGCGAGTTCGCCGCCGTTGGCCCAGATGAAGGGCATCGCGCCGTAGGTGTACGCGCCGCCGACCGCGAGGCCGTAGAGGTCGGGCTTGGCCTTGCGGATCTTCTTGGCGGTGGAGATCAGCTCGGCCTGGGACTTGGGGGCCTCGATGCCGAGGTCCTCGAAGACGTCGGTGCGGTAGTAGAGGGCCCGGACGCCGACGAAGAAGGGCGCGCCGTAGACCTTGTCGCCGACGGTGACGGACTGCTTGGCGATCGGGTCGGTGTCCTTGGCCTCGTCCCAGGCGCCGAACTCCTCGGTGATGTCCGCGAGTCCGCCGTCCTTGACGTATCCGGCGGTGTCGGAGTTGCCGTACTCGATGAGGTCCGGGGCGCTCTTGGGGTCGTTGAACGCGGCCTTGATCCGCTGTGCGCGGGTGTCGACCGGTATGTACTCGACCTCGACCTTCGCGCCCTTGTGGGCCTTCTCGAACGCGGCGACGGCCGTGTCGACGACCTTCTCCTTGGGCTTGTTGCCGACCTCCTGGAAGAGCCAGACACGGAGCGTGCCGCTCTTGTCGTCACCCTTCGCACTGGTGTCGGAGGTCTGCGGCGCGCAGGCGGTGGCGGTGAGGCCGGCCAGCACAAGCGCCGCAGCCGGGGCGGCAATTCGGGCAGAAAGCTTCATCCGGAACCCCTACCGGTCATGCGTTGCATCATGTGCAACGTGCGTTTCGTTCTGCACAACTGGCAGGAGAGTAGATCCGCGTTCCGGCGACGACAAGTGGTCTCGACCACTCTGTGACCAGCGGATGCAGCCCGTGCAACGCGACCAAACCGTCACCGGGAGTGACCGGGGCAAGCGGAAGGCCCCCGGAGCGTGCGGTGTCGCACGCTCCGGGGGCCTGACAGCAGGTGGGGTCCGGACCTACTTCTTGTCCTTGCCGCCGCCCTTGCCCTTGTCCTTGTCGCCGCCGGCGCCCATGGACTCGTAGATCTCCTTGCACATGGGACAGACCGGGTACTTCTTGGGGTCGCGCCCCGGCACCCAGACCTTCCCGCACAGCGCGACCACGGGAGTGCCCTCCAGGGCACTCGCCATGATCTTGTCCTTCTGGACGTAGTGGGCGTAGCGCTCGTGGTCGCCGTCGCCCCTCGACACCTGCGGCGTGGGCTCGACGAGGGTCCCCGTACCTGCCCCGCGATCGGGCTCAAGAGTGCTCATAACCGCCAAGGGTACTGAAAGAGACGGCCTCCGGTTGAGGGAAGGGTCACGCCCGTCCGAGCGGAGGTTCGTCCCCCAGGTGAACGACCGGGCGCCCCCGGGCCGAGCGGCGGTTCGTCGCTCAGTTGAGCGAAGGGTCGTCCGGATACGTGGCGATCATCGCCAGTTCGCTGCGCTGGCGGCGGAGCACCGCGCGCCAGAGCCGTTCGGGGCGCGGGGAGGAGACGTCACCGGGCTCCGACTCGACCACGTACCACGCGCCCTCGTTCAGCTCGCCCTCCAGCTGACCTGGGCCCCAGCCCGCGTATCCGGCGAAGATCCGCAGCGAACCGAGGGCGGGGCCGAGCAGCTCGGGCGGGGTCTCCAGGTCGACCAGGCCGATCGCCCCGTGCACCCGCCGCCAGCCGAGCGGGCCCTCGTCGCCGGGGATCACCGCCACACCGAGCGCGGAGTCGAGCGAGACCGGGCCGCCCTGGAAGACGACGTCCGGCTCGCCGGTCAGGGCGGCCCAGGACGCGAGGATGTCGCCGACGCCCACCGGGGTCGGGCGGTTGAGGACCACGCCGAGGGAGCCCTCCTCGTCGTGGTCGAGGAGCAGCACCACCGCCCGGTCGAAATTCGGGTCCGTGAGGGCGGGTGCGGCCACGAGCAGCCGCCCTGTGAGCGAGGACACCTCCGTCATGGCAGGAATGATCCCGCATCTTCACCCCCGACGGGGGGTGAGTGACCGCGATGCCGCCCTCAGGAGAGCGAGCGCAGCTCAGGGCGCACGGAGGCACGGGGAGCGCACCCTCGCGCGGGGGCACGGTGGGCCATCCGGACGGTAACCCTCCGCAAGATCGGATGCGCGGAGGGTGTTGTGGCGGATTCATGACGTTCGTACACCCCCCATCGTCTTACGGAAGGGGGGTAGGAGGCCATTACCCTTTTCGTTGGCCCCCTGCCCGACCACTCCGGAACGCGAGATACATGACCGGCACAGACGATGTCCTGCTTGTCCACGGCGGAACCCCGCTGGAGGGCGAGATCCGCGTCCGAGGCGCCAAGAACCTGGTGCCGAAGGCCATGGTCGCCGCGCTGCTCGGCAGCGGGCCCAGCCGCCTCCGCAATGTTCCCGACATCCGTGACGTACGGGTGGTCCGGGGGCTCCTCCAGCTCCACGGCGTCACCGTCCGCCCCGGCGACGAGCCGGGCGAACTGATCCTCGACCCCTCGCACGTCGAGTCGGCGAACGTCGCCGACATCGATGCCCACGCGGGCTCGTCGCGCATCCCGATCCTGTTCTGCGGCCCGCTGCTGCACCGCCTCGGCCACGCCTTCATCCCGGGCCTGGGCGGCTGCGACATCGGCGGCCGGCCGATCGACTTCCACTTCGAGGTGCTGCGCCAGTTCGGCGCGACCATCGAGAAGCGGGCGGACGGCCAGTACCTGGAGGCCCCGCAGCGGCTGCGCGGCACCAAGATCCGGCTGCCGTACCCGTCGGTGGGCTCCACCGAGCAGGTGCTGCTCACCGCCGTCCTCGCCGAGGGCGTCACCGAGCTGTCCAACGCGGCCGTCGAGCCGGAGATCGAGGACCTCATCTGCGTACTGCAGAAGATGGGCGCGATCATCTCCATGGACACCGACCGGACCATCCGGATCACCGGTGTCGACAGGCTCGACGGATACACCCACCGGGCGATCCCGGACCGCCTGGAGGCGGCTTCCTGGGCGTCGGCGGCGCTGGCGACCGAGGGCAACATCTATGTGCGCGGTGCCCAGCAGCGCTCGATGATGACCTTCCTGAACACCTTCCGCCGGGTCGGCGGGGCCTTCGAGATCGACGACGAGGGCATCCGCTTCTGGCACCCGGGCGGCGCGCTGAACGCCATCGCGCTGGAGACGGACGTGCACCCCGGCTTCCAGACGGACTGGCAGCAGCCCCTGGTGGTCGCGCTGACGCAGGCCGCGGGCCTGTCGATCGTCCACGAGACGGTGTACGAGTCGCGGCTCGGCTTCACCTCCGCGCTCAACCAGATGGGCGCGCACATCCAGCTGTACCGCGAGTGCCTCGGCGGCTCGGACTGCCGCTTCGGGCAGCGCAACTTCCTGCACTCGGCGGTCGTCTCCGGACCGACCAAGCTCCAGGGCGCCGACCTGGTCATCCCGGACCTCCGGGGCGGTTTCTCGTACCTGATCGCGGCGCTGGCGGCGCAGGGCACCTCCCGGGTGCACGGCATCGACCTGATCAACCGCGGTTACGAGAACTTCATGGAGAAGCTGGAGAAGCTCGGCGCGAAGGTCGAGCTGCCGGGCGGTTCGCTCGTCTGACCGTCCCCGTGCGCCGTGAAGGCCGCACAGTGCTGCCGCACACAGCACTGCGCACCGCGCAGTTCCCGCGTGAGCGGCCCGCCGCCCCGGCTCCGGACTCGGAGCCGGGGCGGCGGGCCGTCGGGCGTCAGAAGGGCCCCTGAAGGCCGCGAGAGCGGGCATGGCGGGCATAGCGGCCCGGGGTGGTACCCGCGATGCGCTTGAAGTGCCGGGTGAGGTGGGACTGGTCGTGGAAGCCGACGGCGGCGGCCGCCTCGCCCGGCGGCATCCCGTCGAGCAGCAGGCGGCGGGCCCGGTCGACCCGGCGGGACGTCACGTACTGGTGCGGCGCGATGGCGTACGCCGCGCTGAAGGCCCGTACGAGATGGGTGGGGTGCGCGTGGACCAGCCGGGCGGCCTCGGCCAGGGTGACGCCCTCGCGCAGCCGCTCGTCGAGGAGCTCGCGCAGGTCCATCGCGACGCCCCGGCGGCCTCCCGCCGGGCCCGCCGGGAGGCCGCCGGGGCGCAGGTGCCCCCGGAGCCGCTCGCCGACGAACGCCAGCCGGCTCTCCGCCTCGAACGCGTCGCCCGGGTCGGCGAGTGCGGTGTGCAGCCGGCCGACGCGGGTGCGCAGCAGCGGGTCGGCGAGGTCGGGGGTGTCCACGGCGGGTCCGACGAGGCTCGCGTCGAGGTGCGTCATGTCCAGGTAGATCACCCGTTTGCGGAAGCCGTCGGAGGTCGCGGGAGAGCCGTTGTGCGGGACGCCGGGCGGCAGCAGGCTCACCGTGCCGTCCGGGGTGCCGCGCTCGTGGCGGTCCAGGTCGTAGCGGACGGCGCCGTCGTCGACGATCAGGAGCGTCCAGGCGTCGTGGACGTGCATGGGGTAGGCGTGCTCGGTGAAGCGGGCGTGGAAGACCTCCACGACGCCGGCGACGGCCGGACGCCAGGCCGCGACGTCCCTGATCTCCTGCCGTGGCGCCACGCCAAGAACGTACAAGACCGCGTCCGGGTCCACCGGCCAGTCTCGAACCATGAGAAACACGCACGAGACCGAGAACGGGACCGAGAGCGGGACCGGGGCCGCGAGCGAGACCGCGAGCGAGACCGGGGGCGGGACCGCGGTGGCCGGGAGCGGGCCCGTCCGCTTCGACACGAAGGTCGCGGTGCTGCTCCGTGACGACCTGGAGTCGTGGCAGCGCCTGAACGTGACCGCCTTTCTGGTCAGCGGCCTGGGGACGGCGGTGCCCGAGGTGATCGGCGAGCCCTACGAGGACGCCGACTCCACCGCGTATCTGCCGATGCTCCGGCAGCCCGTGCTGGTCTTCGAGGGGGCGGAGGAGACGGTGACCGCCGCGCACGCCAGGGCGCTGTCCCGGTCGCTGGCGACGGCCGTGTTCACCGCGGACCTCTTCGGCACGGGGAACGACCGGGACAACCGGGCCGCCGTACGGGCGGTGGGGCGGGACGCGCTGGATCTGGTGGGCCTCGCCGTGTACGGGCCGCGCAACGCCGTGGACAAGGTCCTCAAGGGAGCGCGGATGCATCCCTGAGCCCCCGGGGACCGGAGCGGAGCGCCCCGGGCTCGGTACGGGCCGGAGAAGCTGCCGGGGGAGATGACGCCCAGGGCAGTGAGCGGCGCCGGCCCGGAGGCCGCAGTTGCCCCGGGCACGGTGCGGTGGCTCCTGCGGGGCGCATGTGCCACCGGCATGCGCGAGGGCGGCCACTCCCGGTCGGGAGTGGCCGCCCTCTGTTGCGCCGTCGAGGGGTTACTTGCCCTTGGCGGCTTCCTTGAGCTTCGAGCCCGCGGAGACCTTCACGCTGTAGCCGGCGGGGATGTTGATCGGGTCGCCGGTCTGCGGGTTGCGAGCGGTGCGAGCGGCACGGTGGGTGCGCTCGAAGGTCAGGAAGCCGGGGATGGTGACCTTCTCGTCGCCCTTGGCGACAATCTCACCGACGGTCTCGGCGAGCGCGGCCAGCACGGCGTCGGCGTCCTTGCGAGTCACCTCGGCGCGGTCGGCCAGGGCGGCCACCAGCTCACTGCGGTTCATGTTGTTACTCCCGTGTTCTTCTTGCCTGTGAGGCGTGAGATCGAAGCCGATGCTGCCAGGGCCCTCTGACAGTCCCCGGACCCGGGTCTGATGTCAGACCCTCTCGCCCGATTACGCATCCTGCCCCCACCAGCGGCGGGAAAGCCAATCCGGAACCCTTCGGGGTCAATGAAAAGCGCCACGGTTTGCTCGTGGTGACGCTCCGTCGACTTGGCCGAGCGGTCCGCAGCGGATGCCGGGCCCCGCAGGGCCCACTGCCCGCCCACCCTAAAGGGGCGTTTGGGGCGCCGCGACCCGCGACGCGCCGTACGGCACGGGCGGGTGCGGCCCGGGGTGTCTTGCGGGTGCCCCGTGAGGGGCTGCCGAAACGGTGAGGTCAGGCAGATACGGAGGGTTCGGTGCCGGTGGCGGCCTTCGCGGCGGCCCGGACGGCTCCGGCGACCGCGCCCGCCACCTTGTCGTTGAAGACCGAGGGAATGATGTAGTTCGCGTTGACCTCGTCCTCGGCGACCACGTCGGCCAGGGCGCCGGCCGCGGCGAGCATCATCTCCGTGTTGACGGTCCGGGACTGAGCGTCCAGCAGGCCGCGGAAGACACCCGGGAAGACCAGCACGTTGTTGATCTGGTTGGGGAAGTCCGAGCGGCCGGTGGCGACGACCGCCGCCGTCTGACGGGCGACCGCGGGGTCGACCTCGGGGTCCGGGTTCGCGAGCGCGAACACGATCGCGCCGTCCGCCATCGCGGCGACGTCGTCGCCGTTCAGCACGTTCGGGGCGGAGACGCCGATGAAGACGTCGGCGCCGACGACGGCCTCCTTGAGGGTGCCGGTGACGCCCTCCGGGTTGGTGTTGTCGGCGATCCAGCGCAGCGGGGAGTCGGGGTCGGCCGCGACCAGGTCCTCGCGCCCGGCGTGCACCACACCGTGGATGTCGGCGACGACGGCGTGCTTGACGCCGGCGGCGATGAGCAGCTTCAGGATGGCCGTACCGGCCGCTCCCGCGCCGGACATGACGACCCGTACGTCCCCGATGTTCTTGCCCACCACGCGCAGGGCGTTGGTGAGGGCGGCCAGCACGACGATCGCGGTGCCGTGCTGGTCGTCGTGGAAGACGGGGATGTCGAGGGCCTCGCGGAGCCGGGCCTCGATCTCGAAGCAGCGCGGCGCGGAGATGTCCTCCAGGTTGATGCCCGCGAAGCCGGGGGCGATGGCCTTGACGATCGCGACGATCTCGTCGGTGTCCTGCGTGTCCAGGCAGATCGGCCAGGCGTCGATGCCGGCGAAGCGCTTGAAGAGGGCCGCCTTGCCCTCCATGACGGGCAGCGAGGCCATCGGGCCGATGTTGCCGAGGCCGAGCACCGCGGAACCGTCCGTCACAACTGCGACGGAGTTGCGCTTGATGGTGAGGCGGCGCGCGTCCTCGGGGTTCTCGGCGATGGCCATGCAGACCCGGGCGACGCCGGGGGTGTAGATCATCGACAGGTCGTCACGGTTGCGGATGGGGTGCTTGGACGCCATCTCGATCTTGCCGCCGAGGTGCATGAGGAAGGTACGGTCGGAGACCTTGCCCAGCGTGACGCCCTCGATGCCGCGCAGACCTTCGACGATCTCGTCGGCGTGCGAGGTGGAGGTGGCGGCGATGGTGACGTCGATCCGCAGCTTCTCGTGGCCTGAGGCGGTCACGTCGAGGCCGGTGACCGAGCCCCCGGAGGACTCCACGGCCGTGGTGAGCTGAGAGACCGCGGTGCCGCTCGCGGGCACCTCCAGCCTGACCGTCATCGAGTACGAGACGCTGGGCGCCGTTGCCATGGCCGAGTCCTTCGCTTTCCTGAGCTTCATTGCCGCACATCCGGAACCTTCGTTCCGGACAGGCTTCCCGATCGTCGCACCTACTGGCTGGTAGCCGGTAATGACTGCCGTCTTTCGGAAAGTAGTTTCCACCATACGAGAAACAACCCGTTCGGCGGAACCCCCAACGGGACCCGAACCGGCCGGGCGACCCCGGACACGGGGAACGGAGCCGGGAAAACAAGAACAGACCCGCGCCACCAGCAGGTGACGCGGGTCTGTCTTCTTCGGTTGGGTGGCACCGACCCGCCATGCTCGCCTCGCGGCAAGTGGTCGCTCGAAGCGACGAAGGTTGGGCCCGGGGGCTTGGATCGAGCCGGTGCCAGTACCAAGGTAACAAAGACCCCCGAGAAGTGATTCCCGTGCGCCGGGTTGACTCTCCGGGCCTCTTCGGCGTCAGTCCCTCAGCAGGTCCGGCACCCCGCCCTCGTCCGGCATGTCCCGCTCCCCCGAGACCACCGTGAGCTGCTGCGTCGCCCGGGTCAGCGCCACGTACAGCACCCGCAGACCGGCCGGGGACTCGTCCGCGATCTCCGCGGGCGAGACGACCACCGTGGCGTCGTACTCCAGCCCCTTGGCCTCCAGGCTGCCCAGCGCCACCACCCGCTCCCCCAGCTCCGCGAGCCACTCGCGGGCCTGGGCGCGCCGGTTCATCGCGACGACCACGCCGACCGTGCCGTCCACCTCCGCGAGCAGCCGCGCGGCCTCCTCGCGGACCGTGGCGGCCAGGTCCCCCTCGCGTACCGGCTCGAAGCGGGGCACCACCCCGGTCGAGCGGACCGCGGCCGGGGACTCCATCCCGGGCATCGCCAGCGCCAGCACCTTAGCGGCCAGCTCCGCGATCTCCGCCGGGTTGCGGTAGTTCACGGTGAGGGTGAAGCGGCGGCGCGGCCGGGAGCCGAGCGCCTCGTCCCGGGCGGCGCCCGCCTCGTCCGGGTCGGACCAGGAGGACTGGGCCGGGTCGCCGACGATCGTCCAGGTGGCGTGCCGGCCCCGGCGGCCGACCATGCGCCACTGCATCGGCGTGAGGTCCTGGGCCTCGTCGACGATGACGTGCGCGTACTCGGTGCGCTCCGCCGCGAGCCGCTCGGCCCGCTCCCACTGGGTCTCCTCGCGCTGCGGCATCAGCTCCTCCAGACCGGTGAGCTGGTCCAGCGGATCGGCCTCCCGCTTGCGCCTGGGCCGGTTCGGGGTGCCCAGCAGCGCCTGGAGCTCGTCCAGGAGCGCCACGTCGTGGACGGAGAGAGGCCCTTCGCCGTCGGCGTCGAGGCGCTTCAGCGACCGGGCCAGCCGGCGCGCCTCGCCCTGGTTGAGGATGCGCCGGGACCAGCGGCCGAGCCGCCGCTCGTCGGCCATCGCGGCCAGCACCCGGCGCGGCGTCAGCTCGGGCCACCAGGCGTCGAGGAACTCCAGGAACGGGGTCTCGGTGGAGACGTCCTCGTCGAACGACGAGCGCAGCTCCGCCACCAGCTGGGGGTCGGTGTACCTGCCCCGTCCGGAGGACTTGCTCCACAGGGCGTCCAGCAGCAGCTTGCGGGCGCGGGGCCGCAGCAGGTTGACCGGGGCGGTGCCGCTCAGCGCGTTGTGCCGGACGCGCTGGAGCTCGTCGGCCTCCAGCTCGACCCGGGCCCCGAAGGCGACGACGCGCAGCCGGTCGGGGGTCGTGGCCGCGGCGCCCTGCTCGGGCTCCTCGCCGAAGGCGAGCTGGCCCGCCTCCTCGCGCGGCGCCGCGGACCGGCCCCGTTCCAGCGCGCCCCGGGCGGCCTTGCGCAGCACGTGGAGCATCCGGGAGGAGCCCTTGATCCGGGCCACCGCCGGTTCGTCGTACGTCGTGGCGCCCTGGAGGCCCGCCGCGTCGTCCGACAGCGAGCCGACCGCGCGGATCGCGACCTGGCCCTCCTCGCCGAGCGAGGGCAGCACCCCTTCGGTGTACGCGACCAGGAGCGGGGTGGGCGAGACGACCAGGATGCCGCCCGCGTACCGCCGCCGGTCCTGGTAGAGCAGGTACGCCGCCCGGTGCAGGGCGACCGCGGTCTTGCCGGTGCCGGGGCCGCCGGTGACCTCGGTGACGGAGGCGGCGGGGGCCCGGATGACCAGGTCCTGTTCGGCCTGGATGGAGGAGACGATGTCCCGCATGGTGTGGCTGCGGGCCTGGCCGAGCGCCGCCATCAGCGCGCCGTCCCCGATCACCGGCAGCTTCTCGCCGTCCAGGAACGCCGTCAGCTCCGGGCGCATCAGGTCGTCCTCGACCCCGAGGACCTTGCGGCCCTTGGAGCGGATGACCCGGCGGCGTACGACGCGGCCCGGCTCCTTCGGGGTGGAGCGGTAGAACGGGGCGGCCGCCGGGGCCCGCCAGTCGATCACCAGCGGCGCGTAGTCGGAGTCCAGGACCCCGATCCGGCCGATGTGGAGCGTCTCCGCGATATCGGCGGTGGCGTCCTCCCGTACGGTGTCGTCGGCCGGCTCGACGGAGGTGTACGCGCCGTCCGGGCCGCGCTCCCCGTCCTTGCCGAGCAGCAGGTCGATCCTCCCGAAGAGGAAGTCCTCGAACTCGCTGTTCAGCCGGTTGAGGTGGATCCCCGCCCGGAACACCTGGGCGTCCCGCTCCGCGAGCGCGCCGGGGGTACCGACCTGGCCGCGCTTGACGGCGTCGTTCATGAGAAATTCCGCCTCGTGGATCTTCTCTTCGAGGCGGTGATAAACACGGTCGAGATGCTCCTGCTCGACACCGATTTCCCGGTCCCGCAGCGATTCGACAGCGGCATCCTGCGCGGCCACCGAGGCCCCCTTCTTAACAGCACTGGGCAGCCGTCAACCCTATAGCGAAGGAGGGCCCGAGCGCACCTGTCGACCGGGAGCGATCGCGCGTCGCGCCCGGCGGGGCCCGGTTCACCCGCCGCCGGCCGGGGCCGCCTCCCCCCTTTCCCTGCCCGGACCGCGCCCGTCGGCCGCCCGCAGGGTCCTGCGCCGGTGCCGGGCGACCCGTTCGCGGTTGCCGCAGACCTCGCCGGAGCACCAGCGGCGCCGCCCGCCGCGCGAGGTGTCCAGGTAGAGCCGGTGGCAGTCCTCGCCCTGGCAGCGGCGCAGGGCCGCCCGCGCGGCCGGGTCGGTGAGCAGGTCCACGGCGTCCCGGGCGACGACGGCGAGGAGCGCCGCGCAGTCGGGCACGGCGCTCAGGGTCCGCACCAGGCCGCCGTCCGCGCCGCGCACCGCGCGGGGCCCCGGGGGCGCCCCGGACGCGAGGGCGTTGACCCGCTCCAGCGCCCCGTCGGCCTCGGGTCCGCCGAGCTGGGTCGCCATCAGGCAGCTCACGGCGGAGCGCAGTTCGCGGAAGCCGGTCACCCAGGTGTCGTCCAGCCCCGTCAGCGCGGTGCCCGGCGGGACGAGCCGGGCGTCGGCGAGCCACCGGGCCAGGCGCACGGGTCCGTCGAGCTGTTCGCAGGTCCCCGGCGCCCCGCCCGCGGGCTCCGTGGCCACCAGATCGAGGCAGATCCGGCCCGTGTCGAACCGCCATGTCCGCGCACCCCTGCCCGCTGCCATGCTCCTGTCACCACCTTGGGTCACCGGTCGAACGGCCACCCCCCAGAGTGCTCCTGCCGGAGCCCGGCCGGAACCCCTGCCGCCGCCCCCGTGCGGGACCCGCCCCCGTACCGTGGCGGCCATGGATCACGAGGGGGAGACGCCCATGGACCACCGCGACGGGAGCGTCGTGCACGGCCCCGGCGGGCTGCGGCTGCGCCGGTGGCACGAGGAGGACCTGTCCGCGCTGCTGGAGGCGTACGAGGATCCCGCGATGCGACGGTGGCTCGCCACCCAGGTCTCCGGAGCGGACGGGGCGGTCGCCTGGCTGGAGGCGCAGCGCAGGGGGTGGGCGACGGGCACCCGCTTCGCCTTCGCCGTGACGGAGGCCGTGCCCGGCGCCCGGCAGGACGGCGGGCGGGACGGCGAACCGCTCGGCAACGTCGTGCTGAAGCGGCCCGAACCGGGCGACGGCCGCGCGGAGGTGGGCTATTGGACAACGTCGGCGGCGCGCGGCCGGGGCGTGGCGTCACGGGCCCTGACGGCGCTGACCGAGTGGGCGTTCACGGAGTTCACCGAACAGGGCCTGACCAGGCTGGAGTTGCTTCACCAGGTGGACAACGAGGCCTCGTGCCGGGTGGCGGAGAAGTGCGGTTACGCGCTGGCGCGGGTGATCCCGGCACTGCCGCCCGCCTATCCGCTGGACGGGCACGTGCATGTGCGCGAGGATCCCCCGGCGGCGCTCAGCCGGCCGGCGGGTCGTCGTGCAGAAGCCGCTGGAACAGGTGGTGGTCGCGCCAGCGGCCGTTGATGTGCAGATAGCCGGGCGCGGTGCCGATCCGCTCGAACCCGGCCTTGGCGAGCACCCGTTGGGAGGAGCCGTTGTCGGTGACGGTCGCCGCCTCGACGCGGTGCAGGCCCAGCCGGTCGCGGGCGGCGGCGCAGACCGCGCCGACGGCGGCGGTGGCGAGACCGCGTCCGGCGCGGTCCGCGTCGACCCAGTAGCCGAGGCGGGCGTTGCGGTAGGGGCCCCGCTCGATGCCGGAGAGCGTGAAGGCGCCGACCACCCGGCCGTCGTCGTCCGCGAGCACCCAGGGCATGGCCCGCCCCGCGTCCCGGTCGGCCAGCAGGGCGGTGAGCCGGGCGGCCTGGCCCTCGACGGTGTAGAAGGCGTCGGGGCGTACGGGTTCCCAGCGGCGCATGTACGCGCGGTTGCGGGTGAGGGCCGCGGCGAAGACGGGCGCGTCGGTGATCGCGACGGGGCGGAAGGTGACGTCCGGGGCGATCCGGTGGAGGTGATCGGTCATCCGGTCACGCTAAGCGCTGCCCCGCCGCCGATGACGCTCCGGGCACCTCGGCGGGCGTACGGGCGGCGTTCCGGATCTCCTCGGCGGCCGTCCCTCAGCGGTCGTACTTCGTGTCCGCCGACGGGTCCAGCGCCAGCCGGTAGCCGCGTTTGACGACCGTCTGGATCAGCCGGGGCGCGCCCAGCGCCGTGCGCAGCCGGGCCATCGCGGTCTCCACCGCGTGCTCGTCGGTGCCGCTGCCGGGCAGGACCCGCAGCAGGTCGGCGCGGGCCACCACCCAGCCGGGGCGGCGGGCCAGCGCGTGCAGGAGGGCCATGCCCGCGGGCGGCACCGCGCGCAGCTCGCCGTCGACGAGGACGGCGTGGCCCCGGATCTCGACCCGGTGGCCGGCGACGGGCAGGACGCGGGCGGTGAGGGGGAGCCGGGCGCACATCAGCTGGACGAGGGGGCCGAGCCGGAAGCGTTCCGGCTGGAGGGTGTCGATGCCCCGGGCCTGGAGCGGGAGGGCGGTGACCGGTCCGACGCAGGCGACCAGCACGTCGTCGCGCAGGGCGCCGAGGATCTCCGGGAGCAGTCCGCGCGTCTCGGCGCGGCCCAGGAACGAGGCGGCGGCGGGGGCGCTGGTGAAGGTGATCGCGTCCAGGCCCCGGGCGGCCGTGACGTCGAGCATCCGGTCGAGCGGGGCGAGGTCCTGCGGGGGCATCCAGCGGTAGACGGGGACGACGACGACGTCGGCGCCCGCGGCGGTCAGGGACTCGACGAAGCCGGGCAGCGGTTCGCCGTGCAGCTGGAGGGCGATCCGGCGTCCGGCGACGCCTTCGGCGAGGAGCCGGTCGAGGACCTCGGCCATCGATTCGGACCCGGGCGACCAGGCCTCGGTCAGCCCGGCGGCCCGGACGGCGCCCTTGACCTTGGGGCCCCGGGCGAGGAGTTCGACCCCCCTCAGCGTCTTCAGCAGGGCGTCGCCGACGCCCCAGCCGTCGGCCGCCTCGATCCAGCCGCGGAAACCGATCGCGGTGGTGGCGACCGCCACGTCGGGGGCGTGGCCGATCAGCTGCTGGGTGGCGGCGAGGAGTTCGCTGTCGTCGGCGAGCTGCACGATCCGCAGGGCGGGGGCGTGCAGGACGGCGGCTCCGCGGCGTTTGAGGAGGGTGGCGAGCTCCTCGGCGCGGCGGGCCGCGGTCACCCCGACGGTGAAGCCCGCGAGGGGGCCGGGCGTTGTGTCGTCGTCCTGCATGGCGTGTTCCCGGCTCCTGTGGTTCCCGCTGGTACGCGATGTACGGAGGCCCGAGACTGTCAACGATGCGTGACAGGCTCGGTTCCCCCGTATTTCCCGGCCGTTACGTCGTACGACGTCAGGATGTCGTCCCGTCGTCCCGTGCGCGCTCCGGGCGACGGGCCCGACAGGTCCTACACCTCCGCGTAGCCGAGCCGGCCCCGGGTGGGCGCGGGCGCCGGGCGGCGAAGGTATACCGCCCAGGTGAGGGTGGAGCACACCCCGTAGAAGGCGAGGAAGGACCAGAACGCCGCGGTTCCGGTGCCGGAGGCTTGGAAGGACTGGCGGAAGGCGAGGTTGATGGCCAGGCCGCCGAGCGCGCCGACGGCCCCGATGAGGCCCATGGCGGCGCCGGAGAGCCGCCGTCCGCGGGCGGCCGCGGCCTCCGCGTCGAGCCCCCGGGCGAGGGCCTTGGCGTGGAAGATGCCGGGGATCATCTTGTACGTCGATCCGTTGCCGAGGCCCGTCAGGACGAACAGGGCGGTGAAGCCGGTGAGGAAGACGGGCAGCGAGGCGTTCCCCGAGGCCTGGATGACGACGCCGGTGGCGGCGGCCATCGCGGCGAAGGTGGCCAGGGTGATGCGCGCGCCGCCGTAGCGGTCGGCGAGCCGGCCTCCGACGGGCCGGATCAGGGAGCCCAGCAGCGGGCCGACGAAGGTGAGCGAGGCGGCCTGGAGCGGGGTCCGGCCGAACTGGGTCTGGAGCACCAGGCCGAAGGCGAAGCTGTAGCCGATGAACGAGCCGAAGGTGCCGATGTAGAGGACCGCCATGATCCAGGTGTGCGGGTCGCGGACGGCTTCCAGCGCGGCCCCGGTGTCGTTCTTCACGGGCCGGAGGTTGTCCATGTACAGGACGGCGCAGACGGCGGCGAGGACGATCAGCGGGAGGTACACCCCGAGGACGATCCGGGGGTGCGAGGCCCCGAGCGTGCCGATGACGAGCAGGCCGACGAGCTGGACGACGGGGACGCCGATGTTGCCGCCGCCCGCGTTCAGGCCGAGCGCCCAGCCCTTCTCGCGCAGCGGGAAGAAGGCGTTGATGTTGGTCATCGACGAGGCGAAGTTGCCGCCGCCGATCCCGGTGAGCGCCGCGACCGCGACGAAGGTGGCGTAGGAGGTCCCGGGCTCCATCACCCAGAACGCGGCCAGGGTCGGGACGAGCAGGCCCACCGCGCTGAAGACCGTCCAGTTGCGGCCGCCGAAGCGGGCGACGGCGAAGGTGTACGGCACCCGCACCAGCGCGCCGACCAGGGTCGCGGTCGAGATGAGGAAGAACTTCCCGGCCGGGTCGATGCCGTACTCCGGTCCCATGAACAGGACCATCACCGACCAGAGGGTCCAGACGGAGAATCCGATGTGCTCGGAGAGCACGGAGAACCACAGGTTGCGGCGGGCGACGCGTTCGCCCTCCTCCTGCCAGAACGTCTCGTCCTCCGGCTCCCAGGTCTCGATCCAACGGCCTGCCATCACGCGCCTCCACAGGGGGTCGGGGTGGTGTCCCCGTCGCATCGGGGTGTCGTCCCGACGCTAGGGAGCGCGCGTTTCGGCGTGGTGCCGTGAGGTGACCGGTGCGCAACCTTGCTCTCACCGGGACGTTCCCGATCCGGTGAGATGCGGTGTCCGCTACCGCCTGCCGTCCGGCCAGAGCTGCGGCCGGCGCCTGGCGGCGGCGTCCTCGGCCCAGCCGAAGGCGAGGACGCAGAGCGCGATGAGGGCCCAGGTGATCAGCAGCACGGGCACCCAGCTCTCCAGCAGCCAGGGCACGTGCTCGCTGAGGGCGTCGACGGACCAGAGCCGGTCGTAGAGCGTGGCGGCGGTGAGGATGCAGACGTTGTGCCAGAGGTAGACGGTCACCGCCCGCGAGTTGAGCAGGGTGATGGGCCGGGCGAAGGGGCGCAGCCGCTTCGGCCACACGGTCCAGGCGGGGCTGAGGTGCAGCAGGAGCAGGACGCAGCCGAAGGACCACAGGGCCTGGGCGAGCGGGATGGAGTCCAGGTCGAAACCGCTGCGGAAGCCCTCGTGGCTCGCCCACCACAGTCCCGCGCCCGCGAAGAGCGGGGCGATCGACGGCACGACGTAGGCGGGCAGCCGTTTCAGGACGCCTTCCTGGTGGGCCATGCCGAGGACCCAGCAGGCGCCGAAGGTGGAGAAGTCGGTGATCGCGGAGTCGAGGCGGTCGGTGGTGGAGAACAGCTCCAGGCGCATGACGACGGCCAGCACGAGCGGCGCGAGCAGCGTCGGCCACGGCAGCCTGCGCAGGCCCCGCAGGATCGGCGGGGAGAGCAGGACGAACCACAGGTAGGCGCGGATGTACCAGAGCGGCCCGGCCAGCTCCTCGGGCCAGCTCGCGCCGATGAAGCCGTCGACGCCCGCCACGTCGTACGCGTACGGCGGATCGCTGAGCGGCAGCACCCAGTACAGGAGGTGCTGCCACCACCAGCCCGGATGGCCCTCGGCGTCCGGGCCCCAGCCCTGGGCGACCATGCCGGTCACGCCGATCGCGCCGAGCAGCCACAGCGGCGGCAGGAGCCGGCGGACCCGGCCCCGGATCACCTGGAGGGCGGGCCGTTCCAGCGAGCGTGCCATCAGCGTGCCGGCCAGGGCGAACATGACGCCGATCGACGGGAAGACGATGGGCAGCCAGGCCCAGCCGGTCAGGTGGTAGAGGACGACGCGGAAGAGGGCGAGGGCCCGCAGCAGGTCGAAGTACCGGTCGCGGGCGGGCTTCACGGGGGCGGGCTGCGGCGGGGCCGTGAGGTCCGGGACGGTCCTCGGCAGGGGCGGGGCGGTCATACGTAGGGCCTCCGGTCCGGGCTGCGGTCGCTGACCGACCCCGCGTCGACGGGCCGCGGGCGCGGGCCGGACGAGCCGCCGGGGGCCTCCACCGCGCCCGTGCGGCGCAGCTTCTGCCAGCGCAGCCGGCCGCCGGTGAGCGCGGTGATCCAGGACTGGAGCAGCACGACGTACATGAGCTGGCGGTAGAGGATCTGCTGGAGCGGCAGCGAGATCAGGTGTGTCATGCGCTCCTTGTCCAGCCGGAACGCGTACGCGGCGCACACCGCCTGGACGACCAGGACGCCGAACCACGCGGCGACGGTCTTGCCGGTGGGGCCGAAGACCAGCCCGTACAGCAGGAACACGTCGATCAGGGGGGCCAGCAGCGGGGCGAGGACCATGAAGAGGGAGACGAACGGCAGACCGACCCGGCCGAAGCGGCCCGAGGGCCCGCGTTCGACGACCGCGCGGCGGTGCTTCCAGATGGCCTGCATGGTGCCGTAGCTCCACCGGTAGCGCTGCGACCACAGCTGCTGCACCGACTCCGGGGCCTCGGTCCAGGCGCGGGCGTTCTCCGTGTAGACGACGCGCCAGCCGTCCCGGTGCAGGGCCATGGTGACGTCGGTGTCCTCGGCGAGGGTGTCCTCGCTCATCCCGCCGACCCGGTCCAGGGCCTCGCGGCGGAACGCGCCGACGGCCCCGGGGATGGTGGGCATGCAGCCGAGCACGTCGTACATCCGGCGGTCCAGGTTGAAGCCCATCACGTACTCGATGTGCTGCCAGGCGCCGATGAGGGAGTCGCGGTTGCCGACCTTGGCGTTGCCCGCGACGGCTCCGACCCGGGGGTCGCCGAAGGGCTGGACCAGCTCGCGGACCGTGGCCGGTTCGAAGACGGTGTCGCCGTCCATCATCACGACGATGTCGTAACGGGCGTGCCGGATGCCGTTGTTGAGGGCGGCGGGTTTGCCCGCGTTCCGCTGGCGCACGACCCGTACGCGGGGCAGCCGCATGGCCTCGACGAGGTCGGCGGTGCCGTCCGTGGAGCCGTCGTCGATGACGATGATCTCGATGGGGTGCTCACTGGCGGCCAGGGAGCGCACGGTCGCCTCGATGCACGCGCGTTCGTTGTACGCGGGGACGAGGACGGAGACCGGGCGGGCGACGGGCGGGCCCCAGCTGAAGTCCCTGCGGCGGACCTTGCGGGCGTGCAGGAACGAGAGCAGCAGCATCAGCCCGAAGCGGGCGAGGACCAGGACGCCGATGACGGCGAGCCCGACGACCAGGACACCGGTGACCCGCCCGGACACGGCGACGGCGCCGACGAACGCCTTGCCCTTCCACAGCGCGAATCCGGTGACCGGGGTGTGCGCGCTGGGGGCGTCGAGGGCGGTGGTGAGGCGGGTGAAGGTGTAGCCCCGCTCCTTGAGGTCCGGCAGCAGGGTGTCGAGCGCGGCCACGGTCTGCGAGCGGTCGCCGCCGGAGTCGTGCATGAGGATGATCGCGCCCTTGCCGTCCTTCGGCGTGGCCCGCTCGACGATGGCGCGGACGCCGGGGCGCTTCCAGTCCTCGCTGTCGGTGTCGTTGACCACGGTGAGATAGCCGCGGCTGCCGATGTACTCGGTGACCGGCCAGGACGTGTTGTCCATGGCGTACGAGAAGGAGGAGTAGGGCGGCCGGAAGAGCGAGGTGCGGATGCCCGCCGCGCCCGCGAGCGCCAGCTGGTTCTGCGACAGCTCCCAGTCGATGCGCGCGGTGGACTGGTAGGAGAGGTCGGGGTGGTTGAAGGTGTGCAGCCCGATCTCGTGCCCCTCGGCGACCATCCGCTCGACCAGGCCGGGGTAGCGGGCGGCCATGTTGCCGGTGACGAAGAAGACGCCGTGGGCGTCGTACTCCTTCAGCTTGTCGAGCACCTTCGGCGTCCACACCGGGTCCGGCCCGTCGTCGAAGGTCAGGACGATCCGGCGGTCGGGTACGCGCAGGGTCTCGGCGTCGCCGGAACGGACGTCGATGACGGGCCCGCCGTCGCGGACGTCGTCGGGCACCCGGGTGGTGCGGTCGGCGCCGCGGACCCGGTGGTCGGCGAGGATCTCGTTGTGCACGTATCCGCGCAGCATCAGCATCGCGAGCAGGGCGACGAGGAACGTCGTCGGCAGGAGATAGCGCATGGGGAGCCTGAACCGGCTCCGGCCGCGTGGCGCTTTCCTCGATCTGCCGTGCCTGCCCCGCGTGGCGGGGGAGTTCATCTTTACGGGGCGCTCTCTTCTTGCACCGGCTGGTCGGGATTCTCGGCGGGAGCGGTCGTCGTCGGGCCGGACGGCCCGGGCTCGGGGGGCGGCGGTGTGGGGTCGACCGGTGGCTCGGCGGTCGAGGTCGTGGGATCCGGTTTCGCGGCACCGCCCGTTCCGCCCGTTCCGGTGGAACGGGACGGGTCGGCGGAGACCGGTGCGGAGGAGGTGCCGGCCGATCCGGCGGGCAGCTGTGCGGACGTGGCCGACGGGGTCGCGTCGCCGGGTGTGCCGGACTCCTCGGCCGCCGCGGTGTCCGTGGCGCCGGGCCCCGGTTCCGGGGCGTCACCGCCGGACAGGCCGCCCACGGTGTCGGCGGGCGCGGGGGCCTCCTCGGCCTGCTCCGCCTTCGCCTTCTCCCCGGTCCCGGTCAGGGGCAGCAAGGGGGCGCTGGAGTTCCCGCCGAGGACGGCGAGGACCAGCGTCACGGCGTACGCGACGCAGACCGAGGCCAGGACCCAGCCGAGGCGTCGGAAGGTCTTGCTGCGGCGGCCGCTCTCGTCGACGAAGACGGGGCCGTCGGAGCCGTCCGGCGGGGCGGGTTCGCGGGGCAGTTCGGCGAGTTGACGGCCCAGCCCGTCGAGCTGGATCGTCGCGTCGTTGGGCTCATGCGTGTGCCAGGTCCGCTGACCTTCGCGCCAATTGTCCACCAGTGCAGCCCCATCCCCCACTCGGAATCAGGCACACGAAATTGACTGGTTCTTTACTGTCGGACTGAGCCCCCACCCATCCACGAACCCGGCCTTCTTGCACCCGGACGATGAATGTAGCGCACGACGTTGACGCCCAAGTGCGCCTGAACGGAGTTGATCAGGAACGGTTGCGCATCAGTGACCGATCCCCCTCGGGAAGCCACGAGCCGGGTGGCGGGACCATCCACCCTTCGGCAAGGGCCAACTGGTCAGTAGCGCTACGCAACGCGTCCGTGCCGGGATGGTTCAGACCCTTGCGCCAGACCAGCGCCAGCGGCGAAAGCGGAATCGGGTCGACGAGCGGGCGCAGCACCGTTCCGGGCGGCGCCGGGAAGCCGTCGACGGCGAGCACGGGGTGTCCGCCCTTCGACATGATGCGCTGAAATTCGGCCATGCCCACGGCGAGCGGGACGGGCGGGGCCATCGTGATGTCCCACTCGGCGAACAGCAGCGCGGCGAGGTCCGTCCACTCCCGTGTCCGCTCGTTGCCGGCCCCCGCGTAGACGGTCTCCCCGGCCAGCTCGGCCAGGGCGACGACCTCCCGCGCGGCGAGGGGATGAGCGGCGGGCAGCATCAGGGCCATCGGCTCGTACCGCACGGGGTGCACGGAGAGTCCCGCGCGCACCGCGGGGGCCAGTCCGGCGGCCCGGCCGAAGGAGGCGTCGAGCCGGCCGGCCAGGATCTCGCCGGCGGCCCAGGTGAGACCGGATTCGAAGCGGGCCATCAGCTCGCACTCCGGCACCAGTTCGCGGGCGCGCGCCAGCACCCGGGCGGCGGTCGCGCCGTCGCTGTTCAGGTCGACGAGCAGCGGCCGGGCGGGCGCACCGCTGAAGGCCCCGGCCAGTTCGGCGTGCGCGTCGAGCACCCGGCGGGCGTACGGGAGCAGGCGTTCGCCGTCCGCGGTGAGGGCGACCTGCCGGGTCGTACGGGCGAACAGCTCGGCCCCCAGCTCCCGCTCCAGCCGCCGGATGTCCCGGCTCAGCGCCTGCTGCGCGACGAAGAGGCGGGCGGCGGCCCGGGTGAAGTGCAGTTCGTCGGCGACGGCGAGGAAGGCACGCAGGAGACGGGGGTCGGTGTCGGCTGGGGGCACCTCGCGAATCTACCGCGCGGGGCGTCATTCACAACACGGACGCGTCAATCGGGGCGAAGAAGGTGTTGGACCGGGGCGGCGGGGCACGGCCAGCCTGGTCGGATGCCGACACCGATATCCCCCGCCGCCGCCGTCTGCCCTGATTCCGCTTCCCGGCCGGAGACCGGCCCGCGGCCGGAGTCCGCTCCCCGGGCGGCCCCGTCCCGCCGGACCGTCGCGCCCCGGCCCGCCCGGCCCGCCCCGGCCGCCCGCCCGGAGCGGGCCGCCGCGCCGCCGCGCACTCCCCTGCTCGCCGTCTCCGGCGGCCAGTTGGTCGCGGCCCCGCGCCCCGCGCCCGGGGGCTCCGGTCCGGGCCGTCCGTGGAGCGCCGGGGGCGCCGGGCGACGGCGGTCGGCGAACCCGTACCTCCGGCTGCTGGCGACCCCCGGGGCCCGGGCGTTCACCGCGGGCAACCTGATCGCCCGGCTGCCGATGGGGATGTTCAGCGTCAGCGCGGTCATCATGATCGCCGGATCCCGGGGGTCGTACGCCCTGGCCGGGGCCGTCACCGCGACCGGGCTGGCCGCCACCGCGGTCGTCGCGCCCTTCACCGCCCGGCTCGTGGACCGCTACGGGCAGGCGCGGATCGCGGTGCCCGCCACCGCGCTCGCCGTGCTGGGCTCGCTGGCCCTGGTTCTCTGCGTGCGCTACGGGGCCCCGGCCTGGACGCTGTTCGCCGCGTACGCCGCGACCGCGACGACCCCGAACACCGGCGGGATGTCGCGGGCCCGCTGGGCGCATCTGCACCGGGGCGACCCGGCGGCCCTGCACACCGCGAACTCCTTCGAACAGGCCGCCGACGAGCTGTGCTTCATGCTGGGCCCGGTGCTGGCCGCGACGCTCTGCGGGGCGCTGTTCCCGGAGGCGGGCACGCTGGTGGGGGCGGTGCTCCTGATGAGCGGCGTCCTGGTCTTCGCCGCCCAGCGCGCCACGGAACCGCCCGTCACCCCCCGTACGAGGACCGTGGCGTCGCCCCTGCGGACGCCGGGGATGCCCGCGCTGCTGGCGGTCTTCCTCGCGACGGGGGCGGTGTTCGGGGCGATGGAGGTGGTCTCCATCGCGCATGCCGGGGGCGCGATCCTGGCGCTCCAGGCGGCCGGGTCGTGCGTGGCGGGCCTGGTCTACGGTTCGCTGCGGCCCGCCCGGAACGTCCGCCTCAGGCTGCTGCTGTGCCTGGCCGGGATGACGGCGCTGATGTCCCTGCCGCTGCTGGCCGCCACCGGCTCCGCCCCGCTGCCGGTCCTGGCGCTCTGCCTGCTGGTGGCGGGGGCGGCCACGGCGCCGACCATGGTCACGGGCATGACGCTGGTCCAGCGGTCCACGCGCCCGGAGCAGTTGAACGAGGGCATGACGCTCGCGGTGACCGCGCTGCTCGGCGGGATCGCGGCCGGGGCGGCGGCCGGCGGCTGGCTGGTGGAGCACGCGGGCACGGTCACCGGCTACGCGGCCCCGATGTCCGCGGCGGCGCTCGCCCTGGTCATCGCGGGCGCGGGGACGGCGGTGCGGCGAGCGAGCCGAGCGGGATGACGAGGGGGCTGTGCGAGACCGGGTCCTCGATGACCCGGCAGGGCAGCGCGAAGACGTCCTCGACCAGCTCCTCGGTGATCAGGTCGGCGGGCGGCCCCTCCGCGACGACGGCCCCGTCCTTCATCGCGATGACGTGGGTGCCGTAGCGGGCGGCCTGGTTCAGGTCGTGCAGGACGGCGACGAGCGTGCGGCCCTCCCGGTTGAGCCGCTGGAACAGCTCCAGCAGCTCGATCTGGTGGGCGATGTCGAGGAAGGTCGTCGGTTCGTCGAGCAGCAGCAGCGGGGTCTCCTGGGCCAGCACCATCGCCACCCAGACCCGCTGGCGCTGCCCGCCGGACAGCTCGTCGACCGGCCACCCGGAGAGTTCGGCGACGCTGGTCTCCTCCATCGCCCGGACGACCGCCTCCTCGTCCTCCCTCGACCACTGCTTGATCAGCTTCTGGTGCGGATGACGGCCGCGCGCGATCAGGTCGGCGACGGTGATGCCGTCGGGGGCGAGCGAGGTCTGCGGCAGGAGCCCCAGCCTGCGGGCCACTTCCCTGGACTTGTACGAGGTGATCGCCCGGCCGTCCAGGATCACCTGACCGGTGCTGGGGCGCAGCAGCTTCGACAGGCCGCGCAGGAGCGTCGACTTGCCGCAGGCGTTCGGGCCGACGATCACGGTGAAGGAACCGTCCGGGATCTCCACGGAGAGGTTCGGCGGCCGCCCTCGCGGGCCGTACGGGCGTGGTCATCGCCCACCGCCTGAGCCAGGCCGCCCGCGCCGACCGGATCGTGGTCATGGACGCCGGACGGATCGTCGCATCCGGTACGCACACGGAACTCGCGGCGGCCGAAGGCCCGTACGCCCGGCTCTGGGAGGCGTGGAACCACGCGCGGTGACAGGGCCGTCGGACACGGAAAAAGCCTCCGCCCCGCGAGTGGACTCGCGGGGCGGAGGCTTACATGGGGTGGTGGAGATGGCGGGAATCGAACCCGCGTCCAACGGTGCGGAACCAGGGCTTCTCCGAGTGCAGTTCGCTGCGCTTTTCTCGGCCCCGGAGGTCACGCGAACAAGCCTCCGACAGGCCCAGCCACTGTTTGATTTCCTTCTCGGCCCCGTGGCCGGGCCGAGAAGTTTAGATCCCTAGTTGATGCCAGGATCCGGGTCGGGATCACCCCCGGGCTGACACTCCGCAGAGTCTTCGCTTAGCTGCTAATTAGGCAGCGAGGGCGAAGGCGGAGGAATCGCGCTTGGAATTGGCGATTATTGTTTGCGACATATGGTTTACGAGATCATTGCCGCTTCCTCGACTCGCTTCCCCTGCTTCGACATCCGCTGTCGAAACCGATCATCCCCATGTTGATTTTTCAAAACGCGCACCTTCGCTGAGGTGCACGGCCCATCGTACGTGACCAACGCCGGACGATGCCACCGTATTCCTGCCCGGCCGCCGGCCCCGCCCGGACAGGCCCCGCTCAGGCGCTGCGCTGCCGCCGGCGGGCCGCCGAGATGGCGCGGTTCGTCTCCCGCGTGTCCTGCTTCTCGCGGAGCGTCTGCCGCTTGTCGTACTCCTTCTTGCCCTTCGCGAGCGCGATCTCGACCTTGACCCGGCCGTCCTTGAAGTACAGCGCGAGCGGCACGATCGTGTGGCCCGTCTCCTGCGACTTCGACTCCAGCTTGTCGATCTCGGCCCGGTGCAGCAGCAGCTTGCGCTTCCGCTTGGCCGCGTGGTTGGTCCAGGTGCCCTGGACGTACTCGGGTACGTGGATGTTGTGGAGCCAGGCCTCGTGGTCGTCGATCTGGACGAAGCCGTCGACCAGGGAGGCCCGTCCCATGCGCAGGGACTTGACCTCCGTACCCATGAGGACGAGGCCGCACTCGTAGGTGTCGAGGATCGTGTAGTCGTGCCGCGCCTTCTTGTTCTGCGCGATCATCTTGCGCCCGGTGTCTTTTTCCTTCGCCATAGTGCGGTCATTTTCGCACTACGACCCACCCCCGAGGCCACTCAATACCGTCTCGGCCCGCTGCTGGGCCCTCTCCCCCACCACGAGGTCGGGTGTGATGCCCCGGCCGTCGACGTTCCGGCCGCCCGGCGTGCGGTAGTGGCCGACGGTCAGCTCGGCCACCGAACCTCCCGGCAGCTCGCTGGGCATCTGCACGGAGCCCTTGCCGAAGGTGGGCGAGCCGACGGTGACCGCGCGGCCCCGGTCCTGGAGCGCACCGGTCAGCAGCTCGGCGGCGCTCATCGTGCCGCCGTCGACCAGGACGACGACCGGCCGGTCCGTGTCACCGCCCGGCTCGGCGTACAGGGCCTGCTGCTCCCCGCGCACGTCGTAGGTGGCGACCAGGCCGCCGTCCAGGAAGGCGGAGGCGGCGACGACGGCCTCGGTGACGAGCCCGCCGGAGTTGGCGCGCAGGTCGAGCAGTATCCCCGCGCCGTCGGGAGCCCCGCGGACCGCTTCCCGGACTTCGGCCCCGGCGCCCTTGGTGAAGGCCGCGACCTTGACCAGGACCGCCGACGACGGCTCCGCCCCCAGCCGCCGCACGGTGACCGCCTCGGCGGTCAGCCGGGCCCGCCGAAGGGTCTCCGTCCAGCTCCGGCCCTCCCGGACCAGGCCCAGCTCCACCGGGCTGCCCGCGGCCGCGCCCGTACCGTCGCCGCGCAGCAACGCGACGACCTCAGCGACGGGACGCTTGCCGACCGCGCGGCCGTCCAGGGTGCGCAGCACGTCGCCGGCGCGGATGCCGGCCCGGTCGGCGGGGCCCCCGGCCTGCACGCGGGACACGGTGACGTCGCCGTGGGCCGTGCGCCGGGCGGAGAGCCCGACGCCGGTGTAGGAGCCGTCCAGCGCCTGCTCGAACTCCTCGTACTCCCGCTGGTCGTAGACCGCGCCCCAGCGGTCCCCGCTCCGGCTGACCACTTCCTCCGCGGCGTCCTTCGCGGACTTCCCGTCCGCCTCGGCCTCGGCGGCGGCGTCCTCGATCTCGTCGCGGTCGACCGGGGCGACGGTGGAGGAGACGGCACGGGTCTGCGGCCCGGCCCCGGGGCCGGGTTCCCGCGGCAGCGAACCGGTCGCGGCGGCGGTGGCGAGAGCACACCCGAAGACCAAGGTCAGGGCCGCCCCGCGGCAGAGGCCGCGGGGCCGGAAGCGGTGCGAACAACCCGACATGACGCCGAGTCTAGGACAGGCCCCCTGGGGCGCACGGGCGATCACCCGTGCGCCCCAGGGGGCACATGTCACACCTTCAGGTACTTGCGCAGCGCGAACAGAGCGGCGACGGCGGGCATCAGCAGGCCGATCGCGAGCACCAGCGGGAGCTTGGTGAGGACCGCGTCCCAGCCGATGAAGTTGATCAGGTTCAGCTTCTCCTGGAGCGCGAGGCCGCCGTCGATCAGGAAGTACCGTCCGCCGAGCAGCATGGCGCAGGCCAGCACGCCGCCGATCAGGCCGGCGACGGCCGCCTCCATGATGAAGGGGGCCTGGATGTAGAAGCCGGAGGCCCCGACCAGGCGCATGATGCCCGTCTCACGTCTCCGGCTGAACGCGGAGACGCGCACGGTGTTGACGATCAGGATCAGCGCGATGACCAGCATCAGGATCATCACGTAGATCGCGACGACGTTCATGCCGTTCATCAGCTCGAAGAGGTTGTCCAGGATGGACCGTTGGTCCTGGACGGACTGCACCCCGTCCCGCCCGGCGAAGGCCGTCGCGACGACCTTGTACTTCTGCGGGTCCTTGAGTTTGACCCGGAAGGACTCCTGCATCTGGTCGGGCGTGATGTTGCCCGCCATCGGGGAGTCGCCGAACTGCTCCTGGTAGTGCTTGTACGCCTCGTCGACCGTCTCGAAGTGGACCGGCTTCTCGACGGCGTCCATCTTCTCCAGGTCGGACTTGATCTGGTCCTTCTGCTCCTTGGTGACAGCCCCCTTGGCACACTTGGGCATGTCCTTGGCGTCGTTCTTGTTGCAGAGGAAGATCGAGACGTTGACCTTGTCGTACCAGTAGTCCTTCATCGTGCTGACCTGCTCGCGCATCAGCAGCGCACCGCCGAACAGGGCGAGCGAGAGGGCGACGGAGACCACGACCGCGAAGGTCATCGTGAGGTTGCGGCGAAGACCGACGCCGATCTCCGACAGGACGAACTGGGCGCGCATGGCGTCCTTTCAGTACTCGATGCTCGAAATGCACGAAGGGCCGGAGCCCTTCGGTCAGTGCTGGTAGCCGTAGACGCCGCGTGCCTGGTCGCGTACGAGACGGCCCTGCTCGAGCTCGATGACGCGCTTGCGCATCTGGTCGACGATGTTCTGGTCGTGGGTCGCCATGATCACGGTGGTGCCGGTCCGGTTGATCCGGTCCAGCAGCTTCATGATGCCCACCGAGGTCTGCGGGTCGAGGTTGCCGGTCGGCTCGTCCGCGATCAGCAGCATGGGGCGGTTCACGAAGGCACGGGCGATGGCCACGCGCTGCTGCTCACCACCGGAGAGCTCACCGGGCATCCGCTCCTCCTTGCCGCCGAGGCCGACGAGGTCGAGGACCTGGGGCACGGCCTTGCGGATCTCGCCGCGGGGCTTGCCGATGACCTCCTGGGCGAAGGCCACGTTCTCCGCGACCGTCTTGTTGGGCAGCAGGCGGAAGTCCTGGAAGACCGTCCCCAGCTGGCGGCGCATCTGCGGCACCTTCCAGTTGGACAGCCGCGCGAGATCCTTGCCGAGCACGTGGACCATGCCCGTGCTGGCGCGCTCCTCGCGCAGGATCAGTCGCATGAAGGTCGACTTGCCGGAGCCGGAGGACCCCACCAGGAAGACGAACTCACCCTTCTCGATGTCCAACGAGACATCGCGCAGAGCCGGTCGGGTCTGCTTCGGGTAGGTCTTGGAGACGTTGTCGAATCGGATCACGGATGCACCACGGTCGGCCGGGAGTAGGTGAGCGTGACCATACGCGAACCGGGCTCACGCGTGCAGGCGGCGTCCGGCAATGGGCGTTTTATGGCGGATCCGCACCTGGAACGAAACGGGTCGTGCCGGACCTTGTCCGGCGGGCCGCGCCGAAATCGCCGCGAGCTGGCACAGTGGTAGGGGGAACGGTTGCGTTGCCGTGAGCGTTGTGCGGAGTGGAAGCAGCAAGCGGCTCCGCCGCGCGGGAGGAGGAATGCGCATGACCTATGACCGACTGGTGTGCGCGAACTGCGCGTCCCCCGTCAGCGAGGGCCGCTGCCGTGTCTGCCGTGCCGTGCGGCAGCAGATGCTGGAGGAGCAGGGCCAGGGCCCGCTCGCCGGAATGAGCCCGGCCATGCTGATCGCCCTGATGGTGGTGCTGCTCACCGCGCTCGCGCTGCTGGCGCACCAAGCGGCCTGATCAGGCCCGCAGCGGCCTCCGGTGCCGCCGCTCATCGCCCCTTCGGGGCCGACAGACGTATGCGTACGGCCGCCTGAGCGGTTCGGACGCGCAGAAGGGCCCAGGAGGCGTCGTAAGCCTCCCGGGCCCTTCCTCATGCCGTGCCGTGCCGTGTACGGGCCCGACCCGCGCCCTCTACGCGCCGGCAGGGTCCGCCGCGGACCTGGGGCGAAACACGCCCTAGGCGACCGTGCGACCGCCGCCGACGAGGCGCGGCAGGATGCGGAAGCCGATGCCGCCCGCGATCATCGTCGCGGCGCCGATGACCAGGAAGGTCGTCTCGGCCGCACCGGTCTCGGCGAGCTCTTCCTTGCCCTTGCTCTGCTCGACCGGCTTGTTGCCGACGCTGTCGGTGTCCGTATTGTCGGTGCACTCGGCGCCGTCGAGGTCCACGGTGCAGCCGGCGTCGTCGCCACCGGTGGTGGAATCGCCGCCGGTCGCAGAACCGCCGCCGGTCGTCGAGCCACCATCGGTGGAGCCGCCGGAGGTGCTGGTGCCACCGGAGGTGCTGGTGCCACCGGAGGTGCTGGTGCCACCGTTGTTGCTGGTGCCACCGTTGTTGCTGGTGCCACCGTTGTTGCTGGTGCCACCGTTGTTGCTGGTGCCACCGTTGTTGCTGGTGCCACCGTTGTTGCTGGTGCCACCGTTGTTGCTGGTGCCGCCCTGGTTGCCACCCTCAACGGCGCCCTCGACGCCGCCCTGGTTGCCACCCTCGACAGCGCCCTCGACGCCGCCCTGGTTGCCACCCTCAACGGCGCCCTCGACGCCGCCCTGGTTGCCACCCTCAACGGCGCCCTCGACGCCGCCCTGGTTGCCACCCTCGACAGCGCCCTCGACGCCGCCCTGGTTGCCACCCTCGACAGCGCCCTCGACGCCGCCCTGGTTGCCACCCTCGACAGCGCCCTCGACGCCGCCCTGGTTGCCACCCTCGACAGCGCCCTCGACGCCGCCCTGGTTGCCACCCTCGACAGCGCCCTCGGCAGCACCGCCGTCGGCGCCCGCGTCGACGCCGCCCGGGTCACCACCCTCGGTGGCGCCCTCCAGCACGCCCGTCTGGACCTCGACGTCGGCGACGCCGGTGTCGACGCCGATGCCGATCGCCTGCGCGGCACCGGCCGCGGTCAGCGAGGCACCCGCGGCGATGACCGCACCAGCGGCGATCCGCGCGACGCGCATACGCGTCTTCTTCGTCATGTGTTGCTACCCCCAGTAGCCGATCTCGTCAGTGGAGCAGCCATATGCGGGTCGCGGCCCTGCGGGGAATCGCTCTCGGCAAGGCCACGTCGTGTCGTGGTCACCCCGCCAGCCCCCCGGTTCACAGCCGTCCCAGATATACGCATGCTGCTCTAGCACCCTGGCCAGAGTTAAGGACTACGTCAAGGCCGTTCCGTGCACTAGGTGTTCTGTCCAGGGAGGTTGTGGACGGGTGAGGCAGGTCTCGGCTGAGGGGTCTTGAACGGGTGAGGACCTTCCGGGTTCGGTGTGGATTGCGACATCTCCACCAAACGATCAGAAGGCCCTCATGCCCCACCGTAATGCACCCTTGACCGAGACCGGACGCCTGCGTCTGGCCCGCTGCGTGGTCGAGGACGGCTGGCCTCTGCGCCGGGCCGCCGAACGCTTCCAGGTCTCGCCCACCACTGCCCAGCGGTGGGCCGCCCGCTACCGGGCCATGGGCCAGGCCGGCATGAGCGACCGTTCCTGCCGTCCGCACCGCAGCCCCCGCCGCACCCCGACCCGCACCGAACGCCGGATCATCAAGGTCCGCATTACCCGCCGCTGGGGGCCGGCTCGCATCGCGGGCCTGCTGAACCTGCCCGCCTCCACCGTCCATCGCGTGCTGACCCGCTTCGGCCTGGCCCGCCTCGCACACCTCGACCGGGTCACCGGGACCGTCATACGCCGCTACGAACGCGACCGGCCCGGCGAACTCGTCCACGTCGACATCAAGAAGCTGGGAAACATCCCCGACGGCGGCGGCCACAAGACCCTCGGCCGCCAGGCCGGCCGCAAGAATCGCAAGAACGCCGGCTACAGCTACATCCACACCGCCGTCGACGACCACTCCCGCCTCGCCTACAGCGAGATCCACGCCGACGAGAAGAAGGAGACCGCCACCGCCTTCTGGACACGTGCACACGCCTACTTCACCAGCGTCGGGATCACCGTCGAGCGGGTCCTGACCGATAACGGCGCCTGCTACAAGTCCCACGCCTGGCGCGATGTGCTGGCGGCGGCCGGGATCACCCACAAGCGAACCCGGCCCTACCGGCCCCAGACCAACGGCAAGGTCGAACGCCTCAACCGCACGCTCCTGGACGAGTGGGCCTACGCCCGCGCCTACCGGTCAGAACAGGAACGACGCGACGCCTACCCTGCCTGGCTGCACACCTACAATCACCACCGCGGACACACCGCACTCGCAGGCAAACCACCCGCCAGCCGCGTCCCCAACCTCACTGGGCAATACAACTAGGCACCGGTATGGGGGTTCATGACGGCTATTCGGAAGCCGGACTGTGACGCATCGGGCACAGGTCCTCCGCAACGCGTGAAGGCCCGGACAGTCGCCTGTCCGGGCCCGACCTCCGTACCGCCGAGGCTACTTCTCGCTCTGCTTGCGCCAGCGGATGCCCGCTTCGACGAAACCGTCGATCTCGCCGTTGAAGACCGCTTCGGGGTTGCCCATCTCGAACTCCGTACGCAGGTCCTTGACCATCTGGTACGGGTGCAGGACGTACGAACGCATCTGGTTGCCCCAGGAGTTGCCGCCGTCGCCCTTGAGCGCGTTCATCTTCGCCTGCTCCTCCTGGCGGCGGCGCTCAAGGAGCTTCGCCTGGAGGACGTTCATCGCGGACGCCTTGTTCTGGATCTGCGAGCGCTCGTTCTGGCAGGAGACGACGATGCCGGTGGGCAGGTGGGTCAGCCGGACCGCGGAGTCCGTGGTGTTGACGCCCTGTCCGCCGGGGCCCGAGGAGCGGTACACGTCCACGCGCAGCTCGGACTCGTCGATCTCGATGTGGTCGGTCTGCTCGACGACCGGGAGCACCTCGACGCCCGCGAAGGACGTCTGACGGCGGCCCTGGTTGTCGAAGGGCGAGATGCGGACCAGGCGGTGGGTGCCCTGCTCGACGGAGAGCGTGCCGTAGGCGTACGGGACCTGGACGGCGAAGGTGGTCGACTTGATGCCGGCCTCTTCCGCGTACGCGGTCTCGTAGACCTCGGTCTTGTAGTTGTGCCGCTCCGCCCAGCGGATGTACATGCGCTGGAGCTTCTCGGCGAAGTCGGCGGCGTCCACGCCGCCCGCCTCGGCCCGGATGGTCACCAGGGCCTCGCGCGCGTCGTATTCGCCGGAGAGGAGCGTGCGGACCTCCATCTCGTCCAGCGCCTTCCGCACCGACTCCAGCTCGGCCTCGGCCTCCGCCTGGGCGTCGGCGTCGCCCTCGTCCGCGGCGAGCTCGAAGAGGACTTCGAGGTCGTCGATGCGGCCGCGCAGGGTCTCCGCCTTGCGGACCTCGGCCTGGAGGTGGGAAAGCTTGCTGGTGATCTTCTGGGCCGCCTCCGGGTCGTCCCACAGGGACGGCGCCGCAGCCTGCTCCTCGAGCGCGGCGATGTCCGCCCTCAGCGCATCCAGGTCCAGGACGGCCTCGATCGACCCCATGGTCGAGGAGAGGGACTTCAGCTCTTCGGAAATATCGACGACTGCCACGGGTCCAGCGTAACGGCTGGGCGGATGAAGCTTGCCCTCGCCCGGAAACCGGTTGCGGGTCCCGACCGGGGCGAGGGCTCCCGGAGGCTCTGCCAGGGGGCGTCCGACGTGTCCTTACGGGGTCGCCGGGGCCGAGTTCTCGCTGTCCTGGGGCGCCGGGCCCCCGTCGCCGTCGCCGCCGGCCAGCAGGCCGCCGACCACGACGGCCGCGCAGAGGGCGAGGGCGGCGACACCGAGGGTGATGCGGCGCTTGCGGACGGCCGCCGCCTTGTTGCGGGCCGAGCCGGGCCGGGGCCTGCCCGGGGCGCGGGGCGCGCGGGCCGTCCCGAGGGGGCCGCCCGCCAGCTCGTCCGGCGCGGGGACGCGCATGCTCGTGTGGGTGTCCCGGTTGGAGTCGGGAGCGGAGCCTGGCACCAGCGGGACCGCGCCGCGACGGCGGGGCTCCTCGGCGGCCGGGGTGTACTGCTGCTCGTCGTAGGCGGCGGGCTGCTGGTCGTTCTCCTCCGGGCCCGGCTCGTCCACTTCCAGCGGCGGTATCCCCGCCAGCAGGGGCAGCAGGTCGCGCAGCCGTACGGCGAGCTCCGAGGCGCGCAGCCGGGAGGCGGGCGCCTTGGCCAGGCACTGGACCAGGAGCTGCCAGAGCTCCTCGGGGATGCCGGGGAGCGGGACGACGGTCTCGGTGACGTGGCGGCGCAGGACCGCGCCGGGGTGGCCGCCGCCGAAGGGCGTGAATCCGGCGAGCAGCTCGTAGAGCACGGTCGCCAGGGCGTAGATGTCGACGGCGGCGCGCGGCGGGAGGCCTTCGACGATCTCGGGGGCCAGGTAGTCCGGCGTACCGATGATCTTCGTGGCCTTGGTGCGGCGCGGGGTGTCGATCAGCTTGGCGACGCCGAAGTCGGTGAGCAGGGCCGGGTGCGCGCCGCCGGGGCCGAGCGGGCCCTCCATGTCGAGCAGGATGTTCTCCGGCTTGACGTCCCGGTGGACGATCTGGGCCTTGTGCGCGGCGGCGAGCCCGTCGGCGACGTCCGCGATGATCGCGACGGCGGCCTCGGGGGCGAGACGGCGTTCGCGGTCCAGGCGGGTGCGCAGGTCGGTGCCGCGCACGAGTGTCATGACCAGGGCCAGGTCGTTGCCGTCCACGACGAGGTCCCGGACGGCGACCACGTGCGGGTGGTCGAGCCCGAGCAGGGCGGTGCGCTCCTGCACGAAGCGGCCCACGAGCTCCTGGTCGGACGCGAGGTCCTCACGGAGCAGCTTGATGGCGACCGGGCCCTCGGGCCCTTCGCCGAGCCATACCGTGCCGGCGCTGCCGCGCCCCAGGATCTGGTGGGCCGTGTACCGGCTGCCGATATTCCGTGCCAAGACTGCTCCCTCAGCGGCTGGCGGTGGACCCCCGATCGACAAAGCTACGCGGCGTCCGGGGTGTCACGCGCCCTGGATGGCGCCGACCTTCACTTCTCGGGGCCAAATAGGCCCTGGGAAGTCGACAAAGGGACAGAGTTACGGGTCGGACCCGCCCGGCCGGCAGAGGTCGGGCCGGCCCGGCCGGTGCGGGTCGGGTCCGCCCGACCGTGCCCGGCGAGCACCGCCCGACCGTCGCGGGTCGGGCGGCGTCCGGTCGTTTCGGGTCAGGCCCCGCCCGAGCTGCCCGTGCTCTCGCCGAGCTCGGAGATCCAGCCGGTGACCGTGCCGATCGCGTCGCCGATCGCCTCCCAGTAGCCCTTGCCCTGGGCGACCCATTCCTGGAGCGGGGTCAGCTCCCAGATGAGCCAGCCGGCGACGATCAGGAGCACCACGGTGAACAGGCAGCCCTTGAGGCAGCCGAGTCCGGGGATGCGCATCGGGTTGGCGCCGCGCTGCCTCGGCGGACGCGGCTCGCGCGGTGGGCGCGCGGCCGGCTGCTGGGGCTGTTGCGGCTGCGGAGGCGCGTACTGCTGCCGCTGGGGCTGCTGCGGCGGCTGGTAGCGCTGAGGCTGATGCTGCTGCTGGTGTTGCTGTTGCTGCGGCGGGTACTGCTGGTGCTGCGGAGGCGGCTGGCGGCGCTGGGGCGACTGCTGCTGGTGCTGCTGATGCTGCGGCGGCTGCTGCTGGCGCTGCGGGCGGCGCCGCAGGGGGTCCTGGCTCGGGTCGAGGTACTGGACCTGGGTCTGTTCGTTGCGGTCGCGGGCCGCCTGGAGCTGCGACTGCCAGGGGTGCGGGCCGTCCGGCTGCGGCGGCCCGTCGGGGCGCTGCGGCACGGGCGGCATGACGGACGTCGGATCGGCATGGCCGCCGGGACCGCCCTGGCCCCCGGGTCCGGACTGCGGGAGCACGCTGGTGGCGGCGGGGTCGAAGGAGCCCGCGTTGCTCGGCAGCACCTGTGTGGGGTCGGCGGCGCCCGGGGTCTCCGGGACCGCGGTGGGCGCCGGGTCGGGGGCGAGCAGGGCGCCCACCCCGTCGGCGGCGGCGATCTGGGCGGAGTTCGCGTGGACGCCGATGCCCGAGGCGACCGTACGCAGACCGCGGGCCAGGTTCTCGGCGCTGGGCCGCCGGTCCGGGTCCTTGCTCAGGCAGCGCTCTATGACCGTCCACAGCGGGGCCGGGACGTTGGAGGGACGGCGGGGCTCCTCGCTGAGGTGCCGGTGCAGGACTTCGAGGGCGGTGCCCCCGGCGAACGGCGGGCGGCCGGTGACCAGCTCGTACAGCAGGATGCCCGCGCCGTAGATGTCGACGGCAGAGGTCTGCGGGCGGCCCTCGGCGGACTCCGGCGCCACGTAGGCGGGCGTGCCGACGAACTCGTGGGTCCGGGTCAGGCCCGGGGAGTCGGCCAGGCGCGCGATGCCGAAGTCGGTGAGCATCGGGTGCATCTGGCCGTCGCGCTCGTCGACGAGCACGTTGGCCGGCTTGAGGTCGCGGTGGACGACGCCGTCGGCGTGGCTGGCGGCGAGCGCGTCCGCGATCTGCGCGGTGAGCAGGGAAGCGGCGACCGGGGTGAGCGGGCCGTTCTCGCGGAGGTAGCGGTGCAGGTCGGGGCCGTCGATCAGATCCATCACCAGGGCGAGGAGATCGCCCTCGACGACGAGGTCCCGGGTGCGCACGATGTTGGGGTGCGTGAGCCGCAGCAGGACGGAGCGCTCCCGCAGGAACCGCATCACGACATCGGCGTCGTTGGCCAGCTCCTCCTTGAGGACCTTGATGGCCACGGTCTCGCCGGGCTGACCCGCGACGGCTGCCTCGGCGCCCGCGGTCTCCCGCTGGCGGGCTCGCCAGACGGTGCCCGTGGCGCCGCGTCCGAGCGGCTCCTCGAGCAGGTACTTGCTGCCTACCGGCCGCACGTCATGCGCTCCCTGCTGATCGTGGTGCTTGCGGTCCCCCAGGGGTGTCTTGCCGCCCGGGCCCGCCCGAATGTTCCGGCCCACTGTAGTGCCGCCGAACGGGGCACCGGGTGCCCGCGTTTCGAGGGAAGACGCGCGGGCCGCGTGGAAGGTTGCCGCACGGCTGGCCACAGACCGGTCGGACGTTCGGTCACGGGGGTGGATTTCCGTCCGGCATCCGGCGGGCAGCTGCCGGGAAACCCCTCCGAGCGGCGGGATCCGGACGCAAGCAGGCACTTTTGCGCCCACAGCCGACCATTCAAGATCATTTAAAGGTGACCGCCGGGCGTGTTGTCAGCGGCAGGTGCGAGGATGCCTCCAGCACGGATCTGCGAGGTCGGAGTCTCGCGGTGCGTGACGACCTGTACGGACGACGTGTCCGTGCCGGGTGGGGGGAATCACAGGGCGTTTCCCCTGCCGGGCACCCCCGCGCAGAAGGGACCGCCGACGGCGATGCAGATCCGGCTGACCGTCCTCGCGCCGCGCAGCGGCCAGACCTCGGCGCGCACCTGCGACGTGCTCGTCACCGCGCCCGCCGGGACAGCGCTGGCCGCCGTCGCCTCCCAGCTGGCCGCCGCCGTGTCGGGGCCCGAGAGCTCCCAGGGCGGCGGGGCCGTCGTGCTCTTCGCCGGACGGGAGCGGCTGGACGGTCACCGCGTCGCGCTGGGCGAACCGCCCCTGGTGGACGGCGCGGTGCTCTCGCTCCAGGTCCCCGGCGACGACGAGGCGACGGACGACCCCGTTCCGGCCCAGCTCCACGTGGTGGCGGGCCCCGACGCGGGCGGCGTCCACCTGCTGCACGGCGGGCAGATCCGGATCGGCCGCTCCGCCGACGCGGACGTCCCGCTCGACGACCCGGACGTCTCCCGGCTGCACTGCGCGGTGACGGTCGCCGACGACGGCCGGGTCTCGGTCGCCGACCTCGGTTCGACGAACGGCACCTCGCTGGACGGCGTCGAGGTGCGCGAGCGGCCGGTCCGCCTCGCCCCCGGCGCGCTGCTGCGGCTCGGCGAGTCCGCCCTCCGCCTCACGGCGGGCTCCCGTCCGACGAAGCTGCCGACCGCCCCGGACGGCGAGGGACACCTGCGGGTGGCCCGCGCCGAGACGGGCTCTCCCGCCGCGGGCCACGGCTCCGGCGGGCCTCTTCCCGCGCACGCCCACGGCTACGGCGCGCCGGCCTCCCCGTCCCCCGCCTCCGCCTCCACGGCGCCCTCCGGGCCCCACGGCGGCTCCGGAGCCCCGGGTTCCTCCCCCGACGCGGCCTCCTGGCCGGAGCACGCCGGGGCCGGACCCGGCGCGTATCAGAAACACGGCCCCCACGCCCGCGGCGAGGAGTTCGCCGACGCCCCGACGCCCCGACGCGGCATAGGAGCATGGGCGAGGCGGCTCAAGGGCGGCGCGAAGGCCGAACAGGCTCCGGGCCCGGAGACCGGCGCCGGGCGGCGTGGCGAGGCGTACGGCGCCTCCCCCGCCCCGGACGGTCCGGGCGGCCCGACAGCCCACGGATCAGCGACGTCCGGATCAGGCGCGCACGGCTCGGGCACGTACGGCTCCGGCTCGGCGTCCCACGACTTCACGGGCGGCTCCCCCGATCCGTCCGGCGGCCCGTCGGGCGCCGGGCACCTCGCCTCCCCGGCATCCCCCGGCTCGCCCTTCTCCGCGCTGCCCACCGCCCCCGAGGGCACCTGGCCGGATCCGGCGGCCGTGCTGCTGACCGCGCTGGGCCCGGGTCCCCGGCTCTGGGAGCGCCACCCGGAGCACCCGGAGGCGCTGGTGGTGCGGCTCGGCACGACCGACCGGGCCGAGGTGCCCGCCGTGCCGGTGACCGTGGGGCTGCGGGAGGCCGGTTCGCTGGGGCTCGCCGGTCCGCGCGCCCGGCTGGCGGGTCTGGCCCGCGCGACGGTGGCGCAGCTCGCCGCGCTGCACTCTCCGTTCGACCTGGAGATCGTCCTCATCAGCACCGACCGCTCCCGGCCGCTGGAGGAGCGGCGGCGGGAGTGGTCCTGGCTGGGGTGGCTGCCGCATCTGCGCCCGACGCACGGACAGGACTGCCGGCTGCTCCTCGCCTACGAGCGTGAGCAGGCGGAGGCCCGTACGGCCGAGCTGGTGCGCCGCCTGGACGAGGGCCCCCTCGGACCCGGCTGGCCGCACCTGGACCGGGCCTCCGTGGCCGAGGCGGCCCGCGCCCACACGGGCCCGCACACGGTGGTCGTCCTGGACGGCGACCCCGGTACGGCGATGCTGCGCGAGACCACGGCGCGGCTGGCCGGGGCGGGCGCGGCGGCCGGGATCCATCTGATCTGCCTGGCCGAGACCCCGTCCTCCTCCCCCACCTCCCCGGTGGCCGCGACGTACGAGGCGGCCTGCCGGGCCTCCATCGCCTTCCGGGAGTGCGGGGCCGTCGCGATGCTGAGCGGGGACGTCGCCACGGCGCTGCGCCTGTTGCGCACGGCGGGCGGGCAGGCCGCGGGGCACGGGACGGTGGCCGCGGTGGACGCGGTGTCGGCGGCCTGGGCCGAGCGGTTCGGGCGGGCCCTGGCACCCCTGCGCGAGGAGGGCTCGGCCGCGCTGGCGGGCCGCCCGACGACCGCGGCGCTGCCGCCGTCCGCCCGCCTGCTGGACGAGCTGGGCCTGGCCCGGGCCACGCCGGCCTCGCTGATGGCCCGCTGGGCGTCCACGGCGGAGGCCCAGCCCGGCGCCTCGGCACCCCGGCCCGCCGCCCCGGCCCGCTCGGAGCCGGACAGCCCCAATTCCGGGCGCACCCTCAGCGCGGGCCCGCGCGTCGGCCCGCAGCGCACCGCCGCCGCCTCCTCCGACCGGGACTCCGGCCGCACGCCGTACCCGGCGGCGGGCGCCCCCGACCCGGAGCGCACGCCGTACCCGCCGCTGGACGCCCGCGACTCCGGGCGCACGCCGTATCCGGGCTCCCAGCGTTCCGGACCGGGGCAGGCGTCCGGGGCCGGGTCCGGGGAGCGGGCCGACGCCGCCGCGCCCCCGGCCGGGGCCACCCGCACCGGCCGCCCGGTCCTCGTGCTCGGGGCGGGCCCCCGGGGCCCCCTGAGCGTCGATCTCGCCGACGAGGGGCCGCATCTGCTGATCGAGGGGCCGCCGGGCAGCGGCCGCACCGAGCTGCTCCGGGCCGTCGCCGCCTCGCTCGCCTCCGCGGCCCGGCCCGACCGGCTCGGCATCCTGCTCGTCGACGGATCCGGCGGCGAGCACGGGGAGCGCGGCGAAGGTCTGCTCCCCTGTACGGAGCTGCCGCATGTCTTCACCCACCTCGTGGCGTGCGACCCGGTCCGGATGCGGGAGTTCGCGCAGGCCCTGGGCGGCGAGCTGAAGCGGCGCGCCGAGCTGCTCGGCGACCTGGACTTCGCCGCCTGGCACGAGCGGCACGCCCAGCGGCAGGCACCGCCCCGCATCGTGGGCCAGCGGCCGCCGAGCGGGGCCGAGCGGCGCGGCGATCTGGACTCCCCGGCCAGCGGCACCCTGCGGCTGCGCCCCGCCGCCCGGTCCGGGGACCCCGGCCCCTCCCCGCTGCCCCGCCTCGTCGTCCTCGCCGACGACTTCGACGCGCTGGTCGCCCCGGCGCTCGGCAGTCCCGGCCGGCCCGCCGCCGGTTCGGTGGTGCGGGCGCTGGAGGCCGTGGCCCGGGACGGCGGGCGGCTCGGGGTGCACCTGGTCGCCACCTCCGCGCGCCCGGACCGCACCGAGGACACCGAGCTGGCCCGTGGCGCCCGGCTGCGCATCGTGCTGGACGCCCCGGTGCAGCCGCCGTCCCCGGACGAGCCGGCCCCCGGCCGGGGCAGGCTGGGGCATCCGGACGGCCGGGTGACGCCGTTCCAGGGCGGCCGGGTCACCGGCCGCATCCCGCGTACGGCGACGCTGCGGCCCACCGTCGTCCCGCTGGAGTGGGAGCGGATGGGCGATCCGCCGACCCGGCGCCCGGTCCGGGAGCTGGGAAACGGGCCGACCGACCTGGCGCTGCTCGCCAGTGCGCTGGAGCGCGCGGCCCGTTCGGTGAACGCCGAGCGGCTGCCGGCGCTGGTGCCGTTCCCGGCCTGACCCGGCTTTCGGCATCGGTGCGTTTCCCAGCCTGACGTGGCCACCGGCACCGGTGCGTGTCGCGGCCTGGAGCCCCATCGGCGCGACCCGCGCCCGCCCCTGGCCCGGCCACCGTCTCGACGCGCTCCTACCCCTGCCCCGGGAAGGCTTCCGACATGCCCTGACATGACGTCACGAGGCGATCACGATAAGCCCGTTGGGCCCCATGGCGGTATTGCGGGGCCCGTGCACCGGGCGTAGGACTGTGCGCACGGACGACGTGGTCCGGGCATGCGGACGTGGCCGGACGCGTACAGAAGAGACGGGGCAGGAATGCGCACAACCTTCTCGATACGCAGGGCCGCAGTCGTGTTCGCGGCGGTCGGCGCTCTGGCGCTCACCGGCTGCGGAGGCGGCGGAGACGGCGGAGACGGCAAGAAGACGACGGACGACGGCTCGGACAAGGGCACGGACAGCGCGTCCACGGTGACCCTGCCGAAGCTGGACGGTGAGGACATCTCCGTCGCCGCGGTCTGGACCGGACCCGAGCAGGAGAACTTCACCAAGGTGCTGGACGAGTTCGAGAAACGTACGGGCGCGAGCGTCACCTTCGTCCCGGCGCAGGACCCGATCATCAACTTCCTGGGCACCAAGATCGCGGGCAAGCAGCCGCCGGACGTGGCGATGATCCCGCAGGTCGGCGCCATCCAGCAGGCGGCGGCGAAGAAGTGGGCCAAGCCGGTCGGCGCCGAGGCGAAGGCGCAGCTCGACAAGAACTACGCGAAGGTCTGGCAGGACCTCGGCGCGGTGGACGGCACCCAGTACGGCGTGTACTTCAAGGCGGCCAACAAGTCCCTGATCTGGTACAACGCCGCCGCGTTCGACAACGCGGGGGCGAGCGAGCCGAAGACCTGGAAGGACTTCCTGACGACCGCGGAGACCGTCTCCGCCTCCGGCGTCACGCCGGTCTCGGTGGGCGGCGCGGACGGCTGGACCCTGACCGACTGGTTCGAGAACGTCTACCTCTCCCAGGCGGGGCCGGAGAAGTACGACCAGCTGGCGAAGCACGAGATCCCGTGGACCGACCCGTCCGTCAAGGACGCGCTGACCACGCTGGCCGGGCTGTGGGGGAAGCCGGAGCTGATCGCGGGCGGCGCGGACGGGGCGCTCCAGACGGAGTTCCCGGCCTCGGTGACCCAGACGTTCACCGGGGGCGACCAGCCCAAGGGCGCGATGGTCTTCGAGGGCGACTTCGTCTCCATCAACATCGCGCAGACCGAGGCGAAGATCGGCACGGACGCCAAGGTCTTCCCGTTCCCGGCGGTCGGCGCGGACTCCCCCGTGGTGACCGGCGGCGACGCGGCGGTGGCGCTGAAGGACACCAAGGGCGCGCAGGCGCTGCTGACCTGGCTGGCCTCCTCCGACGCGGCGAAGATCTGGGCCGAGGCGGGCGGGTTCATCTCCCCGAACAAGGGCCTGGACCTGAAGGCGTACCCGAACGACGTGCAGCGCACGATGGCCCAGGCGCTGATCGACGCCGGTGACGACGTCCGCTTCGACATGTCCGACCAGGCCCCGCAGTCGTTCGGCGGAACGCCGGGGAAGGGCGAGTGGAAGATCCTCCAGGACTTCCTGAAGAACCCGAAGGACATCGTGGGGACCCAGAAACAGCTGGAGTCCGAAGCGGTCAAGGCGTACAAGAGCTGACGCCGTGACGACAGCGACCGCGGGGGGCGCCGGTTCGGTGCCCCCCGCCGACGACACGCATCCCCGTCCGTCCCCGTCCCCGGACCCGAAGAGGTCCCGCCGGAGCGTGACCGGCACCCGCAGGGTCATCGCGGCGGCGTTCCTGCTGCCCGCGCTGGTGCTGCTCGGCGCGCTGGTGCTCTATCCGATCGGGTACTCGGTCTACCGGTCGTTCTTCGACCAGGCCGGCACGGGCTTCGCCGGGTTCGACAACTACACGGCGCTGTTCACCGACGCCACCATCGTCACGGCGGTGAAGAACAACGCGATCTGGGTGGTCTTCGCCCCGACGGTCGCCACCGCGCTCGGGCTGATCTTCGCGGTGCTGACCGAGCGGATCCGCTGGGGCACCGCGTTCAAGCTGATCGTCTTCATGCCGATGGCGATCTCGATGCTGGCGGCGGGCATCATCTTCCGGCTGGTGTACGACCAGGCTCCCGAGCGGGGTGTGGCCAACGCGGTGGCGGTGGGCGTGCACGACACGTTCAACCAGTCCTCCGGCTTCCCGAAGGCGCGCCCGCTGCCCGTGCACCCGCTGGAGAAGGGTGACGGCGGGGCGTATCTGTCCAAGGAGCCGGTCCGGGCGGGCCAGCCGCTGCGGGTGCCGCTGGTCGGCGTGGCCCCGGCGAAGATGCCGGGCGACGCGCGGCCGGCGAAGGCGGCCCCGGCGGCGTCCGGGGACGAAATCGCGGGCACGGCCTGGCTGGACTTCACGCGGGGCGGCGGCGGGAAGCCGAATGTCGTCGACCCGGAGGAGCTGGGCCTGAAGGGCCTGAAGGTCGAGGCCGTGAAGGACGGGAAGGTCGTCGCCACGGCCACGGCCGGAGCGGACGGGGTGTTCACGCTGCCCGCTTCGGCGGACGGGGCCCAACTACGCCTGCCGGCGGACAACTTCCGCGAACCGTACAACGGCGTCGACTGGCTCGGACCGTCCCTCGTGACGCCCGGGATCATCGGCAGTTACGTCTGGATGTGGGCCGGCTTCGCGATGGTGCTGATCGCGGCGGGGCTGGCCGGTCTGCCGCGTGAGCTCCTGGAGGCCGCGCGGGTGGACGGCGCCAACGAGTGGCAGGTGTTCCGCCGCATCACGGTGCCGATGCTGGCGCCGGTGCTCGCGGTGGTCCTGGTGACGCTGATGATCAACGTGCTGAAGGTCTTCGACCTGGTGTTCATCATCGCGCCGGGCTCCTCGCAGGACGACGCGAACGTGCTGGCGCTCCAGCTGTACAGGTCCTCGTTCGGCACGGACGCGGACCTGGGGATCGGGAGCGCGATCGCGGTGCTCCTGCTGCTGCTGGTGATCCCGGTGATGCTGTTCAACATCCGCCGGATCCGGAAGGAGGGACGCCGATGACGGGCCACGCCCGCCCCGTGCCGCCTCCCGGCCGGGGGCCCGGGGGTCGCCCCCCGGGAGAACGCAGCAACATCCGACGGATCCGGAAGGAGGGACGCCGATGAGCGCACCCGACGCATCGATCAAGGCCAAGCGGTCCCTCGGCGCCCGGATCGCCGCCCGTGCCGGGGGCGGGGTGATGCGGGTCTTCCTGATCCTGGTCGCCCTGTTCTGGCTGATGCCCACGATCGGCCTGCTGCTGTCCTCGCTGCGCGGGCCGCAGGACATCGCGGCCACCGGCTGGTGGAAGGTCTTCACCGCCCCGTCGGAGATGACCTTCGACAACTACCAGCGGCTGCTGGACAATTCGACGATCACCGGCTCGCTCGTCAGCACGATCATGATCACGGTGCCCTCCACGGTGCTGGTGGTGGTCATCGGCTCACTGGCCGGATACGCCTTCGCGTGGATGGAGTTCCCCGGCCGCGACTGGTGGTTCCTGCTGGTCGTCGGGTTGCTGGTGGTGCCGGTGCAGGTCGCGCTGATCCCGGTCTCCGAGCTGTTCGGCACCATCGGGATCTTCGAGACGACGCTCGGGGTCGTGCTGTTCCACACGGCGTTCGGCCTGCCGTTCGCGATCTTCCTGCTGCGGAACTTCTTCGCGGAGATCCCCCGTGAGCTGCTGGAGGCCGCTCGGCTCGACGGGGCGGGCGAGATCCGGCTGTTCACCCGCGTCGTCATGCCGCTGGGCGGTCCGGCGATCGCCTCGCTCGGGATCTTCCAGTTCCTGTGGGTGTGGAACGACATGCTGGTCGCGCTGATCTTCGCGGACTCCGAGTCGCCGCCGATCACCGTGGCGCTCCAGCAGCAGGTCCGCCAGTTCGGCAACAACATCGACGTACTGGCGCCCGGCGCGTTCGTGTCGATGGTGATCCCGCTGGCGGTGTTCTTCGCCTTCCAGCGGCAGTTCGTGTCCGGCGTGATGGCGGGCGCCGTCAAGTAGCCCTCGCCACACGGCCGTACGCCCTCGAAGGCGTAGGTCGTCGAAGACGTACGGCTGTACGTCAACCCGAAGCGGCCCGGTTCCCCGGAACCGGGCCGCTTCGCCGTCTCCGTCCCCCGATTGCCGCGTCCGGCGTAACCCTGTCATTCCATCCGACGTTTGCGCTCTGCCTGGTTCCCGCGAACGATCGACCCATGGATGTGTAGTGCCCCGGTTCTCCGTCATCGTGCCCGCATTCCGGGTCCAGGCGTATCTGCACGCGTGTCTGGATTCCGTGCTGGCCCAGTCCTTCAAGGACTACGAGATCGTCGTGGTCGACGACTGCTCCCCCGACGCCTGTGGGCCGATCGCCGACGAGTACGCCCGCCGGGACCCTCGTGTCACCGCACTCCACCTCCCCCGCAACACCGGCCTGGGACCGGCCCGCAACGCCGGGATGGGCCGGGCGTCCGGCGACTACCTGATCTTCCTCGACGGCGACGACACGCTGCTGCCGGACGCACTCCAGACCATCGCCGACCGGATCGACGCGACCGGCGGGCCCGACGTCCTGATGTACGACTACGCCCGCACGTACTGGACGGGCCGCAGCGTGCGCAACGTCCTGGCCGCCCACCTCGACGAGGGCGGGCCCGACCGCTTCCGGCTGACCGACCGCCCCGAGCTGCTGCAGCTCCTCATGGTCGTCTGGAACAAGGCGTACCGCCGCGCCTTCATCGAGGCCGAGGAGTTCACCTTCCCGCCCGGCTACTACGAGGACACCCCCTGGACCTACCCGGTGCTGATGTCGGCCGGGTCGATCGCGGTGCTGGACGCGGTCTGCGTCTCCTACCGGCAGCGGCGGCGCGGCAACATCCTCTCCACCACCAGCGAGAGGCACTTCGACGTCTTCGACCAGTACGACCGGGTGTTCGCGTTCATCGACGCGCGCCCCGAACTCGCCCTGTGGCGGCCGGTGATGTTCCGCCGGATGCTGGACCACTTCTCGGCGCTGTTCGCCTCCAAGGACCGGCTGCCGCACCACAGCCGCGCCGCGTTCTTCCGCCGGGCGGCCGCGTCCTGCCGCCGCTACCGCACCCCCGGCGCCCCGGTCCCCCGGCGGGCGCTGCTGCGGCACGGCCTGTTGCGGCTCGGCGCGCGGCGCACCTACCAGGCGCTGTCGGGGGCCCAGCGCCTCGGCGGCCGGCTGCGCCGGGGGTCGGCGGCCGTGCGCCGGGCGGTGCGGGGCGCGGCGCTGCGGGCGCACTACCGGATCCAGTCGCGGCTGCCGCTGCGCTCCCGGGACGCGGTGTTCGCCGCCCGGGGCGGGGGCGGGTACACGGGCAGCCCGGCGGCGATCGAGGCGAAGGTCCGCGAGCTGGTCCCGCAGGTGCGGACGGCCTGGATCTGCCGGCCCGTCGACGCCCACACCGTGCCGACCGGCACCCGGCACCTCGCGCCCGGCACCTTCGCCCACTGGACGGCACTGGCCCGCTCGGCGTACCTGGTGAACGACTCCGCCTTCGACCGGGGGCTGGTCAAGCGCCGGGGCCAGATCCTGCTCCAGACGCACGAGGGCACACCGCTGCGGACCGTGGGCACCGATCTGCTGGACCGGCCCGCCGCCGCCCGGGGCACCGACTTCGAGCAGCTGCTGCGCTCGGTGGACACCTGGGACTTCTCCCTCTCGGCGAACCCGCACTCCACCCTCGTACGGGAGAGGGCCTATCCGTCCGCGTACACGACGCTGGAGTACGGATCGCCGCGCAACGACGTGTACCACCGCACCGCTCCGGCCGACGTGGCGCGGCTGCGCGAGACGCTGGGGATCCCGGCGGGCAGCACGGCCCTGCTGTACGCCCCGACGCACCGCGACTACCGGCGGGTCCAGCGGCCCGCCCTGGACCTGGAGCGGCTGGTCCGGGTGCTGGGCCCGCAGTTCGTGGTCCTGTCCCGGGCGCCGCACCCCGCGGGCCCCGGCGGTCGGCGGGCGCGGCATCCGCGGATCATCGACGTCCACGGGCACCGGTCCGTGGAGACGCTGGCGCTCGCCTCGGACGCGCTGATCACGGACTACGCCTCGCTGATGTTCGACTACGTCAACCTGGACCGCCCGGTGGTGCTGCACCTCGCCGACATCGAGGCGTACGAGGCGGCCCGGGGCACCTACTTCGACATCACGGCGTTCCCGCCCGGCATCGTGGCCCGGGGCCAGGACGAGCTGTTCGACATCTTCGCAACGGACCACTGGCGGGGCTCCCGCTCGGCGCAGTTGCGGGCCGCGTTCCGGGCCCGGTTCTGTCCGTACGACGACGGGTACGCCGCCGAGCGGGTGGTGCGGCGGGTCTTCCTCGGGGAGACGGACGGGCTGCCGCTGCCGGTGCCGTCCGCCGCGCGCCGGACGCCCGCGGCCCTTCCGGCGCAGGACGGGGCCGGAGCGGGCGTCAAGGGCTGACCCCGGCCCGTCGCCCGACGCGTCCTCCGGGTGCGCTCCGGGCCTGCTCCGGGCCTGCTCAGCGCTCCAGGAACGCGAACAGCTCCTCCCAGCGGCGCAGCGTCTCCGGCTCGGAGAACCGCTGGACGCCGGACCGGGCCCGCGCGCCCATCGCGTCGCGCAGCCGGGGGTTGCCGGTGAGCCGCAGCAGCCGGTCGGCGAGGGCGGCGACGTCCCCGGCGGGGGCCAGGAGCCCGTCCTCGCCGTCGCGGACGATCTCCCGCACCCCGGGCGCGCAGTCGAAGGCGGCGCAGGGCACACCGCTCGCCATCGCCTCCAGCAGGGCCAGCGGGAAGCCCTCGCCCCGGGAGGACTGGACGAAGACGGAGGCCCCGGCGAGGGCCCGCTCGACGTCGTCGGTGCGGCCCATCCACTCCACGGATCCGTCGAGGCCGAGGCCGGTGCACCGCGCCTTCAGCGCGGCCTCGTCCTCGCCGGCCCCGTAGACGCGCAGCCGCCAGTCGGGGCGGGCGGGGGCGACCAGGGCCCAGGCGTCCAGCAGCAGGTCGATGCCCTTCTGGTCGCTGAGCCGGCCGATGCTGGCGACGGTCCTCGCGGTGCGCGGGGAGGGCACGGCGGGGAGGCGGGAGAGGGCGTTCGGCAGGAAGCCGACGTTGTTCATGCCGTCCCCGGCCCACTGGTCGGCGTCCTCCTCAGTGAGGACGAGCCAGTGGTCGAGGTCCTTGTAGTGGTTCTTGATCCAGCGGTAGCGGTGGCTCGCGCGGGAGTAGCCGTAGGACTCGTGGCTCATGCCGATGACCCGCAGCCCGCTGGTGTCGGCCTCCCCGACCCATTCCATCGCCCAGACCTGGGTGACGATGACGACCGCGCCGGGGCGGGCGGTCGCGAAGGTCTCCGAGAGCCGGGCGACCGCCCGCTTCTTGGCGGCGACCCGGGCCGCCTCCCTGCGCCGGGTCGGGAGGCGGAAGCGGTCACGGACGCCGTGGGGCGTCCAGGGGGTCGGGGGGTGGGCGGGATAGAGGGCGGTGACGGGGTGGGCGGGCTCCGCGGGCAGCGCCATCGTGAGGTCGGAGGCGTGGATGCCGATGGTGTGGACCCGGTGCCCCTGGGCGGCGAAGAGGCGGGCGGTCTGGTGCATCCAGGCGGTGACGCCGCCGAGTTCGTCGGTGCTGTTGGAGACGATGAAGATGTCGCGGCTCATCGGCCGGCCCCCCGGTCGTGGTCGATGGTGTGGCGGGCGCCCCGGGAGGATCCGGGGGCGAAGACGGCGGCGACGGTCCGGCGGGCGGCGTCGCCCCGGTCGTAGGCCCCGAACCGCCGGGTGAACGCCCGGCGTCGGTCGGCGTAACCGGTGTCGGACCTCTTCAGTTCCGCGAGGGCCGCGAACAGTTCCTCCTGCGTTCCGGCCACCGGCCCCGGGGCCTCCTCCCGCAGGTCGAAGTAGCTGCCGCGCTCGGCCGCGTACGCCTCCAGGTCGGGAGCGAACAGCACGACGGGCCGGTCGAGGAGGGCGAAGTCGAACATGATGGAGGAGTAGTCGGTGATCAGCACATCGGTGAGGGCGAGGAGTTCGCTGACGTCGTGGTGGCGCGAGACGTCGACGACGGTCCCGGGCGGACAGACCGGCAGCCGGGCGGACTCCAGGTAGTGGGCGCGTACGAGCAGGGTGTGGGTGTCGCCGAAGCGCTCCGCGAACTCCCGCACGTCCAGGAGGAGTCGGGTCCTGCGCTGCTTTCCGGGGCCGCCCCGGAACGTGGGGGCGTACAGCACGGTCTTCTTGTGGTCGTCCAGGCCGAGCGCCCCGGCGAGCGGCGGGCGCGGCAGCCGTCCCTCGGTCTCGGCCCGGTCGCGCTCGGCGATCAGGGCGTCGTTGCGCGGGTAGCCGGTGCGCAGGAGCCGTTCCTCGGGCAGCCGGTAGGCGCGGGCGAGGGTGTTCACGTCGTGCTCGGAACGGACGAGGAAGTGGTCGAAGCGGTCCACGGCCCGCTGGAGACGTTCGCGCAGGGGGGCGTTCTGGAGCCGTACGCGGGTCTCGTCGAAGCCCATCCGTTTGTACGCGGAGCCGTGCCAGGTCTGGAGGTACGTGGTGTGCCGGGGCTTGTGCAGCTGCTGCGGGAAGCCCTGGTTGTCGACCCAGTACTCGGCGCGGGCCAGCGCCCACAGATAGCGCCAGGACCACCGGCGTACGAGGCGGGCGTCGGCCGGGAAGCCGGCCGGTGAGGGGTCGTAGGACCAGGTGGCGTGGAGTTTCAGGCCCTGGCGGCGGATCTCCTCGTACAGGGCGCGCGGGCTGTCGCCGTAGTTGGTGCCCATGTGGCTTTCGAGGACGACGGAGCCCCGGCGCACGGGGAGCCGGGTGAGCCAGGTGTTGTAGACGGGGGCCTTGAAGCCCCGGGAGCGGTAGCGGTCCAGGCGCCCCCGCAGGGACCGGGCGAGGAGCTTCGCCTTGCGGGCGGGCCGGAAGCGGGTGGCGTAGCGGACCAGGCGGTGGGCGGTGCGGGCCGGGCGGCGGCGGGCGGTCAGCCGGAGCGCGAAGTGGTCCTTGAGCGTGATGTAGGGCTCCCAGGTGTCCCCGGCGAGCCGCCCGAGCCGGGGCCGGGCGGCGAACCGCAGGGCCTCGTCCACCTGGTCCTGCGGGGCGAACAGGTCGCTGACGGACCGGGGCCCGTCGGGTCCCCCCGCGGTCACCGTCAGCCGCGCGTCCCACGCCGTGTCCCGGGCGCCGACGGGGCGCAGGCGGCGCGCGACGTCGGCCCGCGCGCGCCACGTGATCCCGTTGCCGTCGTGCCGGACCTCGTCGACCGGGAACGCGACGGCGCGCGCCCCGCCCCGGGCCCGGAACTCCAGGGTCGCGGTGAGAGGGGCATCGGGGGCCGGGCCGCCGTGGCCGGGCAGCACGAGGCGGCCTTCCAGCAGCAGGCGGCCCCGCTCGGCGGTGGCGCGGGTGAGCCGGTTCATCAGCCGCGCGTCGCCGAACGTGCGGTACTGGTGGCCGAGTTCGGTGACCTCGGCACCGGGCCCCTCCGGCGCCTCGTCGCCCCAGAACACCCGGCCGTCGGCGCCCGTCGTCAGCGGCGCGCACACGGTGGCGGGCCGGCTCAGCGCGTACGCCGCCGCGAGGAGCCCTTCGGCGTCGCCCCGGGCCAGCAGGCTCACGGCGACCCGCTCCAGCGGCGGCAGGCCCGGCAGGCCGTCCCGGAAGGGGCCGGTCAGCGCACGGACGGCGGCCGCGGCGACCCGGGCGCGGCGGGCGGCGGGCAGGCGGGGGAAGGACCGGGCGAGCGGCACCAGGTGGTCGCGGGCGAACGCCGTCTCCCGTTCCTCGCGCAGCTCGGACAGCCCTTGCGCGAGGAGGGTGTTGGCGACCCGGCGATGGGCCTCGACGAGGGCGGCGAGGTCGCGGGCCCGGTCGGGAACGGCCCGGCCGGTCACGATCAGCCGGCGGACCAGGGCGATCCGGCCGACCGCGGCGGCGGCGAGCGGGCCGAAGAGGATCTCGCCGTGCGTCAGGTCCTCCTCGTACCGGAGCCCGTGCCGTCTGGCGGCCTCGCGGCGCAGGCAGAATCCGGTCACGAGGGCGTCCCTGACGACGAGTTCGGGGGCGTCGGTGAAGCGGGCGAGGGTGCGGGAGCGGGCGTACAGCCCGCCCTGCCAGGACGGCTCCCGTTCCTTGCCGCCCTCGTCCGCGGTCCGGCTCCAGCGGCCGGCGATCAGGTCGGCGCGGCTTCGCTCGCCCGCCTGCCAGAGGTTGCGGCAGGCGTGCTTCTGGAGGCGTTCGCCGGTGGCGAGGACCAGGACGTACCGGCCGTCCGCCGCGTCCAGGCCCGCGTTGCGGAGGGCTCCGGTGGTGCGGACGGCCGGGTCGGCGTGGAGGAGGCGGACCCGCCCGGGGGCCCGGTCGGCGAGGGTCCGGGCGGCGGTGCGGACGGCCGGGGCGGCGGTGGAGGCGAGGACCACGACGGCCTCGGCCCCGCGCAGCGACTGGCCGAGGACGGACTCCACGGAGGCGCGCAGGGCGTCGGCGCCTCCGGGTCCCTCGCCGTCCCCGCTGCCGGTGATCACACAGCTGAAGTCGCTCATGCCTGCTCCCCCTTGAGCATCCGGTCGACGACCGCGGCGGCGGCGGTCCCGTCGTCGAGGTCGCAGAACGTCTCCCGGAACCGCTCGTACGCCTCCCGGTGCCCGGCGGTGGCGGTCTCCGGGTCGCGCAGTGCCGCCACGATCCCGGCGGAGTCGGGGACGAGGGGTCCGGGGGCGCGCTGCTCGAAGTCGAAGCAGAATCCGCGCAGGGTGTCCCGGTAGTGGGCCAGGTCGTGGGTGTGGAAGAGCATCGGGCGGCCGGTCTGCGCGAAGTCGAACATGATCGAGGAGTAGTCGGTGACCAGGACGTCGCTGATCAGCAGCAGGTCGGCGACGTCCGGGTGGCGGGAGACGTCCCGGACGAAGGCGGTGTCGGGGACGCTGCCGCCGACGAGGTAGTGGCGGCGCACCAGCAGGACGTGGTCCTCACCGAGGCTCTCCCGGGCCCGCTCCAGGTCGAGTCGGAGGTCGAACCCGTGGCGCCCGCCCTGCCGCGGGCGGTCCTCGCGCCAGGTGGGGGCGTACAGGATTACGCGCCGCCCCTCGGGGAGCGCGAGCCGTTCGCGTACGGCGGCGGCGGTCCCGTCCCGGTCGGGGGCGTGGAGCAGGTCGTTGCGCGGGTAGCCGCACTCCAGGACCTCGCCCGAGTAGCCGAAGGCGCGGCGCAGCACGGGGGTGGAGAAGCTGTTCGGGGAGACGAGCACGCTCCACTGGGCGGAGCGGTGTTCCATGGACGCCATGTAGGCGGCGTCGGCGTGCGGGGCGCCCGCGAGGTCGCGGCCGATGCGTTTGAGCGGGGTGCCGTGCCAGGTCTGGACGACGGTCTGGCCCTCGGCACGCTCGAACCACTCGGGCAGGTGGGTGTTGGTGACGATCCAGCGGCTGCGGGCCAGCGCGTCGTACCAGTCGGCACTGTGCAGGGCGACGGGGCGGACGCCTTCGGGCACCGCCGCCTGCTGGTCGCGCACCACCCACAGGTGCTCGATGTCCCGGCCCCGGGAAGCGAGTTCGCGGTGGACGGCGCGGGGCGAATCGGAGTACTGACGGCCGTCGAAGCTGGAGTAGAGGACGGCCGGGCGCAGCTCGTCGACCGTGGCGGCGCGCAGCCCGGCGTACCGCTCGCGCTGGATCCGCTGTCCGTACGCGCCCCGCTCATCCACGGGCAGGGCGGAGACCGACTCCAGGACGAGCCGGTCGTGGTGGCGTCGCTGGAGGAGGAAGTCCCGGCCGTCGACCTGCCGTTGGGTCGGCAGGGCGGGGTGCAGCGGGGTGCTCGCCCGGAGCGGTCGGTAGGCCTCCGGGTCCCGCTCCCCCGGCTCGCGCAGGAAGAGGTACCAGCGTCCCTCGGCGAGGGGCAGCGCCCCGCCGGGTCCCTCGACGGCGGCGGGCGCGATCACGGCCCGGAAGCCGTCACCGTCTCCCCGCTCCAGGCCGACGACCACCTCCTCCCGGTGGCCGCTGTGCCGCAGGACGAGTTCCCGGAAGGCGCCCGTGGGCTCGGGGAAGGCGCCTTCGAGGATCAGGGCGCCCGGCTCCTCCCAGGCGGCGGAGGTGACGACGGGCTGGACGGGCCGGTCGGTGAGCACGAGGTCGCCCGAGGGGTTGGGGGCCGTGTGCAGTTCACGGCCGTCGGGCAGTGCGTAGCGTCCGTCCGGGCCGGCGGCCCGGGCGGCCACGGTCAACGGCGCACCCTCGCCCACGAGTTGGACGCCCCAGATGTCGTCCTGGCCCCGGAAGGCGCTGAGCGGGATGTCCGCCGCCCGGGAGCCGAGCGAGCCGCGCAGGGCGAACTCCCGCGTCTCCTTGGTGCGCCATTCGGTGAGCCGGAGGGCGACCGGCCCGGCGTCGCCGAGGATCTTCACCTCCAGCCGCACGGTGTCCTCGACCGCCGACTGCCCGGTCAGGACGGCCGCGACGCGCTCGGTGCGCAGCTCCAGCTTGTTGCCGGAGAGGACGGGGACGATACGGGTCCGCTCGTCGGTGTACGTCACGGCGGGCGGGGCCGGGGTGCCGACGAGCCGCATGGGGCCCCGGCGGGGCCGGCCCGCGCCGACGACGACGGCCTCCAGCTTCCAGGTCGTCCGCACGCCGCTCGCCTTCCCGGCGAGTCTGCGCGGGTCGACGACGGCGGTGAACCCGGCGCGGTCGTAGCGGTGCAGGGAGCGGCCGGAGAGGGCGGTGGCCTCGTCGCCCGGGACCGGACGGACCCGCAGGGGGATCAGCCGCTTCCCCGAGCGCAGCCAGCCGAGCCGGACCGGGCCGCCCGGGGCGTTCCGTACGTAGGCGTGGCCAGTCAGGTGGAGCAGCCCGTCCCGCCAGACGGCCTCGGTGAGGTGGGCGTGGACGGGCAGGTCGGCGGAGGTCAGCGCGGTCGTGGCGGGCGGCAGCGGGTCGCGGACGGCGGGGTGGTGGGCGCGGGGGCGGAGCAGTCCGGTGACGTGGAAGGTGTCCCGGTCCTTCTTCTCGTCGGCGAGGAGGGCGAGGAGTTCGGGCAGCCGGCGTTCGCGGATGAGCTGCCACTTGACCCGCAGGTGCAGGGGCAGTCCGGCGAGGACGGCGGGCTCGACGGTGGCGGCGAACGCGCCGGCGTGCTTCAGGAACGCCTCGTGGAACTCCGCGTCGCCGCCCCCGAGCGCCTCGATGAACAGCCACAGGTCGCCGGAGAGCGCGTGGGCGTCGTAGCGGCGCCTGGCCTCGGCCAGTCCGGGCCGGGCGGCGAGGAAGCGGCTGACGGTGGTGACGGCGGTGACCCGGTCGCGGATGCCCCGGGGCACGGCCCGCCGGGTGGTGATCGAGCCGTCGCGGTCGCGCCAGTGGTAGACGGGCTCCTCGACGACGTCGACGGAGCGGGCCAGGAAGTGGGCGGGCAGGACGACGGCGATGTCCTCGTACAGCACCCCGGTGGGGAAGGCGAAGGCGTGCTCGTCCCAGAAGGCGCGGCGGAAGACCTTGTTGCAGGCGATGCGGTCGCCGAGCAGGATCCAGTCCCTGGTGACGTGGGTGGCCCGCCGGGCCTTCTCCATCGGCTTGCGGAACATCGGGGACTGTTCGAGATCCCCGCCGGCCCGCAGCCGGAGCACGTTGCCGGTGGCGAAGTCGGAGCCGGAGCGGTCGAGTTCCGCGAGCATCCGGGCGTACGCGCCGGGCGGCACGACGTCGTCGCTGTCGACGAACGTCAGGAACTCCGCCCCGGGACGGGCCTCGCGCACCCCGGCGTTGCGGGCCGCGCCGAGCCCGGCGTTCTCCTGCCGCAGCAGCCGGAAGCGTGGATCGCGGTCCGCGAACTCCTGTGCCAGGGCGGGGCCGTTGTCGGTGGAGCCGTCGTCGACGAGGACGACCTCCAGGTCCGGCATGGTCTGCTCGGCGAGCGAGGACAGGCAGGCACCGAGGTACTCCTCGACGTTGTAGAGGGGGACGACGACGGTGAGACGGGGTGCCATCGCGGCGCACGATCCTTCCGGGCGGACGACATCAGGGGCAATGAGCGTCGGGGACTTGAGCTTCGGGGCGTGGGGCCCGTCGGGGGCCATCGGGTACAACCCGCGCCGGAAGGACGGGTCACCCGAGGGGGTCCGTTCGAGTGACGCGGAGGGCGGAGTCACGCACCCCGGGGGCGTGCCGGGAGCACGTTCGAGCCCCGTACCGTCAGGGCACGGGGCTCGGTGCTCGGCGCTGCCGCAGGGGCTCGCGTCAGGGCTTCACGGCGATCCGGCCCTCGTCCATCCGCAGCAGCAGCAGCCGCTCACCGGTCTTGTCGAGGAATTCGTCGACCGCCTGCCGCGATCCCTGCCAGTAGCCGTAGTCGTCGATGAGGAGCACCCCGCCGGATACCAACCGGGAGTACAGGTGCTCCAGTTCGTGCTTCGTGGAGGCGTACCAGTCGGTGTCCAGGCGCAGGATGGAGATCTGCTCGGGGGCCTGCGCGGGAACGGTGTCCTCGACCCGCCCCTGGACGTAGTGGACGCGCTCCTTCGGGTACGGGACGCTGTCGAAGCCCGCCTTCACGTCCTCCAGCGAGGCGACCGCCCAGATCGGCCGGTCCTTGCCCTGGGCGTCCAGCAGCTCCTGGGCGGGCCGCCCGTCGCGCCGCAGGTCCTCGGCGGTGGGCGGGGTCATGCCCTCGTACGTGTCGAAGAGATACAGGTCGCGCTCGGTCTCGCCGACGGAGAGCAGGGTCCGGGCGCAGGCCTGCATGGAACCGCCGCGCCAGACGCCGCACTCGACGATGTCACCGGGGATCTCGTGGCGGGCGATGTGGCGGGTGGCGAGGATGAAGGCGTTGAGCCGCTCCGGCGAGGTCATGGAGTACGGCTTGACCGCGCGGATGATCTCCTTCGCCTCGTCGTCGTAGTCCGCCGGGAACGCGAGCGCGGGCTTCTCCCGGGGCTTCGGAGCCGCTACGGGGGCGGGTGCGGCGGCCGGATCCGGTGCGGGGGCGGTGCGGGCGGCGGGCACCGTGACGCGCCTGAGCTGGTATCCGGTGAGCTGCTGAAGGACGCCGTTGACGGCGTTGCGCCAAGCCATGCCCCGGGACAGTACGCGCGGTTTGCGCCGCATGTCATCTTTCGTCAACCTGCCATTGATCGGGGCGGGTCCTGTTCGAGTGAGGGCTCCTGCGCGGGCACGGTCCCCGGGCGGCCGCACGCCTCACGGCCGTCCAGCGGCCGGGGCAGCGGGACGCCGTCCACGCCGCCGACCCGGTTCGCCCACCACACCGCCAGCTCCCGTACGGCGAACATGGTGAGGCGCGGGTAGCGGGCCGGCTTGCGGAAGACGCCGACGGAGTCGCCCCAGTAGGCGGCCTTCCCGTCGATGGCGCGGTAGTCGTGCCAGATGCCCTTGCGCGGCGGGAAGTCGGTGTAGGCCTCGCGCAGTTCGAGCCGCGAGTGGGCGGCGAGCGCGCGGAACCCGTCGGGGTAGTAGCGCCAGCAGTCCTGCGCGTCGTGGACGTGGCCGCGCGAGGGTGCGGTGATGAACGCGTGTCCGCCCGGCTTCAGGATCCGGGCGATCTCCAGCATCGACGCCCAGAAGAACGGGATGTGCTCGAACGCCTGCCCGGACAGCACCACATCGGCGCTGTTGGAGCGGGCGGGGATGCGGTACGGCTTCTTCATCACGGCGTCGACGTTGGGGCCGTCCTGCACGTCGACCCCGAAGTAGTCGACAGGGTGGTCGGCGAGCAGCGCCCGGTGGGTGCGGGTCTGCTTGCCGGAGATACGCGATCCGAGGTCGACGACGCGGTAGGCGCCGGTGCCCGCGCCGGACGCGGCCCTTCCGCGAGACCTCCCGCCGGGCCCTTCGGCTGCCCCTTTGCCGGGCCCTTCGACGGGCAGATACTCCCTGATGCAGAGTTCCATCTGCTCGTAGGCGGACCGGTGCATGGACGTCTCCCAACATGGCGGGGTGAGCGGGCTGTTGGGCTCAACGACCGCGCGGCGCGGAGGAATCGGCACGGAGGGTCCGCCGTGAGCCATTCGGGTGGCGGGACGCGCGACCGGCCGGAGGGGCGGGGCCCGTCACAGGGACGGGGCGAAGAACCGCCGGACGACGCGTTCCGCCGCGCGCCCGTCGTCGTACGGGCAGAACCGCTCCCGGAACGCGGCGCGCAGCGCGGCCGCCTCCGGTGACCGCCACTCCCCCGTCCGGAACACGTCGGCCAGCCGGTCGGGGGTGGTGGTGACGATGCCGGGGGTGTCGCCGGGCCGCCCGGAGAGCAGGTCGAAGTAGGTCCCGCGTGCGGCCCGGTAGGCGGCCCAGTCGGGGGCGTGGACGACGATCGGGCGGTCCAGGCAGGCGTAGTCGAAGACCAGGGAGGAGTAGTCGGCGATCAACGCGTCGGCGGCCAGGCACAGTTCCTCGACCCGGGGATGCCCGGTGACGTCGACGACCCGCGCCGCCCCTGTCCGGCCGAGCCCGGCGGACCGCCCGTAGAAGTAGTGGGCCCGCACCAACAGGACGTACTGCGGACCCAGTTCGCGGGCCAACCGCTCGGGGTCGAGATCGGGCACGAAGCCGTCGCGGTAGTCGCGGTGGGTCGGTGCGTGGAGCAGGACGGTCTGCCCCCGGGCGATGCCCAGTCCGGCGCGGATGCTCGCGATCTCCTCGGCGGTGGCGGTGGAGTAGGCGTCGTTGCGGGGGTAGCCGGTCTCCAGCCGTTCGTACCCGCCCGGGTAGACGCGGTCCCAGACCTCGGTGCTGTGCGGGTTGGCGGAGAGGCTGAAGTCCCACTGGCCGACATGGGCGAGGATCTTGGCGAAGTCGGTCTTCCGGGCGAGGGCGGGGTACGCGCGCTGGTCCAGCCCCATGGTCTTGAGCGGAGTCCCGTGGTGGGTCTGGAGATAGCGCTGACCGGGCCGTTTGGTGAAGCCGCCGGGAAAACTGGAGTTGTTGACCAGGTAGGTGGCGGTGGCCATGGCCCGCCAGTAGGGGCGCGAGCCCTCGATGACGTACGGCACGCCCGGCTCCATCCGGTCGCGGTGCCGGGACGAGACGACCCACACGCCCTTGACCCGCGGGGCCAGCTCACGGGCCTTGGCGTGGATCGCGGCGGGATTGCAGGCGACGCCCCGGTTCCAGTAGGCCCCGTAGACGGCGAGGTCCGGGTCGAGCGGGCGGTGCAGGTCGGTGCGGTAGGCGGCCCGCATGGCCTGGCGACGCACGAACCGCTTCACGGAAGCTCGGGTGGGCATGGCAGCCGAGCGTAATCGCGGACCGGGACGGCCGAGGAGCCGCGTTCACCCGTTCGGGTCAGCGCCGGTGACCCCGGGACCCGCCCCCTGTTGACCAGGACATGAAGCCACCGCTGCCACCGCTCCTCAGCGTCGTCGTCCCCGTCCACAACGTCGAGGCCTACCTCGATGACTGCCTGCGGTCGGTGGCGGACCAGACCCTCGAAGCGATCGAGGTGGTCATGGTCGACGACGGTTCGACGGACGGCAGCGCCCGGATCGCGGCGGAGTTCGCCGCCCGGGACAGCCGCTTCCGGCTGGTGCGGCAGCGGAACGCGGGCCTGAGCGCCGCCCGCAACACCGGCGTCCGGCACACCACCTCCACCGTCCCCTACCTGGCGTTCGCCGACAGCGACGACATCGTCGTGCACGACGCGTACGAGCGGATGACGGCCTCGCTGGAGTCGACCGGCTCCGATCTGGCGACCGGAAACGTGTGGCGGCTGACCGCGCAGGGGCGGCAGCAGGCGTGGCAGTACCGCTGGCTGACGGCCACCCGCACCCGCACCCACATCACCCGGGACCCGCGCCTGCTGGCGGACCGGGTGGCGTGGAACAAGGTGTTCCGGCGCTCCTTCTGGGACGCGCACGGCTTCGCCTTCCCCGTGGGCAAGCTGTACGAGGACACCCCGGTGATGATCCCCGCGCACCATCTCGCCGGGTCCGTCGACGTCCTGCACGAGCACGTCTACCACTGGCGGGTGCGGGAGGGCTCGATCACCCGGCGGCGTACGGACGTCACGGGCGTACGGGACCGGATCGCCGCGTGCGAGCAGGTCAGCGCGTTCCTGGGGGGCCGGGACGCGGGACAGCGGCGGGCGTACGACGCGTCCTGCCTGCGGGACGACTTCGGGTACTTCCTGGACGGCCTGCCGTTGGGCGGCGAGGCCTACCGGACGGCGTTCCTGGAAGGCGCCGGGGCCTTCGTCGACCGGGCGGGGCCCGGGGCGCTGGAGGGACTGCCGGTGGAGCTGCGCGTCAAGTGGTCGCTGGTGCGGGAGCGGCGTCTGGACGACCTGCTGGAAGTCCTCGCCTTCGAACGGGCCAACGGGGCGGGCACGTTCGCGGTCGAGGGACTGCCGGGGCGGCGGCGGGCGGTCTACCCCGGCGTGCGCGGCGCGAGCGCCCGGCTCGCGCGCACGGACATCCCCGCCGTGGCGCGGTTGCTGGAGGCGCGCTGGGGCGCGGACGGGAGGCTGCGGCTGCGCGGGTACGCGTATCTGCGCAACCTGCCCGCCGCCTCCGCCCGGCAGCGGCTCACGGTGGGGATGGTCCGGGCGGAGCGCGGACATCAGGTGCGACCGGTGCCGGTGCGGTCCGTGTCCGCGCCCGAGGCGACGGTGAACTCCGGCCAGGAGCTGCACGGCTACGACCACGCGGGCTTCGAGATGGTCCTGGACCCGGACCGGCTGCCCGCGACGGCGGACGGCCGCGGCTGGCTCGTCGGCCTGGTCCTCGCCGTCCCCGGGACGGTACGCCGGGTGGCGGTGCGCGCCCCGGACGCGGGCGCGGACCAGCCGCTCGTCCACGACCTGGGCGACGGGCGGCGGGCGGTGCTCGACTACCGGGGCGGCCGGCTCCGGCTGACCGTGACGCGCCTGCGGGCACGGGCCGAGGGGCACCGGACCGCCGGGGCGCAGGGGGCCCCGCTGGAACTCACGGGCCGGCTCCTCGGCGGGAGCGGGAGCAGACCGACGGCGCTGGTGCTGACACGCGAGAGCGAAGAGGGGAGCGAGGAGCGCGCGGGGAGCGAGGAGCGCTCCTGTCCGGTGGAGTACGCGGAGACCGCCGGCGACGGGGGGCGCGGGCCGGACGGGGTCGGGTTCACGGTGCGGGTGCCGCTCGCCGGTCTCGCCGCCGCCCCGCCCTCCCCGCACCGGGCCCCCCGCGAGGTCGAGGCGGCGGGCGGGGCGCGCTGGCGGGTCCGGCTGCTGCTCGCCGACGGCGCCCGCGTCCCGCTGCCCGCCGCCCCGGACCTGCCGCCGCCCGCGTGCGCGGACCCGGCGGGCAACCTGGTGCTGGACCTGTCGGGGCCGCCGTACGCGGACCGGGTGGAGCACACGCCGGAGGGAGCCCTGCGCGTCTCGGGGACGTACGGTCCGCCCGCTCCGGGGGCGACGGCCGCGTCCGGGGACCGACTCGTCCTGCGCCACGAGACGCTGCACGAGACGGTTCCGGTCGCGGTCGACTTCGTGGAAGCCGGTACCGGGAACATCGCGGAAGGCGGTACGGGGACCACCGCGAAGGCCGCCGTGAACGGGGCTTCGAGCACGGGCGTGGGCTCGGGCGGGAGCGCACACCGGCCCCCCGCCCCCGCGCCGCCGCACCGCTTCTCCGCGCTGATCGCCCCGCCGCTCCCGGAAGGCCGCTGGGAGATCCGCCTGGACGGCCGCCCCGTACGCGTCCTCGGCTCCGCCGCCGCGCGGCTCCCCCGCGGCGGCGGAGCCGACAGCGCCCTGCGTCCGGAGCGGCGGCACGGCGACCGGCTGTCCGTCGTCGCGGGGCCGGAGTCGCAGGCGGAGGCCGCCGGGCGGAGCGCGTACGGCAGGCGACTCCTGCGCGCCGCGCACTACCGCGACGGGCGCACGCGCCTCCCGCTCCGCGACACCGTGCTCTACGCGGGCGGCGACTCCCCGCGCGCCGTACACGCCGAGCTCGTGCGCCGGGGCACGGAGACCGAGCACCTGTGGGTCACCGGTACCGCCCCCGGCCGCACCACCCACGTCCCGCCCGCCGCGCGGGCCGTCCCCGTGCACAGCGCCGCCTGGTACGAGGCGCTGGCCCGGTCCCGCCGGATCGTCACGGACGAGCAGCTGCCCGGGTGGTTCGAGCGGCGGCCGGGCCAGACGGTCGTCCAGACCTGGCACGGGACCCCGCTCGGCCGGTTCGGCGGCAGCCTGACGGACACCCTCTACGCCGACCACCAGTACCTCGCCACCCTGCCGCGGCGGTCGGCCCAGTGGTCGGTGCTGGTCTCCCCGAGCCGCTTCGCCACCCCGTGGCTGCGCCGGTCGCTGGGGTACGAGGGCGAGGTGCTGGAGGCCGGGTCGCCCGCCAACGACGTGCTGTTCCCGCCCGACCGGGACAAGGCCGCCGAGGAGGTCCGGCGCGCGCTGGGCGTCCCGGAGGACCACCGCGTCGTGCTGTACGCCCCGACCTACCGCGACCACCTGGCCCATCCCCCGGCGGCGTCCGCCGACCGCACGGCCCCCGGCCCGTACCGCTGGGACCCGGCACTCGACCCGGGAGCCCTGGCCCGGGCCCTCGGCCCCGGCCACACGGTGCTGGTGCGCCGCCACCCCCGGGTCACGGGCAGCGTCCCGGCCGGGCCCGGCGTGCTCGACGTCTCGCACCACCCGGGGGCCGCGGGGCTGCTCCTGATCGCCGACGTCCTGGTGACGGACTACGCGGGGCTGATGTTCGACTTCGCGCTGACGGGCCGCCCGATGCTCTTCCACACGTACGACCTGGAGCACTACCGCGACACCGTGCGCGGCTTCTGCCTGGACTTCGAGACCCGGGCGCCGGGGCCGCTGCTGGTCACGACGGACGAGGTGGCGCAGGCGCTGCGCGACACCGGGTCGCTGACGGCCCGGCACGCCGACGCGTACGAGAGCTTCCGCCGCGACTACTGCGATCTGGACGACGGCGGCGCGGCGGCCCGGGTCGCGGACCGGCTGCTGGCGGAGACGCCCTGAGGAATCCGGGAATCCGGGGCCCGGAATCCCTCGGACGGGTGGCGGCGGGGAGAGCGGGCCCGCCGCACGGAACCCATGAGGCGTGCCCCTCTTCTCCGCTGCCTCCTCCGCCCCGTCCTCCGGTGCCCCGCCCTCCGGCCGCCCGCCCGCCTCGACCGGAGGCGACGGGGCCGACGGGGCGGTCCGGCCTCCCCTGTGGCTGCCGTCGCCGTACCTCGTGCTGGGCGGCCTGCTGTGGGCGGTGCTGTCGGCCGCGGCCTGGCAGGCCCCGCTGTGCTGCGAGGCCGGACTCCAGGCGGCGGTCGTCGAACGGCTGCGGGTGAATCTGCTGCACCCGGCGTTCCCGATGACCGACCTGCCCGCCGTGGCGAGCGCGCACTACTCCCCGTACGCGCTGCTCCAGGGGCTGGCCGCCCGGGCGAGCCGGCTCTCGGGCCCGTCCGTCGTGGCGGTGGCCGCGTCGGTGAACCTGCTGCTCCTGCTCACCGGGATCGGCCGGCTCACCCGGCTGCTGACCCCGAACCGCTGGGTTCCGGTCCTCGTGCTGGTGCCGCTGGCCCTGATCCACTGGGCGGACCCGGCCCGTTGGAGCGCGCCGAGCACCTTCGCGGTCGCGGTCACCCTGCACCTGTGGGCGTGGACCGGCCGGGCGACCGCCCGGACCGCCCGCCCCGGTGACCCGAAGCCCGGCCGGACGCCCCGGTGGGCGGAGGCGGCCGGCATCGGCGTGCTCCTCGGGCTCGTCCTGCTGGTCCACCCGCCGACGGCGATCGGCGCGGCGATCGGGTGCGTCGCCCTGATCGCCGTCCGGACGCGGACCCGGATCCGGCCGACCCTGTGGCGGTGGACGTTCGCCGTCGTGTGCGCGGTGGCCGTGGCGTCGCTGTGGCCCTACTACAACGGGCTCACCGCCCCGCGCACCCCCGCCGACGGCCGGACCACGGGCCCGCCGGCGACCAAGGGGGTGCGGGCGGCCGGGGAGCCGTACGCCTGGGCGACCGCGCACGTGCCGCCGGGCGAGGTGGTCCTGACGGACAGCCGCCCGGCGATGTACGCGCTGGCCGGGCACGGGGCGTACGTACTGGCCGACGCGCTGCCCGACGCGGGGCTCGCGCGCACGGAGCGGCGGGAGCGGAGCCGGGCGGTGGCCGCCTACCTCGACGTGTCGACCCCGCAGGCCCGGCGGGACGGGATCACCGCCCGGTACGGGGTGCGGTGGCTGCTGCTGACCCGTTTCCAGCGCCTGCCCGAGAACGCGACGATGCTGGCGTTCAGCCCGGCGACGGGCGAGGTGCTGGCGCGGGTACCGGCGGGCTGAGCGTCTTCAGACGTGCTGGAGGGCCGCGACCGCCGAGGCGGCCAGATCGTCCAGGTAGCCCTTCGGCAGTTCGCCGCGGACCACGACGAGCCGCCAGTACAACGGCCCGACGATCAGGTCGAGCGCCCGGTCCGGATCGCTGCCCTCGGGCAGCTCCCCCCGGGCCACCGCCTCCCTCACCACCACGGCGGCGACGCCCTGCTGCTGGTCCAGGAGCGCGGCCTTGATCGCCTCGGAGATGTCCGGATTCCGGGCCGCCTCGACCAGCAGGTCCGGGATGACCTGGGAGGCGACCGGGTGGCGCAGGGCGTACGCGGCCAGTTCCAGGACGGCGCGCACGTCCCCGTACAGCGAACCGGTGGCCGGGGCGGGCATCCCCTGGGCGGCGACGGCCGCGACCAGGTCGAGGACGAGCGCCAGCTTGGACTTCCAGCGACGGTAGACGGCGGTCTTGCCGACGCCCGCGCGCCGGGCGATGCCCTCGATGGACATCCGGGCGAACCCCACCGCGGCGAGTTCCTCGAAGACGGCGGCGCGGATGGCGTCCGTCACGTCCTCACGCAGGACGGCGGCGCCCGCTGGGGCGCGGCGGCGGGTTCCCCGTTCGGTGGTCATGGCCCGCATGATAGTCGGCCGCGACGAAACGGTTGCGTTGCGACGTAGAAGCGCCCTACTCTCAGCGTTACGACGATACGGTCCCGTCCCAACGAGGGCGTCCCCACGGGACCGTATCGTTCCGTCGCCGTACCGCCCCACCGCGCCACCGCCCGACCGTTCCGGGCGTTCGGGCGTCGTCCCCCCTCCCGCTTCCATCGAAAGCGACCGTTCGTGGTGAGCCAGACAGCAGCTCCGCCGTCCCCGGTGAGCACCCCCGCCCAGAACGTCCCCGCCTACGCACCCGGTGAGCTGGCCGCCCTGGCCGCCCGGCACGGCCTGACGGTCAGCGGCGCCCGGCCCTCGCTGCCCGCCTACATCCGGCAGCTGTGGGGGCGGCGGCACTTCATCGCCGCGTTCGCGACGGCCAAGCTGACCGCCCAGTACAGCCAGGCGAAGCTCGGCCAGATCTGGCAGATCATGACGCCGCTGCTGAACGCGACGGTCTACTACTTCATCTTCGGCGTCCTGATGAACACCAAGCACGGGGTGGAGGACTTCGTCCCGTTCCTGGTCACCGGGGTCTTCATCTGGACCTTCACCGCCAGCTCGATCACCGCGGGCACGCGGGCGATCAGCGGCAACATCGGCCTGGTGCGGGCCCTGCACTTCCCGCGCGCCTCGCTGCCGGTGGCCCTCGCCCTCCAGCAGCTGCAGCAGCTGCTGTTCTCCCTCGGCGCGCTGACCGTGATCCTGCTGGTGTTCGGCCAGTACCCGCGCCCGTCCTGGCTGCTGGCCGTCCCCGCGCTCGCGCTCCAGGCGCTGTTCAACACCGGGGTGTCGATGGCCGTGGCCCGGCTGACGGCGAAGACCCCGGACATCGCGCAGCTGACACCGTTCGTGCTGCGGACCTGGATGTACTCCTCCGGCGTGATGTGGAGCCTGGACCACCTGCTCAAGGGCGACCGGGTGCCGCACGCGGTGATGGTGGCGCTGGAGTACAACCCGGCGGCGCTCTTCATCAACCTCATGCGGTACGCCCTCATCGACAGCTACACCTGGGCGCAGTTGCCGCCGTTCGCGTGGGCGGTCGCGGCGGGCTGGGCGCTGCTGTGCGGTGTGGCCGGATTCGTGTACTTCTGGAAGGCCGAGGAGACGTACGGACGTGGCTGACCTCAAGAACTCCCCCGGGGACGACCGTGTCCCGACGGTCGTCGTCGACGACGTCCACATCACGTACACGGTCAACGGCGCCCGTACGGGCAGGGGCAGCGCGACCTCGGCGCTCAGCCGGCTCACCACCCGCCGCCGCACCCCCGGCGCACGCCAGGTGCACGCCGTGAAGGGCGTCAGCTTCGCCGCGTACAAGGGCGAGGCGATCGGCCTGATCGGCTCCAACGGTTCGGGCAAGTCGACGCTGCTCAAGGCGGTCGCGGGCCTGCTCCCGCCGACCCGGGGCAGGGTCCACACCCAGGGCCAGCCGTCGCTGCTCGGGGTGAACGCGGCGCTGATGGGCGACCTGACCGGCGAGCGCAACGTGGTGCTGGGCGGACTCGCGATGGGCATGACCCGCGAGCAGATCCGGGAACGCTACGACGGGATCGTCGACTTCTCCGGCATCAACGAGAAGGGCGACTTCATCACGCTGCCGATGCGCACGTACTCCTCGGGCATGGGCGCCCGGCTCCGCTTCTCCATCGCGGCGGCCAAGAGCCACGACGTGCTCCTGATCGACGAGGCGCTGTCCACGGGCGACGCGAAGTTCCAGCGCCGCAGCAAGGACCGCATCAAGGAACTGCGCGCCGAGGCGGGCACGGTCTTCCTGGTCAGCCACAGCAACAAATCGATCACCGAGACCTGCGACAGGGCCCTGTGGCTGGAGGCGGGCACGCTGAGGATGGACGGCCCGGCGAAGGAAGTAGTGGCAGCGTACGAGACCTTCACCAAGCGCAAGTAACCGACCACGCCCAGCCCACCAGCCCGACCCCCCTCAACCCCCACGGCCACCTCCAGCCCACGCGCCACCTCCAGCCGGCCCGGTCACGCCCAGCCCGCCCGGCGCTTGAGGACATCTTTTCCAGCCCGCCCGACGCCGAGGGGGCCGGCGCCCCTCACAGGCACCGGCCCCCTCACCCCCGTACGGCAACGCCTACACGTGCGTACGCAACAACGTCCGCATCGTCCGCATGGCCACGGACAGATTCGCCAGGTCGAACGCGTCCGACCCCTGGATCTCCTCCAGCGTCGACCGCGACCGGGCAAGAATCGCCGCGTTCTTCGACTCCCACGCCGTGAACCGCTCCTCCGGCGTGGACGACCCGTTCCCCACGCTCAGCACGTCCGACGTGAGCGCCGCGTGCGCCGCGTACAGGTCCTCGCGGATGGAGGCGCGGGCCATGGACTGCCAGCGGTCGGCCCGCGGCAGCTCGATGATCCGGTCCATCAGCTGGGTGATCCGCAGCCGGTCCGCGAGGTCGTAGTAGACCTCGGCGACCTCCAGCGGATCCTGGCCCGTACGGTCGGCGATGGCCACGATGTCCAGCGCCGGGAAGGCGGAGGAGAACCCGGCCACCCGGACCGCCAGCCCGTCCGGCACACCGGCGGCCGTCAGCTCGTCCAGGATCGAGTGGTACCAGTCCAGGTCCGCGCCCTTGACCAGCTTGGGCAGCTCGTCCCAGACCCGGGCGACGCCGTCCCGGAAGCTCCGGATCGTCTCCGCGATGGCAACGGGCTGCGGCCGGTTGCCCAGCAGCCAGCGCGAACCGCGCTCGACCAGCCGCCGCGAGTGCAGCCGGATCCGGGTCTGGACCTCGGCGGCGACCTTGTTGTCGAGCGCCTCGACCGCGTCCCACACCTCCGACAGGCCGAAGATCTCACGGGCCGTGAACTGGGCCCGGACGATCTCCTCGATCGACGCCCCGGTCTCCTCGCGCAGCCGGTGCAGGAAGGTCGAACCAGCGGTGTTCACCGTGTCGTTGACCAGGACCGTCGTGATGATCTCGCGCCGCAGCGCGTGCCCGTCGACCGCCTCGGGGAACCGCTCGCGCAGCTCGCTCGGGAAGTAGGCGTGCACGAGCTTCTGCAGGTGCGGGTCGTCCGGCAGGGCCGTGGAGATCAGCTCGTCCGCCGTCGTGATCTTGGTGTAGGCGATCAGCACGGCCAGCTCGGGCTGGCTCAGCCCCTTCTCGTTGCTGAGCAGCTCCCGGATGTGCCGGTCGGCGGGCAGGAACTCCAGCGCCCGGTCGAGGGCGCCGTCGCGCTCCAGGCGGCGCATGAAGCGCTGCTGGGCGTGGAGCAGGGACGGGGCCTGGGCGGAGGCGTTGGAGAGCGCGACGTTCTGCGCGTAGTTGTTGCGCAGGACGAGCTTGCCGACCTCGTCGGTCATGTCGGCGAGCAGCTTGTTGCGCTGCTTGACGGTCATGTCGCCGTCCCGCACCAGACCGTTGAGCAGGATCTTGATGTTCACCTCGTGGTCGGAGGTGTCCACACCGGCGCTGTTGTCGATCGCGTCGGTGTTGATCCGGCCGCCGCTGCGGGCGAACTCGATGCGGCCGAGCTGGGTGGCCCCGAGGTTGCCGCCCTCGCCGACGACCTTGGCCCGCAGGTCCTCGCCGTTGACGCGGATCGCGTCGTTGGCCTTGTCGCCGACGTCCGCGTTCGACTCGGGGACGGCCTTGATGTACGTGCCGATCCCGCCGTTCCACACCAGGTCGACGGGGGCCTTGAGGATGGTCTGCATCAGGTCGGCGGGCGTCATCTTGCTCACCGAGGGGTCGATGCCGAGCGCCTCGCGGACGTGCGAGTTGAGCGGGATCGACTTGGCGCTGCGCGGGTGGATCCCGCCGCCCGCCGAGAGCAGGGCCGTTTCGTAGTCGGCCCAGGAGCTGCGGGGCAGATCGAAGAGCCGGCGCCGCTCGGCGTACGAGGTGGCGGCGTCCGGGTTCGGGTCGATGAAGATGTGCCGGTGGTCGAAGGCGGCGACGAGGCGGATGTGCTCGGAGAGCAGCATCCCGTTGCCGAACACGTCGCCGGACATGTCACCGACGCCGACGACGGTGAAGTCCTCGGTCTGGGTGTCGTGGCCCAGCTCCCGGAAGTGCCGCTTGACGGACTCCCAGGCGCCCCGGGCGGTGATGCCCATGCCCTTGTGGTCATAGCCGGCCGAGCCGCCGGAGGCGAACGCGTCGCCGAGCCAGAAGCCGTACGCGACGGCGACCTCGTTGGCGATGTCGGAGAAGCTCGCCGTGCCCTTGTCCGCGGCGACGACGAGGTAGGTGTCGTCCTCGTCGTGCCGGACGACGTCGGCGGGCGGCACGACCTCGCCGGCCACCATGTTGTCGGTGATGTCGAGCAGCGCGGAGATGAACGTGCGGTACGCGGCGATGCCCTCCGCGAACCAGGCGTCGCGGTCCACGGACGGGTCCGGGAGCTGCTTGGCGACGAAGCCGCCCTTGGCGCCGACGGGCACGATGACGGTGTTCTTCACCATCTGCGCCTTGACCAGGCCGAGGATCTCCGTACGGAAGTCCTCACGCCGGTCCGACCAGCGCAGCCCGCCCCGGGCGACCTTGCCGAAGCGCAGGTGGACGCCCTCCACGCGCGGCGAGTAGACCCAGATCTCGTACGCCGGCCGAGGTGCGGGCAGGTCCGGGATGGCCTGCGGGTCGAACTTCATCGAGACGTACGAATGCGGGGTGCCGTCCTCCGTGTGCTGGAAGAAGTTGGTCCGCAGGGTGGCCTTGATGACGGTGAGGAAGGACCGCAGGATCCGGTCCTCGTCGAGCGAGGCGACCTGGTCCAGGGCCCCGTCCAGCTCCTCCAGGAGCCCGTCGGTCAGCTCGGTGCCGGCGCTCTGGCGGCCGGGCGACATGCGGGCCTCGAAGAGCGAGACGAGCAGTCGGGTGGTGTGGACGTTGTTGCGGAGCGTGGACTCCATGTAGTCCTGGCTGAAGGTCGAACCCGCCTGCCGCAGGTACTTCGCGTAGGCGCGCAGCACCATGGCCTGCCGCCAGTTGAGTCCGGCGCCGAGGATCAGGGCGTTGAAGCCGTCGTTCTCCGCCTCGCCCTTCCAGACCGCGGCGAACGCCTCCTGGAAGCGGGCGCGGGCGTCGTCGGCGAGATAGCCGCCGTTGCCGTTGGCCAGCGGCATCCGCAGCCCGAAGTCGTAGATCCAGGCGTGGGTGCGGTCCGCGCAGCGCAGCTCGTACGGCCGCTCGTCGACGACCTCGACGCCGAGCTGCTGGAGCGCCGGGAGGACGGCGGAGAGGGAGACCTGCTCGCCGGTCCGGTAGATCTTGAAGCGGCGCTCGTCGGGGCCCGCGCCGACCGGCTCGTACAGGCTGAGGGCGAAGTCCTTCTCGCCCTGCTTGAGGGTCTCCAGATGGACCAGGTCGGCGACGGCGGCGCGCGGCGAGTGGTCGGCCTTGTAGCCCTCGGGGAACGAGTGGCCGTACTGGCGCTGGAGTTCCGCGCCGCGCTCCTCGCCCAGCTCGGCGGTGAGCGCCTCCTGGAAGCCGTCGGCCCAGGAGCGGGCGGCCTCGACGAGGCGGGCCTCGATGCGGTCGGCGTCGGCGTCCGTCAGGTGCGGCAGCTCGGTGCCGGCCGGGACGCGGATGACGAAGTGCAGCCGGGAGAGGATCGATTCGGTGTTCCAGGCGGTGAAGTCGACGCTGTTGCCGCCGAGCTCCTCCTTGAGGATGTCGATCAGCCGCAGGCGTACGCCGGTGGTGTACCGGTCGCGCGGCAGGTAGACGATCGCGGAGTAGTAGCGCCCGTACTCGTCCTGGCGCAGGTAGAGCCGCAGCCGGCGGCGCTCCTGGAGGTAGAGGACGGAGGTCACGATGGAGCGGAGCTGGTCGACGGGTGTCTGGAACAGCTCGTCGCGGGGGTAGGTCTCCAGGATCTGGAGCAGGTCGCGGCCGTCGTGGCTGTTGTACGAGAAGCCCGCGCCCTCGACGACCTCGGCGACCTTGCGGCGGATGACGGGCACCCGGCGCACCGACTCGGTGTAGGCGGCGGAGGAGAAGAGCCCGAGGAAGCGCCGCTCGCCGACGACGTTGCCCTTGGCGTCGAACTTCTTCACGCCGACGTAGTCGAGGTAGCTGGGGCGGTGCACGGTGGCCCGGCTGTTGGCCTTCGTCAGGACGAGGAGCTTGTGCTCGCGGGCCTTGGCGCGGGCGTCGGCGGGCAGCCGGTCGAAGGACGGGCTGACCGGGTGGGCCTCGTCCTCGTTGTGGTGCGGGTCGGAGCGCAGGATGCCGAGCCCGGTGCCGGGCACGGCGGCCAGCGCGTCGCTGTCCTTCAGCTCGTACTCGCGGTAGCCGAGGAAGGTGAAGTGGTCGGCGGCCAGCCAGCGCAGCAGCTCGCGGGCCTCGTCGACCTCCTCGTCGGCGAGGTCGTCGAGCGGTTCGCCGGGCAGGTCGTCGGCGATCCGGAGGGCGGCTTCGCGCATCTTCCCCCAGTCCTCGACGGTCTCCCGCACGTCGGACAGGACGCGCAGCAGGTCGGCGGTGATCTGCTGGAGGTCGGCGCGGTCGGTCTCGCGGTCGATCTCGACGTGGATCCAGGACTCGACGAGCGCGTCGTGGGGCAGCTCGGCCGTGGCGTCCTTGGACTTCTTCCGGCCCTGGGTGGCCTTCGGGAGGCCGGGGCCGCCGGAGAGGACCTCGATGAGCTTGCCGGTGACGTCGCGGCGGACGGTGACCTGCGGGTGGATCACGACGTGGATGCCACGCCCCTGCCGGGACAGCTCGTTGGTGACGGAGTCCACCAGGAAGGGCATGTCGTCGGTGACGACCTCGACGACGGAGTGGCTGCAGGTCCAGCCGTTCTCCTCGACGGTCGGGGTGTGCACCCGGACGTTCGCGGTGCCCTGCGGACGGTTCTCGGCGAGCCGGTAGTGCGAGGCGGCGGCGCCGAAGACGTCGACCGGGTCACGGCCGCTGAGGTCCTCCGGAGCCGTATGCAGGTAGTAGCGCTGGAGGTAGGCGAGCACCGTGTCCTGACCGGGACGGGCGCCCTCGTCGGCCCCGGCAGCGGAAACCCGCGCCCGGGGGGCACCTCCCGGGCCACCGACACCACCGCCCGGACCGTTGTCAGCTACCTTGGCGGCCCCTGCGAGCAGCTCGGCCTTGGCTTCGTCCAGCTTGGTCTGCATGTCCTCTGGCTCCTGTCGCGCGCCGTTGCGTGACGTAGGTGAGAAAAGCGGCGTACCGCCACGACGCGGGGTTTCCGGTCTGGGTCGACGCTATGCCGCTCGGAGAGATACCCGGGACCATATTGGCCATTTTCGGCAGCCGGTCCGGAGTCGGAAGATCGCGGATCGCCCGGGTGCTGTAGCACTCCGGGCGGCGGCCGGGGGCTTCGCTGCCCCCGAGGCGTATCGCGCTGATCACGGCACCAGGCTATCTCCCTCGCACCCTGTTGCGTCATGAGCTGCTTGTGTACAAAAGATCCCCCCGAACTTTGACACTCTGGACAGTGCGCCGTGCCGTCTTGGCGAACTCCCGAAACCGGGGCAGTCTGTCCGTACCGCACGGATCCCGGCCCTGGCACACCATCGGGGCCACCGGCCCCGAGGAGCCCCGCCATGCCGCAGAAGATCCTCATCGTCACCGGCGACGCCGCCGAGTCGCTCGAAGTCCTCTACCCGTACCAACGGCTGCTGGAGGAGGGGTACGAGGTCGACATCGCGGCCCCCGAGCGCAAGACGCTGCGGTTCGTGGTCCACGACTTCGAACCCGGCTTCGACACGTACACGGAGAAGCCCGGCTACACCTGGCCCGCCGACCTGTCCTTCTCCGAGGTCGATCCCGGGGCCTACATCGCGCTGGTGATCCCGGGCGGTCGCGCCCCCGAGTACCTCCGCAACAACGCCGAGCTGCGGAAGATCGTCGGCGCCTTCTTCTCCGCGGACCGCCCGGTCGCGCAGATCTGCCACGGCCCCCTGATCACCGCCGCCACCGGCAGCCTCAGCGGCCGCAACGTCACGGCCTACCCGGCGCTGGAACCGGACATGCAGAGCGCGGGCGCGACCTTCCAGGACACGGAGGCGGTCGTGGACGGCACCGTGGTCTCCTCCCGAGCCTGGCCGGACCACCCGGCCTGGATGCGGGAGTTCCTGAAGGTACTCAAGTCGACCCACCCGTCAGACCTGCCCGCCACCTGACCCGAGCCCGCTAGTCCCGTCCGGCACCTGACCCGAGCCCCCCGACCACACCCCTACTCCCGCCCCGCCGCACCTTCCAGCCCACCCGGTCGCACCTTCCAGCCCGTCCGGCGCTTGAGGACGCCTTTTCAGCTCGTCCCGCCGCGCCTTCCAGCCCGTCCGGCGTTTGAGGACGTCCTTCCAGCCCGCCCGGCCGCGCCTTCCAGCCCGTCCGGCGCTTGAGGACGTCCTTCCAGCCCGTCCGGCGCTTGAGGACGTCCTTCCAGCCCGTCCGGCGCTTGAGGACCGGGGCCCGGGGCAGCGCCCCGAAAACCCGCACCCGGGCACCCCGCACCCCGCGGAGCACCCGCACACCCCACAGGCACCCCCCTACGCGGCAAACGTCTCCGCCAACGCCACCGCCTCCCCCAGGCTGTCCACCACCGGCACCCCCGCCCCCTCCAGACTGCTCCGGCTGTGCGACCCCCCGGTGTACAGCACGGCCCGAGCCCCCACATGCGCCGCCGCCACCGCGTCGTCCACCGCGTCCCCGATGACCACCGAATTCTCCGGCGCGATCCCGCCCACCCCGGCCAGCGCCTCGAAGTGCCGCTCCATGTGGAGCGCCTTGCTCCCGCCGGACGGCCCCGTACGCCCCTCGACGCGGACGAACCGCGGCTCGATCCCGTACCCCCGCACCACCGGCACCAGCTGCTCGTGCCCGTACATGCTCAGCAGCGACTGACTGCGCCCGGCCCGCTGCCACTGGTGCAGCAGCTCCTCCACCCCGGCGGTGAGCCCACAGGCCACCCGCTGCTCCGCGTAGTAGCGGTGGAAGATGACGTCCATCCGCTCCCACTCGGCCTCGGTGGGCAGCCGGCCCAGGAACCGCTCGTAGAACCGAGGTATGGGGATGGTGTACATCTCCCGGTACTGCTCCAGCGTGATCGGCGCCAGCTCGACCTCCGCGAACGCGGCGTTGGTCGCCTGGATGACGGCATGGGTGTCATCCAGCAGCGTGCCGTTCCAGTCCCAGACCAGATGCGTGCGTGTCGTCCCCGAAGTCATACAGAGAAAATACCCGCCGGGTCCGACAACGCCGCCCCTCAGCCGATGAGCTGCGGAATCTCCTGGACGCCGAACCAGAGCAGCTCGTGGTCCTCGGCCCCGTCCACCGTGAACTGCGCGTCGTCGTCGCCGAGGTCCGCGGCTCCCAGCGCCGCCGCCGCGGCGGCCACGTCCTTCTCCGCGTCGTCGGCGTCCACGTGCACCGCCGCCGCCTTGGCCAGCGGCAGCGCGGCAGCGATCCGCACCTCGCCGAGCGAAGCCGCGCTCAGCCCGTGATCGGGGTCGGCGACGGCGGACCCGTCCGGTACGTCGACGGCCACGACGACCCGGCGGCGCACCTCGTCCGGCTTGCCCGCGATCATCCGGAGCGAGGCGGCGGCGGCCCGGTTGAGCGCCGCGTACTCCAGCTCCTCGATGTCGTCGGAGACGTACCACTCGCGCAGCCCCGGGGTCACCGCGTAGGCGGTCAGCGGCCCGGGACCGACCTCGCCCGCACCGTGCGCCGCTGCGAGACCGGAGAGGGTCAGGGGGACGTACACGCGCATGGCAGGTCGCTTTCGTAGAGGGAAACGTCCTCAGGATACGTGGGAACGTCCCCTTTCGGGTTTCGGCAACCGGGGTCGTCCGTCCACGGCCGACGCCCCGTCACCCCCGCTGTCGCCCTTGTCCCGCATGGGCTGAGCCACGGATAGGTGATTCCACCCGCGCCCGATCGGCGCCCGAAGGCCCCTTGCGTCGCTGACGGCGGCCCCCGTAGAAGATCCCCAACAGAAGTTACCGTCCGGTAGAAACCGGGCCCGGTCAACGGGGGCGATGATCATGAGCACGGACAGGACGAGGCCCGCCGGCCGACGCGACCAGAGTGGTCCCCGGTCGGTACCTCCGCAGCGGTCACGCAGGCAGCAGCCCCATCGGCCGCAGCGTCCGCACCAGTGGTTCGCCGAGCGCCTGCTCGCGGTCCTCAGCGGCCAGCGGCCGGTGCACTGGATGCTCGGCCACACCATCGGCGAGGCCTACGACCAGCTCGCCGAACTGGCCCCGAGCACCCCGCTGGGGGCCACCCGGGGCAGCCGCCCCGTCCTTCGCCACTGCCGCGGGGCCCAGCCCGCCACCGGCGTGGTCGAGGCGTTCGCCAGCATCGCCGCGGGCGACCGGGTCCGGGCGATGGCCTTCCGGCTGGAACAGGGCCCCGACCAGCGCTGGCGCTGCGCGGCGGTGGAGCTGGGCGGCGAACGCCTGAACGTCGGCGCTCCGGGCCCCCGGTGACCCGGCGAACATGGCAGGGGCCGGGCACCTCGTGGTGTCCGGCCCCTGCCGCGGCACTGCCGCCGGTGCTACTTCTTGCGACGGCGACCGCCGCCGCCACCGCTCTTCTGCGCCTTGCGGCGCTCCGCACGCGTCATGCCGTCGGCAGAACCGGACCGCGTGTCGCCGGTGGCGTCGTCGTTGGCGAAGTCACCCTCGACGACGCCGCCCTCCCCGTCCACCGTGGGAGCGGAGAAGTGGAGCCGGTCCGGCCGCTGCGGGGCCTCCAGGCCCTTGGCCCGGATCTGCGGGGCCGCGGCCTCCTTCTCCAGCGAGGGACGCTCGGCGCCGTCCCGCACCGGAACCTCCTCGACCTGCTGCTCGACCTGGACCTCCAGGTTGAACAGGTAGCCGACGGACTCCTCCTTGATGCCCTCCATCATGGCGTTGAACATGTCGAAGCCCTCGCGCTGGTACTCGACCAGCGGGTCCTTCTGCGCCATGGCCCGCAGGCCGATGCCCTCCTGGAGGTAGTCCATCTCGTAGAGGTGCTCGCGCCACTTGCGGTCGAGCACCGAGAGGACGACGCGCCGCTCCAGCTCACGCATGATGTCGGAACCGAGGGTGCCCTCGCGCTCCTCGTACTGCTCGTGGATGTCGTTCTTGACCGACTCGGCGATGAACTCGGCGGTGACGCCCGCCAGGTCACCGGCCGCCTCCTCCAGCTCCTCGACGGTGACCTTCACCGGGTAGAGCTGCTTGAAGGCGCCCCACAGCCGGTCCAGGTCCCACTCCTCGGCGAAGCCCTCGGCGGTCTCCTGCCGGATGTAGTCGTCGATCGTGTCGTCCATGAAGTGCCGGATCTGGTCCTGGAGGTTCTCGCCCTCCAGAACGCGGCGGCGCTCGCCGTAGATGACCTCGCGCTGCCGGTTGAGCACCTCGTCGTACTTCAGAACGTTCTTACGCGTCTCGAAGTTCTGCTGCTCGACCTGCGACTGGGCGGAGGCGATGGCGCGGGTGACCATCTTGTTCTCGATCGGGACGTCGTCCGGAACGTTCGCCATCGACATGACGCGCTCGACCATCTGGGCCTTGAACAGGCGCATCAGGTCGTCGCCCAGCGACAGGTAGAAACGGGACTCGCCCGGGTCGCCCTGACGGCCGGAACGACCGCGCAGCTGGTTGTCGATACGGCGCGACTCATGGCGCTCGGTGCCGAGCACGTAGAGCCCGCCGAGGTCCTTGACCTCTTCGAACTCCGCCTTCACGGCCTGCTCGGCCTGCTCCAGCGCGGCGGGCAGCGCGGCCGCCCACTCCTCGACGTTCTCCACCGGGTCGAGGCCGCGCTGGCGCAGCTCCGCCTCGGCGAGGTCGTCCGGGTTGCCGCCGAGCTTGATGTCGGTGCCTCGGCCGGCCATGTTCGTCGCGACGGTGACGGCGCCCTTGCGGCCCGCCTGGGCGACGATCGTCGCCTCCCGGTCGTGCTGCTTGGCGTTGAGGACCTCGTGCTGGACGCCGCGCTTGGAGAGCTGCTGCGAGAGGTACTCCGACTTCTCGACCGAGGTGGTGCCGACCAGGATCGGCTGGCCCTTCTCGTGCTTCTCGGCGATGTCGTCGACGACCGCGGCGAACTTGGCGACCTCGGTGCGGTAGATCAGGTCCGACTGGTCGGCACGGACCATCGGCCGGTTCGTCGGGATCGGCACCACGCCGAGCTTGTAGATCTGGTGGAACTCGGCGGCCTCGGTCATCGCCGTACCGGTCATGCCGGAGAGCTTGCCGTAGAGGCGGAAGAAGTTCTGCAGGGTGATCGTGGCGAGCGTCTGGTTCTCGTCCTTGATGTCCACCCCTTCCTTCGCCTCGATCGCCTGGTGCATGCCCTCGTTGTAGCGGCGGCCGGCGAGGATACGGCCGGTGTGCTCGTCGACGATCATGACCTCGCCGTCGATGACGACGTAGTCCTTGTCCTTCTTGAACAGTTCCTTGGCCTTGATGGCGTTGTTGAGATAACCGACGAGCGGGGTGTTCACCGACTCGTAGAGGTTGTCGATGCCGAGCCAGTCCTCGACCTTGGCGACACCGGCCTCGTGGATGGCCACGGTCCGCTTCTTCTCGTCGACCTCGTAGTCGCCGGTCTCCTCGATGCCCTTGAGCTGGTTGCCCGCCTCACCCTTGGTGAGGCGCCTGACCAGCTTGGCGAAGTCGCCGTACCACTTGGTGGCCTGGTCGGCCGGGCCGGAGATGATCAGCGGCGTACGGGCCTCGTCGACGAGAATCGAGTCGACCTCGTCGACCACCGCGAAGTTGTGGCCGCGCTGGACGAGCTCGTCCTTGGACCACGCCATGTTGTCGCGGAGGTAGTCGAACCCGAACTCGTTGTTCGTGCCGTACGTGATGTCACAGGCGTACTGCTCGCGGCGCTGGGCCGGCGTCATGTTGGAGACGATGCAGCCGACGTCCAGGCCGAGGAACTTGTGGACCCGGCCCATCATCTCGGAGTCACGCTCGGCGAGATAGTCGTTGACCGTGATCAGGTGCACGCCCTTGCCGGAGAGCGCGTTCAGATACGCGGGCAGGGTGCCGACGAGGGTCTTGCCCTCACCGGTCTTCATCTCGGCCACATAACCGAGGTGCAGGGCGGCTCCGCCCATCATCTGTACGTCGTAGTGGCGCTGTCCGAGGACGCGCTTCGCGGCCTCGCGCACCGTGGCGAACGCCTCGGGAAGCAGGTCGTCCAGGCTCTCGCCGTCCGCGTACCGTTCCTTGTACTCGTCGGTGAGCGCCCGCAGCTCGGCGTCGGAGAGGTTGACGAAGTCCTCTTCGATGGAGCTGACCTGGTCCGCGATGCGGTGCAGTTTGCGCAGGATCTTGCCTTCGCCTGCACGCATGAGCTTGTTGAAGACGGACACTGAGGCTGGTCTCCTTGCCGGTCGGGCCTGGCACTGGGTCGTGTAATGGACTCTGGCGCGGGCACGGCAGGTGGGCCCCACCGCAACGGCCATCGTAAGCGAGGACACCACCGCGTCGGGAGGGCTGCCGTCGCGTGGACCTCACCGCACCCTCACAGGACAACGCTCCAAACGCGCGGAAGGTGCCGGGAAGCCCCAAAAGTGCTCGCATCGAGGAAGCGGGCTCACGAGAATCGGTCCATGGAGCCGATCACTCTCACCACGGAACGTCTGCTCCTGCGGCCCTTCGGTCCGCAGGACACCCACCCCGTGCACACCGCCTGCCAGGACCCGGACATCCAGCGCTGGACGGTGATCCCCTCTCCGTACCGCCTCACCGACGCGGAGCTGTTCACCACGAAGCTCTGCCCGGCGGGCTGGCAGGACGACTCCGCCTACGGCTTCGCCCTCGTCCTGCGGGAGACCGGGGCGCTCGTCGGCGCGCTCGGCATCGACCGCCGCAGCCTGCCGGGGACGTACGAGGTCGGCTACTGGTCCGCCAAGGAGCACCGCGGCCACGGATACGTCACCGAGGCGGTGCTCGGCTCCGCCCGCTGGGCCTTCTCCTCCCTCGGGGCGGACCGGCTGGAGTGGCGGGCCGAGATCGGCAACCTGGCCTCGCGGGCCGTCGTCCTGCGGGCGGGGTTCCGGCTGGAGGGCGACCAGCGGTCCGGGCTGCTCAACAAGGGGGTGCGCCGCGACACCTGGACGGCGGCCCTGCTCCCGTCCGACCTGGGACTCGCGGGCGCCCACCCGTACCTTCCCGAGCGCCGTGCACCGCGGCCGGGCGGGGCCCCGGATCCCGGGCGGTGACCTACGGGATCCGGGCCTGGACTGTCAGTGGCGCCGACTAGGGTTCCCCGTATGACGCCTGTGCCTCCTCCCGCAGTCGAACTCTCCGCCGACCAGGCCCGCCGCATAGCGCTGCGCGCCCAGGGCTTCCTGGGGGCTCCGGACCGCCGGGCAGGGGTGCCGGGAGTGCTGCGGCACCTCGGCGCGGTGCAGCTGGACACGATCTCGGTGCTGGCCCGCTCGCACGAGCTGATCCCCTACGCCCGGCTGGGCCCGGTGAGCCGCCGGACGGTGGAGGACGCCTACTGGGCGGGCGGCCGGACCTTCGAGTACTGGTCGCACGCGGCGTGCATCCTGCCGGTCGAGGAGTGGCCGCACTTCGCGTTCCGCCGCCGCGCCTACCGCTCCCGCCCGCACTGGGGCCACGATCTGCCCGACGGCTCCTACGACACCGTGATCAAGCAGCTTCGCGACGAGGGCCCGCTGACGGCGACCGAGCTGGGCGGCGCGAAGAACGGCGGCGAGTGGTGGGACTGGTCGGCGTCCAAGGTCGCCGTCGAGCGGGCCCTGATGTACGGCGAGGTGGTGTGCACCGAGCGGCGCGGCTGGAAGCGGGTCTACGACCTGGCCGAGCGAGCCATTCCGGATGCGCTGCTCCACGACGACCTGAGCGACGCCGAGTGCCGGCGGCGGCTGGTGGCCCTGGCGGGCAAGTCCCTGGGCGTCGGCACCCGCGGCGACATCGCGGACTACCACCGGCTGAAGGGCGAGGAGTTCGACGCCGTGGTGGCGGACTCGGGGCTGGTCCCGGTCGTGGTGGAGGGCTGGGCGAAGCCGGCCTGGGCGGACCCGGAGGCCCTGGCCAAGGAGGTTCGCGGACGCCACCGCACGACGCTGCTGTCGCCGTTCGACTCCCTGATCTGGGAGCGGGCCCGCACGGAGCGGATCTTCGACTTCACGCATCGGCTGGAGGCCTACGTGCCCAAGCAGAAGCGGATCCACGGGTACTTCGCGATGCCGTTGCTGGCGGGCGGGAAGCTCCAGGGCCGGGTCGACCCGGCGCGCGAGGGCACCACGCTGGTCGCCCGACAGGCGTCACTGGCCGGCCCGAAGGCCGTGGCTCCGATGGCCGAGGCCTTGGTGGAGGCGGCGGCCTGGGTGGGCTGCACGGACATCCGGGTGGACCGGGTGGACTCGCCGGAGCTGCACGAGCCGCTCAGGGCAGAGATCGGCCACGCGCTCCGGCGCGCCCACCGCTGACCGGCCCCGTCGCCCGGGCCCGAGCGGGGCCGGGCCGGGGCCGTCCGCTACCTGATCTCCAGGATCTTCTCGCGCATGGCGTAGACCACGGCTTCCATCCGGGAGTGCAGCTGGAGTTTCTCCAGGATATTGCGGACGTGGTTCTTCACCGTGTTCTCGGAAATGAACAACTCCTTGGCGATATCCCGGTTGTTCATGCCGGTCGCCACGAGTTTCAGCACTTCCAGCTCGCGTTCGGTGAGGCGGGGCGCCGGAACGAGCCGTCGCTCGTCGGTGCGCTGGATCATCGATTTGAACTCGGTGAGCAGCTTGGAGGCCATGGAGGGGCTGATCTGGGACTGCCCGTCGGCGACCGCGCGAATGGCCGTGGCGACCTCGTCGGTGGAGATCTCCTTGAGGAGATATCCGGTCGCGCCCGCCTTGATCGCCTCGTAGAGATCGGCTTCCTCATCGCTGATCGTCAACATGATGATCTTCGCGCTGGGGGCCACCTCCTTGATGGCGGTACAGGCCTCGATGCCACCGCGCTTGGGCATCCGGACATCCATCAGAACGATGTCGGGCAGCAGGTCGGCTGCCTTGTCCACGGCCTCGGAGCCGTCCCCGGCCTCGCCGATGACCTGGATGTCCTCCTCCTGCGCGAGGACGATCTCCAGGCCCCTGCGGAAGAGCGCGTGGTCATCGACCACGAGGACCCTGATGGGCTCCTTGCGTGAAGCGCCGTCCGCGTCGGTGCCGGCGTAAGCACCGGTGTCGTCGTCGGAGTCATTCGCATCGCGCACGGGCCCGAAGGTGTCCGCCATCGTTCCTCCCCCTGAAGGCCACGGCCTGAAGTGTCGGTCGTTCGCCAACGGCACTTCACAGAACACCGATTGGCTCGGGTCGCCATGATTCCATGCCCGACCCCCGGCACGGTCGCCCTGTGCCCGTGCGCGGGTGCCCCCGGTGGCGCGAAAACACCCCGGGGGCACCTCGACGCGGTGGCCTCAGCCGCCGAGCGCACCGCCCGCGCCGCCCGCTTCGTCCGCGGCGAGCGGGTCGGTCCTCAGGTGGATGACGCCGTAGTCGTAAGCGTGTCGCCGGTAGACGACGCTGGGCTCCTTCGTCTCGGAGTCGACGAACAAGTAGAAGTCGTGGCCGACCAGTTCCATCTCGTAGAGCGCCTGGTCGAGCGACATCGGTGCGGCGGTGTGGGTCTTCTCGCGCATCACGAGCGGCCCTTCGCCCTGCACTTCGAGCGAACCGATCTTCGTGGTGGGGACGGGCTCGGACGGCTGCTCGCCGACCAGTTCACCGTCCTCGTCGAACGAAGCGACGCCGGGGACCACGTCCCCGACCTCGGCAGCCGACAGACGGCCGTTGCCGCGGCGGCTGTAGCGCTTGTCGTGCTGCTTGCGCAGCCGGGCCTCCAGCTTTCCGGTGGCCAGGTCGAGCGCTGCGTAGGGGTCGCCCGCCGCCGCTTCCGCCCGGATGACCGGTCCCCGGGAGCGGAGCGTGATCTCCACCCGGTCGGAACGGTCGGCCTGACGGGGATTCGGCTCCTTGGACACCTCGACGTCGAGGCTGATCACCTTGCCGTCGAACTTCTGGATCTTGTCCAGCTTCAGCTTCTCGGCCACGTGCTTGCGGAACCGCTCGGGCACCTCGGTCTTGCGGCCCTTGACGACGATGTCCACGCAGAACTCCGTTCCCGGATCGCCCCGCTCAGCGGCGGAGCATCTCCCTTTTGCACCAGGCCCCGGAGATCACCAGGGCCTCGGACTCGGTGGCTTTCGCCTCCTCCTCCCCCGTCGGAGAGGTCGCAACCCCACCGACGTGCGTGCTTCCTCTACCGGTGAGTTACCTGCCCGAAACCTGATGGTGCATTCATCGAGGTTCGGCATTCACCGTTCCTCACAACCGAACATAGCCTGCACAGCAGGGTCTCGGCACCCGCTACTGGCACGTACCTCCGTTCAGGGGGTATTGCCCTCTCATTACCTGCAACGATGCGGGTTCCCGGTCAGTTCCGGTTTATTTCGAAGGCGGAGGGGGACGCGGCGACGACCGCCGCCCGGCACACTCCGCGCACGGAGGGCTCCCGACCGGCACCGCTCGCCTCGCCGACGGCCCGTGCAGCCTCCGCCAGCGTCGATCCCGTCGTCAACAGATCGTCGACCAGGATCACCCTGCCGAACCGGAGAGGTCCGCGCCCGAGGAGCCCGTCCCGGAGGAGTCGCCCTCCCTCCGCCGTGAGCTCCAGCGCGCCGGCCAGATTCGCCCGCCGCGCCCGCGCCCCGAGACCCGACTGGTCGGCGACCGCGCGCCGCTGCCGCAGCAGCGGAAGCACCTCGGTCGGCAGCCCCTCGCGCCGCAGCTCCCGCGCGGCCGCGGCGGCGATCCTGCGCACCGGGTCGTGACCACGCGCCGCCGTCGAGGATCGCGCGGAGGGCACGGGGACGAGCAGCAGGGAACCCGCTCCGCCCGGCCGCCCCGCCCAGGCCCGTACACAACCCGCCAGGGCCCGTCCGAGCGCCCCGGCCAGCCCCAGTGCCCCTCGCTCCTTGTGGGCCAGCAGAACCGCGCGTACGGCGTTCTCGTACGGCGCGGCCGCGTACACCGACGGGAGCCCCGGAGGCCGGGGCGAGGGCCGGACCGGGCGGACGGGCGCACCGTGCAGCGCGGCCCCGCAGGCCGTGCACAGCTCGGTGCGCGCCCTGCCGCAGCCGGCGCAGGCGACCGGCAGAAGCAGACCGGCCAGCTCCTGCCACGCGTTCCGCATGGCCTCACTGTGCCGGGGCCGCCCCGGGCGGACCACCCCTGTGGAAAACCCGGGTACCCGGCGGATCCCGGCCCGCTGCCGGATCAGCCGGGGTAGACCAAGGACGCGCCCTGCTTGAGAACCGTCTGCCAGTTGTCCCCCGGCGAGAGCTTCACTATGCCGTCGCCGACGGTCTCCGCCATCAGCGGTAGCAGTTCGTCGTCCGCCGCGGCGACCGACTGGACCTGGTTCACCCCGGGCAACGACCCCGAGGCCGATGTGGAGCCGTCCGCCTGCACGTAACGCACCTGCTGGACACCGCCCTCCTCCTTGCCGACCACCACCAGCCGGCTGCGTCCGGACCAGGAGATGGCCGTCACGTCCGTGAGCTGCGGCGCGGCCTGGCGCAGGTCCTCGACCGAGATCTCGGGCGCCACGGAGGAGCCCCGGCGCTCGACCCGGCCGATGTTCAGCGTCGTCCGGCCGTCCTTCCTCAGCAGCAGAGCGATCCGCACCCCGTCCGCGGACATCCGCAGCTCCTCGATCCGGGCGCCGTCGAGACCCGGCACCCGGACCTCCTGCGGCTCCCCCGTGCCCTCGGTCAGCCGCAGGAGCCTGGGACCGGCCGGATCACGGTCGGCCACCCACAGGTCGCCGAGGCCGTCCCAGCTCGGAGAGGACAGCCGGTCGGCGGTCTTCTTCGCCTTGCTGGTGACGAGAGGGTCGGCCAGTTCGCCGTCCGTCTCCAGGGAGGACACGTAGAGGTGCTGCCCGTCGGAGGAGATCGCGGCGGCCCGTTCCTCGTCCCGGGCCACCCCGACGGCGCCCATCGGGACGGCGCCCGTGCCGAGCGGGCCGGTCACGGGCTCGGGCGTGCCGGTGCCGTCGATGGCACCGGAGAGCCGCTCCACCTGGCCCTTGTCGTTGATGAAGTACTGGCTGTCGTCCCCGTCGGAGCCGCGGTCGCCGGAGAATTCCGGCGCGTCGTCGGCGTCCAACGCGCAGAGCTCTCCGCCCCCGCCGCCCTCCAGCTCCACCCGCTCGACCCGCGCCGAGGTCAGGTCCCGGAGTGTGAACAGCACCTGTGCGGCCATCATCCGGCAGGCACGGGGGCTCGCCTCGTCGGCCTTGTCGTTGAGCGGCACCCTCAGGACGTTCTGGTCGTCCTGGGGCAGCGCGATGGTGCCCCTGCGCAGGGCCGTGCCCTGCGGGAAGCGGGAGTCGGCCACGGGCCGCAGCCAGTTCGTCGGCCCGGCGAGCAGCGTCCTGACGGTCTGCGTGACGGTGTCCATGCGCGTGACCGGATCCGTACGGTTGCGTACGTAGACGGGGTCCGCGACGAGCGTCGACCGGCCGTTCGGACGACCGGTGGCGAAGTAGTACTTGTTCACGGAGCGGTAGAGCCGCTTGAAGTCGGACTGCCCGAGGACCAGGCCGTCCGGAACGACGTCGATGCGCCACTCCTGCTTCCCGTCCACCCCCTTCTCCAGCACCAGGTGCAGGGCCTGGGCGTAGTCGGTGGGCGCGAGCGGACGGTAGGAGCTCTGGGCGTCGACCTCCGCCACCTTCTCGCCGGTCAGCGTGTAGGTCGTCTCCTTGTCCCGGCTCGCCCGGTTGGCCTCGTCGTGGAGGAGGGGGCCACTGCGGTTGGGGGCCTGGGCGAGCACCGTGGTCCCCCCGCCGGGCTGCCAGGTACGCCGGGCATCGGCGCTCAGGTACTTCCGGGTGGTCGCGAACGCGGGGTCATCACTGGTCATCGACTCCAGGAAGCCGTCGACGATCTCGCTGGGCGGCGCGCCTTCCCGGGGCGCCACCGCGTACACCTGCACCTGGGAGTCCCCGGGCTGCGAGGCGTCGACCGCCTTGACGTCCCCGGTCACCGGCATCGAGCCGCACCCGGCCAGCACGACGATGCAGCCCAGCAGCGCGGACGTCCGCACCGCCCGTCCTCGGCCGCCCGGACGGCGGTCAGTACCCACGGGTGGTGTCCTCCTGGTCGGAATGCGGCAGGCCATTGCCCGGACGCCCACCGGGGCGCTCCTGGGCCGGGCGCGCCACGACTCGTGCCCCGTTGCCGGGCAGCGCTGCGGGGTGCACCGACGAGGCGGCTCCGTTGCGGACGGCGGGGCCGCGACCGGGCCCGGGCAGCGGCGAACGCCCACCGGCCCCGGGCTGGGCCGGCACGGACATCAGCCGGTGGTCGTCCGAAGCACCGGCCCCGGCCTCCCCGCGTTCCCGGTTGCCCCGGTTGCGCCGCGAGTCCTCGGGCTCCAGCGGTATCGGCGAACCGCGCAGGGGCTCGTCCGCCGTACGCGGCAGGGTCAGCCTGAACTGTGAGCCGCCGCCCGGCTCGCCCCAGGCCTGGAGCCAGCCGCCGTGCAGCCGCGCGTCCTCCACGGCGATCGACAGGCCGAGACCGGTCCCACCGGTCGTCCGGGCCCGCGCCGGGTCGGCGCGCCAGAACCGGTTGAAGACCCGGGTCGCCTCGCCGGGCTTGAGCCCGACGCCGTAGTCCCGGACGGCCACGGCGACCGCGCCCTGCGCCACGTCCATCCGCACCACGACGTCCCGGCCCTCACCGTGCTCGACGGCGTTGACCACGAGGTTGCGCAGGACGCGTTCGACGCGGCGGGCGTCGGCCTCGGCTATCACCGGCTGGTCGTCGCCGACGACCAGGATCCGGCTGCCCTTGCGCTCGGCGAGCGGCTCGGCGCCGCCGATCACCCGGTGCACCACGGTCCGCAGGTCTATCGGCTCGGCCTCCAGGGCGGCGGCGCCCGCGTCGAACCGGCTGATCTCCAGCAGATCGGCGAGCAGCGACTCGAACCGGTCGAGCTGGTCGCCCAGCAGCTCGGCGGAGCGAGCGGTGACGGGGTCGAAGTCGGCACGCGCCTCGTGGATGACGTCGGCGGCCATCCTGACGGTCGTGAGGGGGGTCCGCAGCTCGTGCGAGACGTCGGAGACGAAGCGCCGCTGCATCCGGGAGAGCTCCTCCAGCTGCTGGATCTTCAGCTGGAGGTTCTGGGCCATCTTGTTGAAGGCCTCGCCGAGCCGGGCGATGTCGTCCTCACCGGTGACCTTCATCCGTTCCTGGAGCTTGCCGGCGGAGAGCCGCTCGGCGATGCCGGCGGCCATCCGCACCGGTGTGACGACCTGCCGCACCACGAACCAGGCGATGGCCCCGAGCAGCACGACGACGAACAGTCCGGCGGTCGCCAGGGTCGTCTTGACCAGGGTCAGAGACTTCTCCTCCTGCGTGAGCGGGAAGAGGTAGTAGAGCTCGTAGGGCTGCTGATCGATGTCGTAGAGCCGCTTGCCGACGACGAGCCCCGGTTGCGCCTCGTTGCCGTAGGAATACCGGATCTCGGAGTACGTCTGGAACGCGCCCTGCCCCTCGCTCACGTTCTGCCGCAGGCGCTCGGGCACACTGGCCGCCTCGACACTGCCCGAACCACGTGCGGCACGGCTGCCCGCGCCCTCGGTCACCGAGTCGACGCTGAGCGCCACCACGTTGAAGGCGTTCTTCCCGCCGCTGGCGAGCTGGTCGACGAGCTCGGTGCGCCAAGAGGTGCTGCCGGTCATGTCGCCCGTGCGCTCGCTCCCCCGCCCGTCGGGGGCGAGGGGGGCGTTGGCCTTCTCCTGGGCCGCGGCGAACCCGCCCGCGGCCTGGGTCTGGGCAGCCGTGCCCTTCGCTTCGAGCAAGCCGTTGCGCACCTGGCCGATGACGACGAAGCCGAGCAGCAGCACGACGACGATCGACATCAGCAGAGTGCCGGCGACGACGCGGAGCTGCAGATTGCGCCGCCACAACCGGACGGCGGGCAGCAACGGACGGCGCACCCACCGCATCAGCAACCGCGGCACGGGCCCGCCGGGCGTCCGGTCCTCGAACAGCCGGCCGCCCTGCAGGAAACGGCTCATACGTGACGCCTTCCGTCCCGGGCCGGCAGCCCGCTCCGTACGGACTCCCGGCTCGCCGGGCCCCGGAGCAGCGCTGCCTCGGGGCATCTCAGCTCGGTCCGGCCTTGTAGCCGACACCTCGGACCGTCACGACGATCTCCGGCCGTTCCGGGTCCTTCTCGACCTTGGAACGCAGACGCTGGACATGCACGTTCACCAGGCGGGTGTCGGCCGCGTGGCGGTAACCCCACACCTGTTCCAGCAGGACCTCACGGGTGAAGACCTGCCACGGCTTACGGGCGAGCGCGACCAGCAGGTCGAACTCCAGCGGAGTCAGGGCGATGGACTGCCCCTCACGCTTCACGGAGTGGCCGGCCACGTCGATGACCAGGTCACCGATGGTCAGCTGTTCCGGCGCGGGCTCTTCGGACCGCCGCAGACGTGCCCTGATCCGGGCAACCAACTCCTTAGGTTTGAACGGCTTGACGATGTAGTCGTCGGCCCCTGACTCCAGGCCGACCACGACATCGACGGTGTCGCTCTTGGCAGTGAGCATGACGATCGGCACACCGGACTCGGCCCTGATCAGCCTGCACACCTCGATGCCGTCCCTTCCGGGCAGCATGAGGTCGAGCAGCACCAGGTCCGGCTTGGCCTCACGAAATGCGGCCAGTGCCTTGTCGCCGTCCGCTACGAACGACGGCTCGAAACCTTCTCCACGCAGCACAATCCCGAGCATCTCGGCCAGTGCGGTGTCGTCGTCGACGACAAGGACGCGTCCCTTCATAATCGACATCATCCCATTAGCTAATCGTTACCTGCGATGACCTGGCACACAGCTCTGCCAGTCCGACCCCCGTAACCGGGGAAACAGCGCCCTCCTCGGTGACGATCGCCGTGATCAATTCCGGCGGTGTGACGTCGAAGGCCGGGTTGTACGCCGGGGCGCCGAGGGGTGCGACGACCATCCCGCCTCCGCTCCCGTCCGATGCACCCTGCGGCGATGTGAGCTCCGTCACTTCTCTGCCGGAACGCTGCTCGACGATGATCGATGTGCCGTCCGCGGTCTCCAGATCCAGGGTCGTCGTCGGCGCCACCACGATGAAGGGCACGTGGTGATACTTCGCGAGCACGGCCAGCGGATAGCTCCCCACCTTGTTGGCCACCGAGCCGTCCGCGGCGATGCGGTCCGCCCCTATCAGCACCGCGTCGACCTCCCCGGCCGCGAACAGGGACCCCGCCGCGTTGTCCGTGAGCAGGTTGTACGCCAGACCGTTGCGCGCCGCCTCGTACGCGGTCAGCCGGGCCCCCTGGAGCAGCGGCCTCGTCTCGTCCACCCACAGCCGGCGCAGCCGCCCCTGCCGGTGCACCCGCAACGCCACGGCGAACGCCGTCCCCTCGCCCCCGGAGACCAGCGCCCCGGTGTTGCAGTGGGTCAGCAGCCGGTAGGCGCGGCCCGGCAGCAGCTCCTCGAGCAACGCCTCGCCGTGCTCCGCCATACGCCTGCTGGCCAGGGCGTCCTCGCGGTGCAGCGCCCGCGCCTCGGCCAGCGCCGCCGCCGCGGCCGCCTCGTCCCCCTGCCCCTTGCCGGAGGCCTCCCAGTAGGCCGCCGCCACCCGTCGCACCCCGTAACCGAGGTTCACCGCGGTGGGCCGCGCCCCTTCCAGGAGACCGGCCGCCTCCGCGACGTCGAAGCCCCGCGCAGCGGCGAGCGCCACCCCGTAGCCCCCGGCGATCCCGAGCAGCGGCGCCCCTCGCACCGCCAGCGTCCGGATCGCCCGCACGAGCGCGGGCACGTCGGTGCACACCAGCTCGACCTCGTCGGCGGGCAGCCGCGTCTGGTCGAGAAGCACCAGCACGGGACCTTCCGGAGGCTCGTCCCAGCGAAGTACGGAGAGCGCCGGAGGCTCGAAGCCCGTCGTCGATTGCGCGTCCTGATCAGCCATCCGTCCAGTCTGCCCGGTGAGCCGCCCGCACATGAAGACACCGGGGAGGCAGAGCGGCTGGTCCGCCCCGGACCCACGCGTGGCACGATGGCTGCCAACCTGCCGCCCCGATGAGCGGTCAGGACGGTGAAGGAGCGAGAATGAACGACTCTCCGGGCTGGGCGTCGCCCGGATCTGCCCCCTCCGACGGCAAGGAGACGGCGATTCCCCGCCCCTCCGAACCCCAGGACGGAAGCGGCCCGACGGGACAGTGGTCCCCCGAGCAGCCGCCTCCCGGGCAGTGGTCCCCACCGAGCAACCCCGGCAGCGGCCCCGGAACACGGCCGCCCGCACCCGGCTGGGGCGGTGGCCCGCAGCGACAGGGCTGGGCAGGGCCGCCGCCGGCCGCGAAGCCCGGTGTCATCCCGCTGCGCCCCCTGAGCCTCGGCGAGATTCTCGACGGCTCCGTATCCGCGCTGCGCGCCCACTGGCGTACCGCACTCGGCTTCAGCCTCGCGGTCTCGGTGGTCACCCAGATCGCGGTCACCCTCATGCAGCGCTATCTGCTGCCGGAGCCGACCTCCGTCGACCCGAACGCCACCGGCGCCGAGGCCCTCCGCCAGGCCACCGACTCCGCCCGGACGACGCTGATCTCCCTGGCCCCGGCCTCCCTCGTCATGATGATCGCCACGCTCTTCACCGCGTCGATCATCACCGTGGTCATCAGCCGCTCGGTGCTGGGCCGTCCCACCACGCTCTCCGACGCCTGGGCAGAGGCCCGCCCCCGGGTCCTCCCGCTGCTCGGGCTGACCGTGCTGGTGACCCTGATCATGGCCGCGATCATGACCGTGGGCGTCGGCCCCGGCCTGCTGCTGGGCTCCGAGGCGGGAGCGGCACTCGCCCTCCTCGGCTTCCTCGCCGCCTGCGTCGCGGTGCTCTGGCTGAACGTCAGCTTCGCACTCGCCGCCCCCGCGCTGATGCTGGAGCGACAGAGCATCGTGGCCGCGCTGCGCAGGTCGGCGAAGCTGGTCCGCGGCGCCTGGTGGCGCACCTTCGGGATCCTCGCCCTGACCTGGCTGCTGACCTTCCTGCTGACGTTCCTCGTCTCCATCCCGTTCGGCATCATCGCGGTGATCGCGGACGGAACCGACGCCGGCGAATTCCTCAACGGCACCGCCCCTTCCTTCGGCTGGCCGTTCCTGATCATCACCGGCATCGGCGAAGTGATCGTCTCGACGCTGATCTACCCCTTCGTCGCCGGCGTGATGGCCCTCCTCTACGTGGACCGGCGCATCCGCCGCGAAGCGCTGGACCTCGACCTCGCACGGGCCGCGGGTCTGCCCGGCTACGACGCCGACACCCCCAGGAGCTGATGCGGTGTCGGGGGCGGGGGGCACAGCCACAGCACGGTCGGACACGGCGGCGGGCGACATACCCGTGGACACTCCGCGTCTCCCCGCACGGGAGGCGGCCGAGAGCGAGCTGTCCAGGCCGATGTACCACGAGAACGACCCGAACTTCCTCCAGCGCGCCCTGAACCAGTTCTGGGACTGGGTCGCCGGAGTATTCGACGCCGCCGCGGGCGCCGCCCCCGGCGGCCCGGCCGGACTCGCCGTCCTGGTCGTCGTCGTCATCGGCCTTGCCGCCGCCCTCTGGTGGCGGCTCGGCACCCCGAAACGCTCCTCCCGGAGCGCGGACGCTCTCTTCGACAGTGACGGTCCCCGCAGCGCGGCCCAGCACCGTACCGCCGCCGAGGCGCACGCCTCGGCCCTGCGCTGGACCGAGGCCGTCCAGGAACGCATGCGTGCCATCGTCCGGTCCCTGGAGGAAAGAGCCCTGCTCGATCCCCGCCCCGGCCGCACAGCGGACGAGGCCGCAGCCGAAGCGGGCCGCACCCTCCCCGAGCACGCCACCCGGCTGCGCACCGCCGCCCGGAGCTTCGACGACGTGACGTACGGGGGCCGCACCGCGCACCAGTCGGCATACCTGTCCCTGCGCACCCTCGACCTCGAACTCGACGAGGCAAAGCCGCTGCTGCCCGGAACCTCCCGAGGAGCCACCGGATGACCGCGTCGACCACAGCTTCCCCCACCTCGACCGCACCCACCCCCGGCCAGGTCTGGACCCGCGCGCGAGGCTTCCTGGCCGTGGTCCTCATCCTCGTCGTCGCCGGCATCACGTTCGCCGCCGTACGTTCCGGAACGAACCACGGACAGCTCGACCCGCGCTCCACGGACCCCAGAGGCAGCCGCGCCGTGGCCGAACTCCTCAAGGCCCGCGGCATATCCGTCACCGTCGCCACCACTCTCGACGAAGCCACCGCCGCGACCGGACCCGACACCACACTCCTCGTCGCCGGGCCCAATCTCCTGACGCGGTCGCAGCAGCTGCGGCTGGACGCGGCGGCCTCTGCGTCCGCAGGACGCACCCTCCTGATCGCCCCGGGACCGGGGGCAACGACCCGACTCGCGCCTGGTGTCCGCGCCGAGCCGCAGCAGGCCGTCAGCGCTCTGGCCCCGTCGTGCGACCTCCCCGCCGCCCGTCGGGCAGGCACGGCGGACATGGGCGGCATCCGCTACACGCCGCAGGACACCACCGCCATCACCTGCTACCCGACCGCGGGCATCCCCAGCCTGGTCGTCCTCCCGGCCGGCGCGGGCGGCGACACCGTCGTCCTCGGCTCCCCCGACTTCCTCCACAACGAGCGTCTCGACAAGCAGGGCAACGCCTCGCTCGCCCTGCAGCTCCTCGGCTCCCGTCCTCATCTCGTCTGGTACCTCCCCTCGCTCACAGATCCATCCGCAACCACCGATGACAACTCCCCCGGCGACGAGACCGAAGAAGAGCCGGAGAACGGGGCGGGGGACGAGGCGGCCGACGAGAGCAGCTTCCTCGATCTTGTCCCCTCCGGCTGGCTGTGGGGGACGCTTCAGCTCGCCCTCGCCGCAGTCCTCGCCGCCGTCTGGCGGGCCCGTCGACTCGGCCCCCTGGTGACAGAACGGCTGCCGGTGGCCATCCGCGCGTCCGAATCGGCCGAAGGCCGTTCCCTCCTCTACCGCAAGGCCAACGCCCGCGACCGGGCCGCCGATGCCCTCCGAGCCGCCACCCGCACACGCATCGCCCCCCTCACCGGCGTGCCCGCCCGTGACGCGCACACCCCCGACGTCCTCCTCGCCGCCGTGTCCGCACGCGTCACCGCCCCGGACCACGACCTCGGCACCCTGCTCTTCGGTACGGCTCCCTCCACCGACGCCGCCCTGGTCCTCCTCGCCGATCAACTCGACGCCCTCGAAAGAGAGGTACGCACTTCATGAGCGCCCCGACCCCTGAGCCGGCCGAGCCCACGATGCCCGCAGCGGCTCCCGTGAGGCCCGCGGAACCGGAGCCGTCCGACAGCGCCCGCGCCTCCTTGGAGGCTCTGCGCTCCGAGATCGCCAAGGCCGTCGTCGGCCAGGACCCCGCCGTCACCGGGCTCGTCGTCGCGCTGCTCTGCCGGGGACACGTACTCCTCGAAGGCGTACCGGGTGTGGCCAAGACCCTGTTGGTGCGCGCGCTTGCCGCATCGCTCAAACTCGACACGAAGCGCGTCCAGTTCACCCCCGATCTGATGCCCAGCGACGTCACGGGTTCACTGGTCTACGACGCACGTACCGCAGAGTTCTCCTTCCAGCCCGGCCCTGTCTTCACCAACCTGCTGATCGCCGACGAGATCAACCGCACCCCTCCCAAGACCCAGTCCTCCCTCCTCGAAGCGATGGAGGAAAGGCAGGTCACCGTCGACGGGACGGCGCGCCCGCTGCCCGACCCCTTCCTCGTCGCCGCGACCCAGAACCCCGTCGAGTACGAAGGCACTTATCCCCTCCCCGAAGCCCAACTGGACCGCTTCCTGCTCAAACTGACGGTTCCTCTTCCTTCGCGGCAGGACGAGATCGACGTCCTCACCCGTCACGCCGACGGTTTCAACCCGCGCGACCTGACGGCCGCGGGGATACGTCCCGTCGCGGGACCCGCCGATCTGGAAGCAGCACGCGAAGCCGTCGCGAAGACCACCGTCTCTCCCGAGATCGCCGGCTATGTAGTGGATATCTGCCGTGCCACGCGCGAATCCCCCTCGCTCGCCCTCGGCGTCTCCCCCCGAGGCGCCACCGCGCTGCTGTCGACCGCCCGCGCCTGGGCCTGGCTGACCGGCCGGGACTACGTCATCCCGGACGATGTGAAGGCCCTGGCGCTCCCCACGCTCCGTCATCGCATCCACCTGCGGCCCGAGGCGGAAATGGAAGGAGTCACCCCGGACTCCGTCATCGCCTCAGTGCTCGCCCACGTGCCCGTACCCCGATGAGGCGGTGACCATGGCCCTCACCGGACGTACCGCGCTATTGGCCGCCCTGGGGTCACTCCCCGTAGGCATCCTCGCTCCCAGCTGGACCGGGATGCTTGCGGTCAACGCACCGCTTTCCCTGGCAATTCTGTGTGACTATGCCCTGGCCGCGCCAGTGCGCACGCTTCGATTCACTCGATCCGGTGACACATCCGTTCGACTCGGCGACACCGCCGAAGTGCAACTCACCGTGACCAACACCTCGCGTCGGCGCCTGCGCGCCCAACTGCGCGATGCCTGGCCCCCCAGCAGCTGGGCCTCGGGCTCCGAACGCCGCGCTTCCCGCCACACGCTCGCGATTCCCGCCGGGGAACGGCGACGTCTGGTCACCGTTCTGCGCCCGACCCGTCGCGGCGAGCGGCAGGCCGAACGGATCACCATCCGCTCGTACGGACCGCTGGGCCTCGCCGCTCGCCAGGGACAGCACCGGGCACCGTGGACCGTACGGGTCCTGCCACCGTTCACCAGCCGCAAGCACCTGCCTTCCCGGCTCGCCCGGCTCCGAGAACTCGACGGCCGCACCAGCGTCCTGACACGCGGTGAAGGCACGGAGTTCGACAGTCTGCGGGCCTACGTGCCCGGGGACGACACCCGCTCCATCGACTGGCGGGCCACCGCACGACAGTCCGCCGTAGCGGTCCGAACGTGGCGCCCCGAGCGTGACCGGCACATCCTGATCGTCCTCGATACCGGCCGCACGTCGGCGGGCCGGGTGGGTGATGTCCCCCGCCTGGACGCCTCGATGGACGCCACCCTCCTTCTCACCGCGCTCGCCGCGCGGGCGGGCGACCGCGTAAGCCTCCTCGCCTACGACCGCCAGGTCCGAGCCCGGGTCCACGGCAGGACGGCCACGGGCGATGTGCTGGCCTCCGTCGTCAACGCCCTGGCCCCGCTGGAACCGGAGCTGATCGAGACGGATGCCCGCGGTCTGAGCAACGCCGCCCTCTCCGACGCCCCCCGAGGCTCGCTGATCGTCCTCCTCACGACGTTGGAGGCCGCTCCCATCGAGGAGGGTCTCCTCCCGGTGCTGCCTCAGCTCACCCAGCGCCACACCGTTCTGCTGGCCGCGGTCTCCGACTCTCGGATCGAGGAGATGGCCAAGGCCCGGGGAACCGTCGACTCGGTGTACGACGCGGCAGCTGCCGGTCAGGCCCAGGCCGACCGTCGCCGCACGGCCGACAAGCTCCGCCGCCACGGCGTTGTCGTCGTGGACGCCACTCCGGAGATTTTGGCTCCCGCGCTTGCCGATACGTACTTGGCTCTGAAGGCCGCAGGCCGTCTCTGATTCAGAGCCCAGCGCCTTGCGCCCTGCTCTGCCGGCTCCGAGGCCGAGGAGTATCCGGAGAACTGACTGCTCCAGCTCGCGTTCTTCTCCTGATTCTCCCCAGCGTCGGTGCCGGTCGAGTCGTGAACGCAGAAAAGCCCCGCACCTTTTGGTGCGGGGCTTTCCCGGAAAAATTGTTCGGCGGCGTCCTACTCTCCCACAGGGTCCCCCCTGCAGTACCATCGGCGCTGAAAGGCTTAGCTTCCGGGTTCGGAATGTAACCGGGCGTTTCCCTAACGCAATGACCACCGAAACACTATGAAATTAACCAACACCGGAAAAACACGGCCGTTCGTTATTTCAGAACTAACACAGTGGACGCGAGCAACTGAGGACAAGCCCTCGGCCTATTAGTACCAGTCAGCTCCACCCCTTACAGGGCTTCCACATCTGGCCTATCAACCCAGTCGTCTACTGGGAGCCTTAACCCTTCAAGAGGGTGGGAATACTCATCTCGAAGCAGGCTTCCCGCTTAGATGCTTTCAGCGGTTATCCTTTCCGAACGTAGCCAACCAGCCATGCCCTTGGCAGGACAACTGGCACACCAGAGGTTCGTCCGTCCCGGTCCTCTCGTACTAGGGACAGCCCTTCTCAATATTCCTACGCGCACAGCGGATAGGGACCGAACTGTCTCACGACGTTCTAAACCCAGCTCGCGTACCGCTTTAATGGGCGAACAGCCCAACCCTTGGGACCGACTCCAGCCCCAGGATGCGACGAGCCGACATCGAGGTGCCAAACCATCCCGTCGATATGGACTCTTGGGGAAGATCAGCCTGTTATCCCCGGGGTACCTTTTATCCGTTGAGCGACAGCGCTTCCACAAGCCACTGCCGGATCACTAGTCCCGACTTTCGTCCCTGCTCGACCCGTCGGTCTCACAGTCAAGCTCCCTTGTGCACTTACACTCAACACCTGATTGCCAACCAGGCTGAGGGAACCTTTGGGCGCCTCCGTTACTCTTTAGGAGGCAACCGCCCCAGTTAAACTACCCATCAGACACTGTCCCTGATCCGGATCACGGACCCAGGTTAGACATCCAGCACGACCAGAGTGGTATTTCAACGACGACTCCACAACCACTGGCGTGGCCGCTTCAAAGTCTCCCACCTATCCTACACAAGCCGAACCGAACACCAATATCAAACTATAGTAAAGGTCCCGGGGTCTTTCCGTCCTGCTGCGCGAAACGAGCATCTTTACTCGTAGTGCAATTTCACCGGGCCTATGGTTGAGACAGTCGAGAAGTCGTTACGCCATTCGTGCAGGTCGGAACTTACCCGACAAGGAATTTCGCTACCTTAGGATGGTTATAGTTACCACCGCCGTTTACTGGCGCTTAAGTTCTCAGCTTCGCCACCCCGAAAGGCAGCTAACCGGTCCCCTTAACGTTCCAGCACCGGGCAGGCGTCAGTCCGTATACATCGCCTTACGGCTTCGCACGGACCTGTGTTTTTAGTAAACAGTCGCTTCTCGCTGGTCTCTGCGGCCACCCCCAGCTCAAGCAGCAAGTGCTATCACCAGTGATGGCCCCCCTTCTCCCGAAGTTACGGGGGCATTTTGCCGAGTTCCTTAACCATAGTTCACCCGAACGCCTCGGTATTCTCTACCTGACCACCTGAGTCGGTTTAGGGTACGGGCCGCCATGAAACTCGCTAGAGGCTTTTCTCGACAGCATAGGATCATCCACTTCACCACAATCGGCTCGGCATCAGGTCTCACCCTTAACGTGTGACGGATTTGCCTACCACACGGGCTACACCCTTACCCCGGGACAACCACCGCCCGGGCTGGACTACCTTCCTGCGTCACCCCATCGCTTACCTACTACAAGTCTGGTTCATCGGCTCCACCACTACCCTCAACTCCGAAGAGATCGGGCCGGCTTCACGGACTTAGCATCGCCTGATTCAGTACTGGGCGTTTCAAAGCGGGTACCGGAATATCAACCGGTTGTCCATCGACTACGCCTGTCGGCCTCGCCTTAGGTCCCGACTTACCCTGGGCAGATCAGCTTGACCCAGGAACCCTTAGTCAATCGGCGCACACGTTTCTCACGTGTGTATCGCTACTCATGCCTGCATTCTCACTCGTGAACCGTCCACAACTCGCTTCCGCGGCTGCTTCACCCGGCACACGACGCTCCCCTACCCATCCGTACTCCCGTTGGGGATATATGTACGAATGACACGACTTCGGCGGTACGCTTGAGCCCCGCTACATTGTCGGCGCGGAATCACTTGACCAGTGAGCTATTACGCACTCTTTCAAGGGTGGCTGCTTCTAAGCCAACCTCCTGGTTGTCTCTGCGACTCCACATCCTTTCCCACTTAGCGTACGCTTAGGGGCCTTAGTCGATGCTCTGGGCTGTTTCCCTCTCGACCATGGAGCTTATCCCCCACAGTCTCACTGCCGCGCTCTCACTTACCGGCATTCGGAGTTTGGCTAAGGTCAGTAACCCGGTAGGGCCCATCGCCTATCCAGTGCTCTACCTCCGGCAAGAAACACACGACGCTGCACCTAAATGCATTTCGGGGAGAACCAGCTATCACGGAGTTTGATTGGCCTTTCACCCCTAACCACAGG